>NZ_JAACYW010000048.1 GCF_015356825.1 Catenulispora rubra | reverse complement strand
CAGTGCGGCCAGGACCACGGCCGCCACCACGAACGAGCAGGCGTCGATGAGCAGCGGCAGCTGTCGGCCGGTCGCGTACAGCAACCCGCCGAAGCCCGGCCCGATCACGAACGCGATCACCGTGTTGCAGGCCCGCAGCCAGGTGTTGGCGGCGCCGAAGTGCTTGGGCTCCACGACGTCCGCCAGCAGCGCGCCGTTCGCGCAGGTGAACAGGGTCCCGAGCGCGTCGGCGACGAACGCGATGACGATCAGCGCGACCAGCCCGAGGTGGTTCCCGGCGACCAGTACCGCGGCGACGCCGAACAGCACGGCCTGCGCGACGTTGGTGGCCACCGCCGTGATCCGGGCGTTCCAGCGGTCGGCCAGCGCCCCGGCCGGCAGCGACAGCAGCATCGGCGCCAGGCGCTGGGTGACGATCACGGCCGCGATCCCCAGCGGCGAGCCGGTCAGCCCGGCGGCCAGCAGCGGGAACCCGACGACGATCAGGCCGTCCCCGAGCCAGGACACCGCCCCGGCGGCCAGATACCACCAGAAAAGCCGGGGGAGGGGGTCCTTGTCAGGCTTGGCCATGCTCCCCATCCCCCGCTGTCGACGCCGAGCCTCGGCGAGCTCCGCCGGTTCGCGTCGATCGGCGTCGTGTCAATACGCTCATTCTCGTGACAGTCGGTGACCGGGCGTGCCACGGTACGTCAATGTACTCTCACCGCAGGTTCTTGTGAACTCTTCGGTGATCACCAGTGAACACCCGTCCGGGTGAACTTCCTTGACAGCTCCCATGAACGCAGGTCAGCCGGTGATCAGCCAGTGATCAGTCGCACCGCTCCGGCGAAGACCGCCGGCAGCGCCCCGGCCGCCGGGACGATGCGCGGACCGAGCACCGGGTTGCGGCGCGCTGCCAGCAGCCCGGCGGTCAGCAGGTTCGAGCGGCGCGAGACCTGGCGCCACCGGCGCTCGTAGTCGCCCGGCCGCCCGGCCGCCAGGCACGCCGCGAGCGCCCGGGCCTGCGCCAGCCCGACGCTGATGCCCTCGCCGGTCAGCGCGTCGACATAGCCCGAGGCGTCCCCGACCAGCAGGACCCTGCCGCCCGGCGCGACCCGGCGGCGCACGGCCTGCCGCAGCGGCCCGGCGCCGCGCACCGGACCGGCGGTCGCGCCCGCGAGCCGGTCGCGCAGCTCCGGGAACTCCGCCAGCCGGTCCTCGAAGCCGGCGCCGGGCGGCCCGAGGATCGCCACGCCGACCAGGCCGTCGTCCACCGGCGTGACGTACGCCTCCGAACCGGCCGACCAGTGCACCTCGACGAAGTCGGTCCACGGCGCGGTCTGGAAGTGCCTGCGCAGCCCGTAGCGCGCGTGCCGGGCCGGCGGCGGCTCCAGGCCGCAGACTCGGCGGATGGGGGAGTGCAGGCCGTCGGCGGCCACGAGGTAGCGGGCCGTGATCCCCGAGGCCTCCACGCCGCCGGCGGACTGACGGAACTCGGTCACACGCTCCGACATCACCTCGACCCCGGCGCTCTCGGCCTGCTTGGCCAGCGCCGAGTGGAGCACCGTGCGCCGGACGCCGCGTCCCGGGCCGCTGCGGAACTCCGCGTCCACGCTGTGCCCCGCGTCGCGATACCGGATCCCGCGCAGCCGCTGGCCCGCCGGATCGACGCCGAGGGCCCCCAGGGCGGCCACGGCGGGTGGCATCAGCCCCTCGCCGCAGGCTTTGTCGATCGGCCCGCTCCGGGGCTCTGCGACGACCACGGAGAGCCCCGCCTCGGCCGCGTAGCACGCCGTCGCCAGCCCGATCGGACCGCCGCCGACCACCAGGACGTCGTATCCAGGGCTCAGGCCGTCGTGCACGGAGCTCACGGCGTCGCGCACAGGGCTCTGATCTCGCATCGCAGCCGCACGGTCAGCAGCCACGCGTTCAGCACGGTGAACACCAGCGCCGTCACCCACGCCGAACCGGCCAGCGGCAACGCGAAGCCCTCGACCACGACGGCCACGTAGTTCGGATGCGCGAACCACCGATACGGCCCGGAATCCACCAGAGGCAGCCCCGGCACCACGATCACGCGGGTGTTCCACCGGTTTCCCAGGGTCCTGATGCACCACCACCGCAGCCCTTGCGAGCCGACGGCGAGCACCAGCATGGGAATCCCGAGCGCCGGGACGAACGATCGGTGCGCGACCGCCGGCTCGATCAGGCACCCGGCCAGCAGCCCGGTATGCAGCACCACCATCGGCGGGTAGTGTCCGCGGCCGCTCTCCACCCCGCCGCGCGCCAGGCTCCACGCCGCGTTCCGCTTGGCCACGACCAGTTCCGCGAGCCGCTCGAAGCACGTGGCGATCACCAGCGCGTAGTAGGCGATCATCCGAGCCGCTCCAGCAGCAGCAGCTCGATGCTCACGCCCGGCCCGAGACCCACGACCACGATCGGCCCCGGTTCGGCGTCCGGCGCGGCCAGTTCCTTGCCCAGCACCTGCACGATCGAGGCCGAGGACATGTTGCCGGCCTCGGCCAGCGCCGCGCGGGCCGTGGCGACCTGTGCCTCCGGCAGCTCCAGCGAGTCGCGCACCGCGTCGATCACCTTCGGGCCGCCGGGGTGCACGACCCAGGCGGCGACGTCAGGGACCTGTAATCCGTGGTCCGCGAGGAACCGTTTGACCACGCCGCCGAGCTCCCGTTCCACGACCTCGGCGAGCTCGGTGGTCAGCACGATGCGGAAGCCCTGCGGGCCCAGGTGCCAGCCGAGGACGTCGTGGGTGTTCGGGCACAGTTCGCTGCGGGTCGCGACGATCCGGACGGTCGAGGCGCCCCGGTTGGCACCGCGCACCACCACCGCTCCGGCGCCGTCCCCGAACAAGGCACTGACCACGAGATCGGGCACCGTCGGGTCGACCAGCGGCACGCTGAGCGAGCACAGCTCGACCGCCAGCAGCACCGCCGTGTGGTCCGGCCACGCCCGCAGATAGTCGTGGATCCGCGCCAGCCCGGCCGCGCCGCCCACGCAGCCCAGCCCGAACATCGGGACCCGTTTCACGTCCGGCCGCATCCCGAGCCGCGGCACCAGCCGGGCGTCCAGCGACGGCACCGAGACGCCGGTCACCGACGTGGTGACGAACAGGTCCACGTCCTCCGCGGTGACCCCCGCCTGGCGCAGGGCGTCCTCGACCGCCCGCTCGCCGAGCTCGGTGGCGTGCTCGATGTAGGTGTCGTTGACGCTGTCGATCCCGTCCAGCCGCCGGTAGCCGGTGAGAGGGAGCACGGTGTGCCGGGTCCGGACGCCGGCGTTGGCGGACAACCGGTCCAGCAGCGCCCGCCGGGTCGGCGGCAGTGCGCACAGCTCCGCCGTGGCCGCAGCCAGTTCGTCCTGTTCGTAACGATGGGAAGGGAGAGCCGAAGTGACTGCCGCGATGCGGGACACCCTTACGCTCCCTCGCCGGTCGCACGGAACTGCTGACGCGGGCGCGTCAGGTTACCCGGTACCCGCGGCCGGGCCGAATAATGCGCACGTCTTGATGAATGCGGCGTGTCAGGTGTGTGAGGTGTGTCAGGTGTGGCGGCGGTTTCAGGACAGATTTCAGGACAGATTTCAGGACAGCGGCACCCCGCCGAGGACGAACATCGCCACGTCGATCCCGGCGATCGCGAGCGCGGCGAAGAACGGCGCGCGGCCCTCGCCGCTGATCCCCAGCCAGGCCAGCAGCGCCGCGACCGCGAAGCCCAGCCACAGCCACGGGGATCCGGCGATCGCCAGGAACCCCGAGGCGCCGAGTAAGAGCAGGACCGTGATGATCCGCACGAATCCGGCGCCGAAGCGGTCCGCCAATACGTTCGGTAGCCCCCTTACCCCGGCTACACGGTCGCCCTCCAGGTCCGGCAGCGCGTTCGCCAGGTGGCCGCCGACGCCCAGCAGCACCGCCGCGGCCAGCACCCCGGCCCGGGCCGACGGCACGCCGGGCGCGGTGCTCGTCGCGAACTCCGGGATCAGCCCGAACCCGACCGCGTAGGCGAGCCCTGAGACCGGTGTGATCTTCAGCCCCGCGTTGTAGAACCAGCCCGCCGCCATCTGGACGACGTCCACGGTCCCGCAGGCCGAGTTGATCGAGAACGCCAGCAGAACCGAGGCCGCGACCGCGACGATCGCCGCGATCAGCACCGTGCGCTGCGAGACGACCCCGGAGACGATCGGTTTGTCGGTCCGGCCGGCCATCGCGTCGCGCGCGGCGTCGAAGTAGTCGTTCGACCATCCGATGGACATCTCGCCGAGCAGCACCGCCGGGATCGCCGCGGCCGGCCCCAGACCGTGCGGGGCGGCCTGCGCGATCAACGCTGCGAACATCGCCGTGACGGCCAACGAGGGCAGCGGATGGCAGGTACGGAACAGGGCTTTGAGGATCGGCATCAAGTTCTCCTCGACGGGGGTAAGCAAGGACCATGCGACTGGCGCTGCGTGGCGGCAACACTCTGGAGCGCGTGGCCCTGCGCGCCAACCTAGTCCCGACTCCGGCCGCCGAGGCATGGGGAGGTATTGCGGCATCTGGCGTACTGGTGGCGGCGGTGCGGACCGGGGTCGTCGCGCGCCTGGCGAGCGCGCCGGCCCGGACCGAGGAGATCGCGCGGGACCTGTGCCTGGCGCAGACGCCGACTCGGCTGCTCGTGGACTGCCTGATCGCCTCCGGCCACGCGCGCCGGTCCCGGGACGGCACGGTGCGCCTGGCGCGCCGCGACCGGCGCTGGCTGGACCCGGAGTCCGAGGTCGGCGTGGCGCGCTTCGTGAACTCCTGCGGCGACTACTTCGACTGGTGGCGGGACCTGGACCGGTTGATCGAGACCGGCGCTTCCGTCGAGCACCACGAACGGGGCCCGGAGGACCCTTACTGGCGCCGTTACATCCTGGGCCAACTGGACCTGGCGCGCCTGTCGGCGCCCGAGGTGGCGCGCCGGCTGGTGCTGCCGGAGAACGCGGGCAGCGTCCTGGACGTCGGCGGCGGCCACGGCTGGTACTCGGCCACGCTGTGCCGGCGGCACCCCGCCCTCACCGCGACCGTGCTGGACCTGCCGGGCAGCGTGCGGGTCGGGCGCGAGGTGATCGAGGCCGCCGGCCTGGCGCACCGGGTGACCTTCGCCGAGGGCGACGCCCGCTACGCGGAGTTCCCCGAGGGCCAGGACGCCGTGCTGTGCTTCAACCTGCTGCACCACCTCACCGAGAGCGAGATCCCGGCGCTGCTCGCCCGGGCCGCCAAGGCCCTGAAGCCCGGCGGCACGCTGGCCGTCCTCGACGCCTTCGCCGACCCGCCGCGCCCCGGCCGGGTCTGGGGCCGGGGCCGGGGCCGCGCCAACGCGGCCGCCACACACCTGGCGCTGTTCGTCCGACTGACATCCGGATCGACGGTGTACACCCCGGCGGAGCTCCAAAGCTGGCTCCGCGGTGCCGGATTCGACCCGGCACGCCGGGTACGTTCCGCCCGGATCCCCGGTCTGGCGCTCTACCAGGCCTGTAAGAGTTGGTGAGCGTGTTACCGTGCGTTCAGTCGGTACCAGGCCGATCGGGCGGATCGGGCGGCACGAAGGGGACAGGGACATCCGATGCTGGCAGCGCAGCGGCAGGCGCGGATCCTCGAGGAGGTCCAGCGGACCGGGGGCGTGCGGGTCAACGATCTGACGCGCCTGCTCGGGGTGTCGGACATGACCGTGCGCCGGGACCTGGACGTCCTGGACTCGCGCGGCCTCCTGACGAAGGTCCACGGCGGCGCCACGGTGCGCCGCGCCGGATCCACCGACGAACCGGCGTTCACGGTCAAGGCCGAGATGGAGCAGCCGGCCAAGGACGCGATCGCCCGCACAGCGGCGGAGCTCGTCCGCCCCGGCACCGCCATCGGCATCAGCGGCGGCAGCACGACGTACACCCTGGCCAGGCACCTGGTAGGGGTCCCGGACCTGACGGTGGTCACGAACTCCCTGCGCGTCGCGGACGTCCTGCACGCCCACGAAAGCGCCAACCCCGGCAACAACCAGACGGTGATCCTCACCGGCGGCATGCGCACCCCGTCGGAGGCCCTGGTCGGCCCGATAGCGGTCCAAGCCATCCGCACCCTGCACCTGGACCAGGTCTTCCTCGGCGTCTACGGCATGGACGCCGCCGCCGGCTACACCAGCCCGAACCTGATGGAGTCCGAGACCAACCGCGCCCTGGTCTCCGCAGCCCGCAACCTGGTCGTGGTCGCGGACCACACGAAGTGGGGCGTGGTCGGGCTGTCGGCGTTCGCCGGGCTGGGGGATGCGGCGGTGCTGGTGACCGACGACGGGCTGCCGCGCGAGGCCCGCGAGGTATTGGTCGAAGAGGTCGGCGAACTGGTGCTGGCCGAGCGGGACGAGTGAGGTCCGCCGGTTCACCGGCGATCTTTATGGCTTCGCGAACGGTCTGATGCCTTCGCGGGGTGGCGCAGTTCGATGGTGCGGCGCGGCCGGCGGCATCGGTGAGCACGACCGCGCGCGGGCCCGAGTAGCCACTTTCTGGCGAAGCTTGCTGCAACCACTCACCGCGCCCCCCGCGTAAAGCCCACGTTGCCGCATCGTTATCCGCAAGTTGCAGAAATCTTGCAGCAAAGTCTTTCATCGCCGCCTCACCCCTTGCTAGCGTCAGCACCCGCGCCGCCCAGACAGTGGCGCAGATCCCCTCAAAGCCATCCCCCAAGGAGTCTTCGATGCGACGCAGCACGGCCGCCAAGCGCGGCGCCGGTATCGCGGCGATAGCAGTCCTGGCACTTGCTGCAACGGCTTGCAGCAGCAGCAAGTCCGGCGGCTCCGCGAGCGGTTCCGCCGCCGCCAAGGACCCGGCGTCGGTCAAGGGCACGGTCACCTGGTGGGACACCTCGGATGCGACCAATGAGGCGCCGAACTACCAGCCGATCATCAAGGCGTTCGAGGCGAAGTACCCGAACATCAAGGTCAACTACGTCAACGTGCCGTTCTCCGACGCCGAGGACAAGTTCAAGACCGCCGCGCAGTCCGGCAGCGGTGCGCCCGACGTGCTGCGCGCCGACGTCGGGTGGACGCCGGCCTTCGCGCAGCTCGGCTACCTGCAGCCGCTGGACGGCACCCCGGCCCTGGCGAACGACTCCGACTACATGCCGGGCCCGTACGCCTCGGACCACTACAACGGCAAGATCTACGGCGTTCCTCAGGTTACTGACACGCTCTCGCTGCTCTACAACAAGAACCTGCTTGCCAAGGCCGGCATCACCACCCCGCCGAAGACCTGGGACGAGCTCAAGACCGACAGCCTGCAGATCAAGGCCAAGGCCGGCGTCGACGGCACGTTCCTGGACGCCGCGTCCTACTACCTGCTGCCCTTCATCTACGGCGAGGGCGGCGACATCATCGACGCCTCGGCCAAGAAGATCACGGTCAACGACGCCACCGCGCTCAAGGCCGTGGGCATCGCGCAGGACCTGGTCAAGTCCGGCGCCGCGGTCACCGACGTGACCAAGGACGGCTACAACAACATGCAGACCGCCTTCAAGGACGGCAAGGTCGCCATGGTCGTCAACGGCCCGTGGTCCACCGCCGACGACCTGAAGGGCTCGGCCTTCAGCAGCGCCGACAACCTCGGCATCGCCACCGTCCCGGCCGGCTCGGTGAAGGCCGGCGCCCCGGTCGGCGGCCACAACCTGGTGGTCTACGCGGGCTCGAAGAACCTCGACGCCTCCTACCTGTTCATCGCGTTCCTGAACGACGCGCAGAACCAGGCCACCATCGCCGCCAAGAACAACGTGCTGCCGACCCGCACCTCGGCCTACTCCGACCCGCAGGTCGCGAACAACAAGATCCTGTCGGCCTTCGAGGGCCCGCTGAAGAACGCGGTCGGCCGCCCGCCGGTCGCCGGCGCCTCGGACCTGTTCACCCCGCTGGACACCGACTACCAGGCGATCCTCGGCGGCCAGAAGTCCCCGCAGGCCGCGCTGAACGACGCCGCGACCCAGTTCGCGCAGATCCTGCCGGGTTTCAGCAAGAGCTGAAACCCGCGCCAGACCGGTCGCGCGGGCAGCGGGAAGTGAGGGTCCCGCCTCCCGCGCGGCTCACCACCGGCGACGGTGGCTCACCACCTTGACGGCACGACGGCGTCGCAGGATCGCCGAACCAGGCAGGGATCAGGTAGGGACGACATGAGAACTCCGACAGCGCCGGGCCTGTGGAAAGGCCTGAGCCGCTCGTTCGAGAAGTACTGGTACGGCTGGGCCATGGCCGCCCCGGTCGTGCTGGTGATGCTGGTCCTGGTCGGCTACCCCTTCATCTGGGGCGCGTACCTGTCGACCACCAACGCCGACGAGTCCACCATCGGCCACGACATCGGCGTGAACCACATCCCGCCGAGCTACCACTCCGTCGGGCTGCACAACTACTGGGACATCCTGTCCGGCAACGACGGACACTTCTACAGCACCCTGACGTGGACCCTGATCTGGACGTTCCTCAACGTCTTCTTCCACATCACCATCGGCCTCGGCTTGGCCGTTCTGCTGAACCGCAAGATCAGGTTCCGCGGCGGCTACCGGCTGATGCTGATCCTGCCGTGGGCCGTCCCCGGTTTCGTGGCGGCCTTCGCGTGGCGCCTGCTCTACAACGACAACGGCGTGTTCAACGCGGTGCTGAAGTACTTCGGGATGCACGGCGTGCAGTGGCTGGCGCAGCCCACCTCGGCGAAGATCGCGGTGATCGCGGTCAACGTCTGGATGGGCGTGCCGTTCATGATGGTTTCCTTCCTCGGCGGTCTCCAGACCATCCCCAAGGAGCTCTACGAGGCCGCCGAGATGGACGGCGCGACCGCCTGGCAGCGCTTCCGCATGGTGACGCTGCCGGGGCTGCGGCCGGTGATGATGACCGTCACGCTGCTCGGCGTCATCTGGACGTTCAACAAGTTCGACGTCATCTTCCTGGTCACCGAGGGCGGCCCGGCCGGATCCACCGACATCCTGGTCACGCACGCCTACCAGGTCGCGTTCGCGAACATCCGGCAGTACGCCGAGGCCGCCTCCTACGGAGTGGTGATCCTGTCGATGCTGCTCGTCTTCGCCACCGTCTACCGGCGGTCGCAGGCCAAGCTGGAGGTGCAGGCATGAGCGCGGCCACCGAGTCCGTGAACTCCGCCGAGTCGGGCCGGGCGGCCGGCCAGGCGGTCGACCAGGCAGCCGATCGCGCCGTCGCCGCCCCGGGCAAGAAGTACTCGCGCACCAAGCGCTCCCCGCTGGCCTCCGTCGCGATCCACGCCACGCTGATCGCCGCGTCCTTCATCGCGATCTTCCCGATCGTCTGGGTCGCGCTGACCTCGCTGAAGACCAAGGACGGCCAGTGGGCCCACCCCGGCGACTTCAGCCACCTCAACTTCGGCAACTACAGCCAGGTGCTGAACGACACCGACTTCCTCACCTGGTTCCGCAACTCGCTCATCGTCTCGGTGGGCACCATGGCGCTGGCCGTCTTCATCGCGGCCACCTGCGGCTACGCCGTCTCGCGCATGCGCTTCCCGGGCTTCCGGGCCACGATGTGGCTGCTGCTGGTGGTCCAGATGTTCCCGATCGCGGTGCTGATCGTGCCGCTGTACAACATCATGTCGAAGCTGCACCTGGTGAACTCGTTCGGCGGCCTGATCCTCGTCTACTGCACCACCGCGGTGCCGTACTGCGCGTGGATGCTCAAGGGCTACTTCGACACGATCCCGATCGACATCGACGAGGCCGGCAGGGTCGACGGACTCTCGCCGTTCGGCACCTTCTGGCGCCTGGTGCTGCCGCTGGCCCGGCCGGGCCTGGCCGTGACCGCCTTCTACTCCTTCCTGACGGCGTGGGCCGAGGTCGCCTTCGCCAACACCTTCATGCAGAGCTCGGACAAGTACACGCTCGCCGTGGGCCTTCGCACCTTCGTCTCGCAGTACAAGGGCGAATGGGGCCTGATGACCGCGGCCTCGGTGCTGATCGCGATCCCGGCCGGCGTGATGTTCCTGCTCGTGCAGCGCAACCTGGTCGCCGGCCTGACCTCCGGCAGCGCCAAGGGCTGAGCCGGGCCTCGGGCGCGCCGCCCGAGGCCGGCGCCGACCCGGCCGACCGTTCGAACTACCTCTGGGGCAACTGAGTTCATGACAACCGAGACACTCACCGTCGAAGCGGAGCTGGCCCGCGAATCCGGTGCCCGCCGCACCGACTGGTGGCGCGACGCGGTGATCTACCAGGTCTACATCCGCTCGTTCGCCGACTCCGACGGGGACGGGGTCGGCGACCTGCCGGGCATCCGCTCCCGGCTGCCGTACCTGGCCGACCTCGGCGTGGACGCGCTGTGGATCACGCCGTTCTACTCCTCGCCGATGGCCGACTTCGGGTACGACGTCGCCGACTACCGGGCCGTGGACCCGGTGTTCGGCACGCTCGACGACTTCCGGGCCCTGATGGTCGACGCGCACGCCCGGGGGCTGCGCGTGATCGTCGACCTGGTGCCGAACCACACCTCCGATCGGCACGTGTGGTTCGTGGAGGCGCTCGCGGCATCCGAGGGGAGTGCCGCGCGCGCCCGCTACATCTTCCGCGAGGGCCGCGGCGCGCGCGGCGAGCTGCCGCCGAACGACTGGGAGTCGGTCTTCGGCGGCCCGGCGTGGACCCGGACGGTGAACCCGGACGGGACGCCCGGGCAGTGGTACCTGCACCTGTTCGCGCCCGCGCAGCCGGACCTGAACTGGGAGCTGGAGGAGGTGCGGACGGAGATGCTGGACGTCCTGCGCTTCTGGCTGGACCTCGGCGTCGACGGCTTCCGGATCGACGTCGCGCACGGCATGGTCAAGGCCCCGGGGCTGCCGGACGTCGGGCACGCCGACCACGTGGAGATGATCGGCAACGCGGTGCTGCCGTTCTTCGACCAGGACGGCGTCCACGAGATCTACCGCGCCTGGCGGCTGCTGCTGGACTCCTACGACGGCGAGCGCATCGGCGTGGCCGAGGCGTGGGCGCCGACGCCGGAGCGGCTGGCGAACTACGTGCGGCCGGACGAGCTGCACCAGGCTTTCAACTTCGACTTCCTGGGCCGGCCCTTCGAGGCGGCGGCGCTGCGGACGGCGATCGACCACTCGCTGGCCACCGCCGGCTCGGTCGGCGCGCCGTCGACGTGGGTGTTGTCGAACCATGACATGAAGCGGCACGTGACGCGCTACGGCGGCGGCGCGGTGGGGCTCGCGCGGGCCCGGGCCGCGGCGCTGCTGATGCTGGCGCTGCCGGGGTCGGCGTACATGTACCAGGGGGAGGAGCTGGGGCTGCCGGAGGTCCTGGACATCCCGGTCGAGTTCCTGGTGGATCCGCAGGGGATCCAGTCTGGCGACCCGTCGAAGGGCCGGGACGGCTGCCGGGTGCCGCTGCCGTGGTCGGGCGTCGCTCCCACCTACGGCTTCGGGCCGGAGGGGTCCGAGGCTTCGTGGCTGCCGGCGCCGTCGTCGTGGGGCGCGTCGTCGGTGGAGGCGGAGTCGGGGGATCCGGGCTCGATGCTGGAGCTGTACCGCTCGGCGTTGGCGCTGCGGCGGGAGCTGCCGGACCTCGGCGCGGAGACCGACGAGACGGCTTTGGTGTGGCTGCCGGCGCCGGACGGCGTGCTCGCGTTCCGGCGCGGGGACGGGTTCGTCTGCACGGTGAACACGGGACCTTTGCCGGTCGAGCTGCCCGTTCCAGGCGCGTTGCTGCTGGCTTCCGCCTCGGTGTCGGTGACCGCCGACAATGCTGAACTGCCCGCAGACTCGGCCGCCTGGTGGCGGATCTAGCCATTTCCAGGACCGGGAGCGAAAGAATGGGCGCCATGACGGACAACGCTTCACTGCCATCGACCGCACGACTCGCGGACATCGCCGCGCAGGCGAAGGTGAGCGAGGCGACGGTGAGCCGGGTGCTGAACGGCAAGCCGGGGGTGGCCGCCGCCACGCGGCAGGCGGTGCTGGCGGCGCTGGACGTCATGGGCTACGAGCGCCCTACGCGGCTGCGGCAGCGGACCGCCGCGCTGATCGGGCTGATCATCCCGGAGCTGGACAACCCCATCTTCCCGGCGATGGCGCAGGCGGTGGAGCGCGCGCTGACGCACCACGGCTACACGCCGGTGCTGGCGACGGTGTCGCCGGGCGGCGCGACCGAGGACGACCTCGTCGAGCTGCTGATCGAGCACGGGGTCGCGGGCATCGTGTTCGCCTCCGGGCTGCACGCCGACACCACCGCCTCGCGCGACCGGTACCACCGGCTGTCGGACCGGGGCGTGCCCTTCGTCCTGATCAACGGCTTCGCCGAGGGCATCGCAGCGCCCTTCATCAGCCCTGACGACGCCCTGGCGGCCCGCCTGTCGGTGAACCACCTCGCGGACCTGGGGCACGAGCGGATCGGGCTGGCGGTCGGGCCGAAGCGCTACGTGCCGGTGATCCGGAAGATAGAGGGCTTTACGGCCGCGTTGCGCGACACGCTGGGCGTCGAGAACCCGGCCGACTTCGTGGAGTACTCGCTGTACGGGTTCGAAGGCGGCCGCGCGGCGGCGGCGAAGCTGCTGGACAAGGGCTGCACCGGCATCGTGTGCGCCTCGGACATGATGGCGCTCGGCGCGATCGCCGAGGTGCGGGCGCGGGGGATGGCGGTGCCGGGCGACATCTCGGTGGTCGGTTACGACGACTCGCCGCTGATCCCGTACACCGACCCGCCGCTGACGACGGTGCGCCAGCCGGTTGCCGCGATGGGGGCGGCGGCGGTGCGCGCGCTGCTGGAGGAGGTCGGCGGGGGGCACGCGCCGCACACGGAGTTCGTGTTCGCGCCGGAGCTGGTGGTGCGGGGGTCTACGGGGTCGGGGCCGCGGGTGCGGCGGTAGCGGCGGTTGCGGTGGCTGGATTCCAGGGCCACCGCGCGGGTTCATGAGGCGCGGCGATTTCGTTTCGGCGATAGCGGAGGTCGGGGCAGTGGCGCAGGATGCTGAGTCAGCGAGCCAGTTCGATGTGCTGGTCGTCGGCGGCGCGGGCATCGACACCATCGTCCGCGTGCCGGAGCTGCCGGCGCCGTATGCGGATTCGGTGCTGGTGCCGCCGATCGAGTCCTACGTGGCGCACACCGGGACGGCCGTGGCCCTCGGCGTGCGGTCGCTCGGGCTGCGCGTGAAGTTCGTCGACTTCCTCGGCGAGGACACCTTCGGCGACCTGGTCCGCCGCCGGTTCGCCGACGAGAGGCTGGACTTCTCCTGGCTGCCGTCGTCGGCGGGAACCGTGCGCGCGGTGAACCTGGTCTCGGCCGACGGACGCCGCATGTCGTTCTACGACCCGCGCGGCGTGCCGGGGCAGCGGATGCCGGAGGGCTTCTATGAGGGCTGGCTCGCACGCTCGCGGCACGTGCACGTGGTCATAGCGGACTACGCGCGGCACGTCCTGCCGGTCGCGCTCCGGCACGGAGCCAGCATCTCGACCGACCTCCACGACTGGGACGGCATCAACGACCACCACAAGGACTTCGCCCACGCCGCCGACCACGTCTTCCTGAGCGCCGCGAACCTCGGGGACTGCCGCGACGCGGTCCTGACTGAGGTGCTGGCACGCGGTCGGGCCAGGACCGTCGTCGCCACAGATGGCGCTCGCGGTGCCTACTTGGCCGTGCGCGGGGAAAGCACCCAGCACTTCCCTGCCGTCACACCGGCGGGACCAGTCGTCGACAGCAACGGCGCCGGCGACGCCTTCGTGTCCGGATTCATGTCGGGGGTGCTGCGCGGCGCGACGACCGAGGAGTGCATGCGGCGCGGACTGCTGTCCGGCGCCTTCGCATGCACTGTTCACGGGACAGCCGAGCGCTTCGCGACCGAGTCAGATCTCAGCTGAAACAGATTTCTGTCTCACACCGTCATGGCCCGCCCAAGCTCCTCCGTCGCGTCCAGATCGGCGCCGACCCGCGACAGCTTCGCCCGGATCTCGTCCACCGCGTCGTTTCCCAGCGCCAGGCGCAGCGGCGGCTCCTTCCACCCCAGCACCTCCAGCACCGCCGCCGCGGCCTTCGCCGGGTCGCCCTCCTGCGCGCCGTGCGACGTCGGCAGCCCGTCGCGCGTGGCGCCGGCCGTGCCGTCGTAGTCCGCGATCCGCGCCTCGACCGCCTGCAGCGCCGCCGGGCCGGCGAAGCCCGTGCGGAACGCACCTGGCTCCACGATCAGCACCTTGATACCCAGCGGCGCCACCTCGCCGGCCAGCGCCTCGCTCGCCAGCTCCAGCGCGCCCTTGGCCGCGCAGTACGCGCCGACGCCCGGGAACGCCAGCATCCCGCCCATGCTGCTCAGCTGCACGACCGTGCCGGAGCGGCGGGCGCGCATCTGCGGCAGCACCAGGCGCGTCAGCTCCAGCGGCCCGAAGAACATCACTTCCATCGCGTCGCGGAGCTCGGCCTCGCCGGTCTCCTCGATCGCGCCGACGAGGCCGAAGCCGGCGTTGTTCACCAGGACGTCGACGCGTCCGGCGGCCTCGACGGCCGAGCGGAGCCGGTCGCGGTCGCGCAGGTCGAGTTCGACCACTGACACCCGGCCGCCGGAGGCCGCCGCCAGCTCGCGCATGGTGTCCGGGCGCCGGACCGCCGCGACCACCTCGTCGCCGGCCGCCAGGGCGGCGTGCACGATGGCCAGGCCGAAGCCGCTGTTCGCGCCGGTGACGAACCAACGGCGCGGGGTGGGGGTTCCATCTGTCATGCCTCCATGTTCAGGCGGGGCCGGGTGGCCCCGGTATGGCCCGAAGGTGGAACATCGAAGGGTGACCGTCGCACTGCCCGGACCCGCCCCGCGCCCCCGACCGCTGCCCGCCGACGAGCCGCTGAGCCCGGAGGACTACCGGCGCGTGGTCGGGGTGGTGGAGGCCGTGGACCACGCCGGGGACCTCGCGGAGTTCCGGGAGCTGCTGGTCACGGCGTTGCGGACGTGGTTCGGCTACAACGGCGTGACCGTGCTGCACGGTGACACAGCGGCCGACGCGGTCGAGAACGGTTGCGGCGTGCTGGCCGGATACTCGGCCGAGTTCCTGGACACCTATGCCGCCGGCGGCTGGGAGCGCGTGGACCCGTTCCGCGACCAGGGTTTCCTACGGCGGCTGGCCGGGGTCGGAGTGGCGCGGCTGACCGACGTCGAGGAGGGTTCGGAGGGCGCTCGCTTCCGCGACCAGTTCCTGCTCCCGCGCGGCATCGCCGACAAGGCCGCGATGCTCATCGACGCCGCGCCGTCCGGGGTGCTGTGGGTCGGCCTGGCCGTGCCGGACGGTGTGCGGCGGGTCCCGGACCGCGACCTGGCCGTGCTGCGGGTGCTGCGCCGGCACCTGACGCCGCCGGCCGCCGAGCAGCTGGCCCGGCACCGCTCCCGCCTGGCCACCCGGGCCGACTGGGACCTGACGCCGCGCGAATGGGACGTCGCCGACCTCGCCGCGCAGGGCCTGACCAACCGGCAGATCGCCGCGCGCCTGTTCATCGGCGTGGACACGGTCAAGAAGCACCTGACGCGGGTCCTGGCCGCCACCTCCTGCGGCAGCCGCACGCAGCTCGCGGTGCTGTTCACGTCCCGCGACACGCCGGTCTGACCGGATCTTGAGCCGTCCGCCCCGAGGCCGGGTCTACCCTCCTGATGAAAACGACATTCATTATCGAGAGGAAGCCCCAGCATGTCCCTGGACGTCGCACCGCACCTGCTCAAGCAGGCCGAAGTCGGCGAGGTGAACGAGGCGGAGTTCGCCGACACCGTCGCCGCCTCGCTCCCGTACGCGCACACCGTGGTCGAGAAGCTCGCCGCCGACCTGCACGCCGACCCGGCCAGGCAGTTCGCCGACAACCAGATCGCCCCGACCGGCGCCGAGCGCGCCGAACTCCTGCGCGCCCTGGCCTCCGACGCCATCCGCGGCAGCCTGGAGCGGCGCTTCGCGGTGAAGCTCGCCTTCCAGAACTGCCACCGGGTCGCGGTGTTCCGGCCCGAGGCGGTCGGCTCGGAGACCTACCGGCGCTTCACGTCGGAACGCGCCCAGATCCTCAACCAGTCGCCCGAGCTTCGGGACTGCTGAACGAGGGCGTCAACGATGGCCTAAGCCAAGATCGATGCGATGGCGATCGCCAACAACACCCAGAAGGCCATGCTGATCAGCGAACACACCAGCCCGGCGATCGCCATCCCCTTGCCGGTCCAGCCCGGCTTCGAACTCTGCGACAGTCCGACCGAACTGAAGATGATCCCCATGAGCGCGAGCAGCGGCCCCAGCAGCGAAGCCCAGAACAGCACCAGGCTGAGAATCCCCATCACCATGCCGGTGACCGCCATACCGCTGGTCTGCTGCCGCAGCATCGGCGGACCGTAGTACCCGCCGGGATACAGCTGCGGCGGGTAGCCCTGGGGATAGTTGGGCTGGGGATACGAGCCCTGCGGATACGAAGGCTGCGGCGGGTACGGCGGCTGCACCGGGATCGCGGCCTGCGTCGGCGGCGCGTCGCTCGCCGGAGAGGCGAAGCCGCCGCCGTCGGGCGCGGCGAATCCCCCGGAGCCGAACCCTGGGCCGAATCCCTCGGTGTCGTAGCTCTTCGTTCCGTAGCCCTCAGTGCCGTAGCCCTCAGGACCGGAATCCCATCCGCCTTGCGGAGTGTCACTCATCGGTGGCACATCCCCCCTTCGTCCGCATCACTCTCCCGATACCGGGTCCGCTTCAGTATTTCCCTCGCCGATGCGCCCGGCCAGCCCTCCGAAGCCGGCGCGCGTCGCGGCCACGATCAGCTGGTCGCCGGCCTGCAGGAGCCGGCCGCGGTCGGCCCCCGACCAGTCGAAGGCCGTGCTGCCGGCGCGCCGGACGGCCAGGACCCGTGTCAGGCCGGGCTTGTCGAGATCGCGCTGCTCCTGCCCGGCCAGCTCCGAGCCCTCCTCGACCGCGACCTCCGCGATCAGCAGGACTTTGCGGTACACCGACAGCGTGCCCAGGACCTCGCGTCCCATCATCGCGGCGGCGAAGGCCGGGGCGGCGAGGTAGGACACCGAGCGGGAGGCGGTGTTGCCGAACTCCTTGTAGACGTGCGAGGCGAAGTCGTCGTCGAAGAGCCGGACCACGACCCGGACCTCGGGGTTGATGGCCCGGGCCTCCAGCGCGGCCTCCAGGTTGGTGACGTCGTCGCCGGTCACCGCCACGACCGCGCGGGCCCGGGCGATCTGGGCCCGGCGCAGGGCGTCGTCGATCGGCCGGTCGCCGACCACGGCCGGGACGTCCAGGCCGCGCGCCGCCGCGATCCCGCGCGCCTCGGCGTCGCGCTCGATGCCCACCACCGGCACCCCGAGCTCCCGGAACAGGGCCGTGACCCGGGTGCCGGCGTTGCCGAGGCCGACCACCACGACGTGCCCGCGCAGGCCGGTGCTCGGCTGCCGGGTGCGGACGCTGCGGCGCGTGGCCGTGCTCTCCACGAACACCGCCGTGACCACCGGCATCAGCACGATGCCGGACAGCGTGATCGCGACCTGGAACAGCCGCTGCACGTTCCCGCCGACCGAGCTCGGCTGGCCGTACGTGTCCGGGACCGCGGACCCCGCGACGTCGAGCAGGGACTCGTACAGAGCCCAGCCGAACGGCCTGGCCAGCGACCAGATCCCGAGGAACGACACCGCCAGCGTGGCCACCGACGCCATCAGGATCGTGCGCAGTTTGGCGCTGGTGAAGAACTTCAGCGTGTCCGAGGCGCGCCACAGCAGACGTGCCGCGAGCGGGGCCTTGTACACGTTCCCTTGCACGATCGTGTCGGAGGCGTCCAGGAACTGCAGCGCGGCGTGCCGCGGCGAGCGCTCCTGCAACAGCATCCACTCCCGCGTGCGGCTGCGCGCCGCCGCCGTCGGCAGCACCTCTATGTCCGACTGCCGGTCCCGGTCGATGGCGTCGGCGATCAGGAACGGCGTCTGCCGCATGTCGATGTCCTGGCCGATGGCGATCCGCAGCGCCCGGCCGCCGGCGCGGACCGAGTGCGGGCGCTGCAGGGCGGCGTTGACGAACGCCGGGGCGGCGGTCGCCGAGGCCGACAGGACCGTGCAGTTGTCCACCAGCTGCGCGATGTGCACGCCGAGCCGCTGGTTGAACATGCGGATCACGACCCTGATACCCGGGCGCAGGGCCGCGGCGCGCATCGCGGCGTGGATGTTGGTCCGGTCGTCGCCGTCGACGAACGCGATCGCCTGCGCCTGGTCGATCCCCGCCTCGCGCAGGGCTTCCTCGGAGACGTAGGCGTCGGCGATCGTGTTCTCCGGGCCGAGTTCCTTGCTGATCTGGATGGTGTACGCGGTCTCCTGGGACGGCACGATGGCGGCCGTCCGGACGGCGTACTGGTGGGTCAACTCGACGGTGAGCCGGTATGCCAGGGCATTACCACCGACGACGATGAACAAGTCCCCCATGGATGGATGGTAGAGGTCTGCGGTGAATTCTAGGGGCGCATTTCATAAGCACCCGATAAATCCGCGACCCGCTCCCAGATCCTGCTGAACCGCTCGGCGTCCACCACCGGCTTGCGCACCGCGGCCAGGGCCCAGGACTGCTGCTCCGGGGTCGAGGACGGCTTGCCGTGCAGGGCGACCGCGTAGTCGGAGAAGTCGCGGACCAGGAAGTCGAAGATCTGGTCCACGACCTCGTCCTCCAGCCCGGTCAGGCGCGCCTGCTCCAGCACCAGCTGGCCGTAGACGACGAGCGTGAACAGGTGGCCGACGTTCAGCAGGAAGTCCAGGTCCTGCTGCTGCGCCTCGTCGGGCGGGCAGGTGGCGAGGAACTGGGTCAGCGCCTCTGCCTGCTCGGTGAAGCGCGCGACGTTCGGCACGCCGGCGGCCTGGCGGTAGGCCGCGCGCCAGTCGTGGAAGCGCACCTTGCCCAGGCCGCGCGCCGGGCCCTGGTGGAACAGGAAGGTGTCGTCGGCGGCGTCGGTGCGGGTCGGGACCTCGGGGTACTCCTGCGGCGAGAACAGGTAGTTCGGCATGAACTTCAGCACCAGCGCGAGGTTCACGTGCACCGTGCCCTCCAGCTTCGGCAGGGCCCTGATGTAGTGGGTGGCGCCGTTGAAGTAGGTGTCCTTCTCGAAGCCGCGGGCCGCGATCACGTCCCAGAGCAGGTCGATGACGCGCTCGCCCTCGGAGGTCACCTTCATCTTGGTGATCGGGTTGAACAACAGGTAGCGGCGGTCGTCGGGGTTCGCGGTGCGGAAGTAGTCGACGGCGCGGGCGCTGAAGAGCTTCATCGCGATCAGGCGCGCGTAGGCGTCGACGAAGGAGGCGCGGACGTGGCCGAAGTCGGTGACCGGGTGGCCGTAGAGGATGCGGTTGTGGGCGTGCGTGATGGCCTCGTAGAAGGAGTGCTCTGCGATGCCCACGGAGGCCGTGCACAGGTTGAACTTGCCGACGTTGACGGTGTTCAGCGCGGCGCTGAAGGCGTCGGCGCCGGTGTGCAGGAGGTCGGCGTCGGTGACCGGGTAGGCGTGGAGCTTGAACTCGCTGACGAACATCTGGGAGTCGACGACGTTCTGGACCAGCTCGAACTTCTCGTGGCGGCTGTCCACGGCGAAGAAGACGTAGCCGTCCGGGCCCTCGACGTCGGAGCGGCGGCCGAAGACCGAGACCAGGCCGGCGACGTTGCCGTTGCCGATGTAGTACTTGCCGCCGGTGGCGGTGTAGCCGCCGTCGCCGTCCGGTTCCAAGATCATGTCGGTGGAGTAGACGTCGGCGCCGTGCTCCTTCTCCGACAGGCCGAAGGCGAAGACGTGGCCCTCGTCGAGCAGCCGCGCGGCCCGCTCGCGCGCGGCGGCGTTCTCGGACATCCAGACCGGGCCGAGGCCGAGGACGGTGACCTGCCAGGTGTACCAGTAGGGCAGGCCGTAGAAGCCGAGGATCTCGCTCAGCGCGGCATTGCGCGCCGTGTCCCAGCGCTGCGCCGGCGCGGCCGGCCCGAAGGCGTCGGCGGCGGGCGTCTGGAAGGTCGCGAAGAGCTTCTCCTTCGCCGCGAACTCCAGGAAGTCGGCGTACCAGACCCGGTCCAGGTCCTCGGCGAGCAGGCGCCGCTTGCCGCGCCCCTCGAACCAGTCGACGACGGCGGTGAGCAGGCGCTGGGTCTCCTCGTCGAAGTGCGAGAAGTCGAGCGTGCGCGGGTTGAACAGCGCGGCCGGGGCGTGAGTCATGGAGGCATGCTACCAGCGGGTAACTTTCAGGTGCTGTACCGGCGCGATGCGGCAGAAAGAGGACAGCGCGGTGTTGCGGGTGTCACAGTGGAGGTGGCTGCGGAGCCGAAAGAAAGGAACATGAATGGCCCTCATTACGGTCCATCTGAAGCGTACGGTCGACGCAGTCCGTGCCGCGCTACCGGAGGACGAGATCGCCGAATTCGACGCGGACATGGCGTCGACGACCGACGACGAGCCGCAGCGGACTTTCGAGCGGTGGTTCGCGCGCGCCGTTCTGAACGAAGCCGGCTTGCTGGCAGACATCAAGGCCGGGATCAGCCACGCGACAGGCAACGGTATCCCTTTCGATGAGGCATTTCCCGGCTACCGGGAGCGCTGGGAGCAGGAGCGGGCTCAACGCGCTGCATGAGGTACAGCCTGATCATCGAGATCGCGGTGACCGAGGCCATCGCCACAATGTCCGAGATCGCACACGATCTGTTCGTGATGGCGTGTCTGGAGATTCATGCCGACCCCCGTGGGCAGGGCGAGCTCACGGACGGAACAGCTGGTGCGATTAAGTTGGGTGCTTGGGCGGTCGGTGCTCTGGGCCTCATCGAATATGAGGTCGACGAGGAAGCCGCAGTGATTACCCTCACCAGCGTTATAAGCATGATCTAGAAAGGAGTTTTGAGGGCCCGGTGGCGACCCGGGCCCTCGGCTCCTTCCGCCGGTCTTACCGATAGTTCGCGCGTGTCCGAATCCGCGAGAACACCAGCAACACCGCCAGCGTGATCGTCATCATCACCGCGGTCACGGCCGCCGCGACGAACTGGTGACCACGGTCGTCCAGGGCGTAGATGCGGAGCGGGAGCGTCGTCCAGTCCGCCGAGTAGACCATCGCCGTCGCGCCGAGTTCGCCCATCGACAGTGCGAAGCACAGCGCCAGCGAGCCGGTCAGCGCCGGGAGCAGGAGCGGCAGCTTCACCCGCAGCAGCGTGTAGTACGGCCGCGCCCCGAGCGAGGCCGCGGCTTGTTCGAACGCCGGGTCCAGGCGGGTGACCGCCGCTGAGACCTGCTGGAAGGCGTAGGCGGTGACCAGAATCGCGTGCGCCATGACCACGATCGTGTTGGTGCCGTTCAGGAGCACCGGGCCTTGCGAGAAGGCGACCAGCAGCGCCAGGCCGACGACCACCGATGGGACCGCGATCGGCAGCATGAAGACGGTCTGGATCAGGGTCTTGCCGGCGCGGTTGCGGACCGCGTCCAGGGCGAGCGCGGCCCATGTGCCGACGACCAGTGCGATCGCGCTCGACAGCAACGCGGTGATCAGCGAGGTTTCCAGGCCGTCCAGGGGGTCGGTGTGGAAGGCCGCGGTGATGTTGGAGAACGTGTAGGAGGACGGGAACGCGCCGTTCCACTGCCGGGTGAACGCCGCCAGGACCAGGACGCCGAACGGCAGGCCGAACAGCAGCAGGAAGAAGAAGCCGAAGACCGCCCACGCGATCCTCTGCGATCTACGCGTGTACAGCAGCACGACGGCCTCCAGACATCCGGGCGAGCAGTACGCGGTAGCCGGCGAACAGCGCAAGCGACAGCACGATGTTGATGACGGCCAGCGCGCAGGCCCCGGCGTAGTTGGTCTGTTCCTTGGCGAAGTTCTCGATCAGGACCGGGAGCGTCTGGTACTTGGCGCCGGTGAAGGAGACGATGCCGTACTCGTTCATCGTCAGCATCAGCACCAGCGAGCCGCCGGCGAACACCGCGGGCAGCGCCTCGGGCAGGATCACCTGCCAGACCACGCGGCCGGCGCGGGCCCCGAGCGAGGCGGCGACCTCCAGCTGGCCGGAGTCGATCTGCGAGAACGCGGTCAGCAGCGGCCGCATCACGAAGGGCGTGAAGTAGATGAGCTCCGCCAGCCAGATGCCCCACGGCGAGTACTCGACGAAGTTGATCGGCGTATCGTGCCGCCCCCCGGTGAGCGTCGACGCGATGTGGTTCACCATGCCCACCCGGCCGTACAGGAACATGATCGACACGGTGATCAGGAACGACGGGAACGACAGGAACACGTCGATGAAGCGGGACACCGCCTTGGCGCCCGGGAACGGCACGAACGCGATGATCAGCGCCAGCAGGAAGCCCAACACGAGGCACCCGACGGTGGAGTAGACGGCCATCTCGATCGTGTTCTTGATGACGGTGCGCGTGCCCGGGTCCTTCAGCGTTTCGGAGAAGGACGTGGTGACCTTGAAGGGGTTGGTCGGGTCCGGCGGGCTGCCCTCGATCGCCTGCTTCACGACGAGGTAGAGGGGATAGAGGAAGGCCGCCGCGAGGAGGAGGACCGGGGGAGTGGACCAGAGCCAGGCCACGGACCGGCGGACTTTGTTGGCCGGAGCGGCGGGCGGGAGTTCGGTGACGGCGGTCATCGGGCGGCACCGTCGGCAGAGGCGGGCAGAGTTGCGGAGACTTCCGCGGGTTCGGCGGCGGTCGGCGCGGTCGGGTCGGTAGTCGCGGCCGCAGCAGCAGGCGCGAGCCCGGAAGCAGCCGCCGGTATCAGCACCGCATCCTCAGTCGAGAAGTGGAACCACACCTCGTCGCCGATCACCGGCGGATTCCGCAGCTCGGTCGTATCCAGTCGCACCTCGTGCCCTTGCGCGTCGGCGAACACCCGGTGCGAGGACCCGCGCCACTGTACTTCGGTGATTTTTCCGAGGAACGCGTTGTCGTGGTGCTCGGCGGCGGTCAGGCCGAGGAAGTGCGGGCGCAGGCACAGCGTGCGCTGCTCGCCGACGGTTGCGGGTTCCGTGCAGGTCGCCATCACCGGCTCGGCTTCCGCCGCGATCCGCACCGTCGCGCGGAACGACCCGTCCGGCTGTGGCGCGCATCCCGTCACCGTCACCGGCAGCAGGTTCGAGTTGCCCACGAACCCGGCCGCGAACTCCGTCCCCGGCCGCTTGTACAGCTCCCGGGCCGTCCCCACCTCGACCAGGCGCGCGTCGTTCATCACCGCGATGCGGTCGGCGAGGGTCAGGGCCTCGATCTGGTCGTGCGTGACATACAGGATGCTGACATCGGGCAGTTCCCGGTGCAGCCGCGCGAGTTCGGCGAGCATGCCGCTGCGCAGTTGGGCGTCCAGGGCCGACAGCGGTTCGTCCAGCAGCAGGACCGAGGGCTCGATCGCCAGTGCCCGGGCGATCGCCACGCGCTGCTGCTGGCCGCCGGACAGTTCGCGCGGGTAGCGCTTGGCGTACTGCGCCATGCCGGTCATGCGCAGTGCCTCGGCGACGCGGCCGGGGATCGTGGACTTGGCGACCTTCTGTGTCTTCAGGCCGAAGGCGACGTTCTGCTCGACGCGCATGTGCGGGAACAGCGCGTACTGCTGCACCACCATGCCCAGGCCGCGCTTGTACGGCGGCAGGTCGGTGACGTCGCGGCCGCCGGCGTACACGCGCCCGGATGCGGGCCGCACGAACCCCGCCACCGCCCGCAGCGCGGTGGTCTTGCCCGAGCCCGAAGGCCCGAGCAGTGCGACCACCTCGCCGGGAGCGACGTCCAGCGAGAAGGAGTCGAGCACGACGTTGCCGTTGTAGGCGACCGTCACGTCCTCGAAGCGGATGCCTCCAGTTCCGCGTCCTGATTGTCGGGCCGATGGGTCGGCTTCGGTGGCGGCCATGCTCACTCCTGGTCGAGACATCAAGGAAAAACAGTAGGGAAACGGTCGGCGATTGCGATCAGCTCGGGGTGCCGGTGGCGCCGTCCCACGCCTTGACGTCGCTGTTGTAGTTCTGCGCGACCTGGTTCCAGTCCACCGGGAAGACGGTCACGCCCTGCATCAGCGCGGTCAGCGCCGCGTAGTTGCTGTCGGTGGGCTTGATGTCGCCGCGGGTCGGGAAGCCGTAGGCGACCTTGGAGGCGTCCAGCTGCGCGCCCTCGGAGAGCAGGAAGTCGATCAGCTTCTTGCCGTTGTCGGCGTTCGGCGCGCCCTTGACCAGCCCGGCCATGTACGGCAGGGAGAAGGTGCTGGGCTTGCCGTCGTTGCCGGCCGGGAAGAAGATCTTGTTGTTCGGGTACTGGGTCGTGCTGTCGACGTAGTTCATCTGCACGTCGCCGTTGGCCACCCACAGGTCGCCGGTGTTGACCTTGCTCTCCAGCGCGCCGGTGGACTTGGACGGCCCGACGTTGTTGGACTGCAGCTTCTTGAAGTAGTCCCAGGTGGCGTTCCGGTCGTCGCCGAAGGCGTGGATCGCCGAGATCATCACGCCGGTGCCGTCGCCGGCCACGCCGGGGGTGGAGTACTGAAGCTTCTTGGCGAACTTCGGGTCCAGCAGGTCGTTCCAGGTCTTCGGCGGCCCGGCCGGCAGCATCTTGGTGTTGTAGATGAAGGACAGGTAGTCACCCATCACGGCTTCCCACTGGCCGTTTTTGTCCACCAGCGAGGGGTCGACCTTGTCCACGCAGACCGGGCTGTACGGCTGCAGCAGGCCGGAGGCCTCGGCCTTCTGGATGAACGGCGGCAGGGTGACGACGACGTCGGCCTTCGGGTTCGACTTCTCCGAGTCGACCTTGGTCTCCACCCCGCCGGAGCCGTCCTCGGAGTAGTTCACGTGGATGCCGGTCAGCGCCGTGAACTTCTTGAACTCCTGGTTGTACCAGTTCTTGTCGTCCTTGGCGTCGTAGAGACCGTCGGCGCTGTAGATGGTCACCTGCCCGCCGGAGCCGTCGGCCTTCGCGGCCCCGGTCGGCGCGGCGGCCCCGAGCGCCGGGCAGGAGGACGACGCGGCAGCGGGAGAGGTGCCGCCGGTACCGCCGGTGCCGCCAGTGGCGCCGGGGGAGTTGTGGGCATTGGAGGCACAAGCCGTCAGTCCGGTCAGCGCCAGGCCGCCGGCGGCGATCAGAGCGCCGGCGCGGCCGATGCGCGTGCGGGACAGTACGTGCGACATTGACGAACCCTTCTAGGGGAATCTCCGTGTACAGCGTGACCCGGAGCCGGAGTTTTGCAAGTGACTGAAAGGCGATTTCCGAGTGGTCGTCGCGAGTGCTCCGTGAACCGCAGTTTTCCCTCGCGCGCATAAGCCGCCAACCGGCTGACCGGCTATGGGGGCTATAGCGGAAGGCCTCACCGCAGGCCGGCGCGACAGGTCACCTCGGGGTTAACGCACTGTTCATCCAACTGCTCGCCGGTGTGCTTCGATGCGCAGGCCGCCGCATAGCGAGCCGCTATCACTTCCATGCCGAAGAGGGGTCTTGGCGGATGCCCGCGCTTATCCCAAGGTAGGAACCATGGTTGATCATCTCCCTGTCCGGCCCGAACACTTCGGCAACTTTGTCGGCGGTGTCTGGGGCCCGGCCGAGGCCGGCGGCACCCGGGCCGACGTCAGTCCCGCCGACACCTCCGACGTCCTGGGCCACTTCGCCGACTCCACGGCCGCCGACGCGGTGCGCGCCGTGGACGCCGCCGAGGCCGCGCTGCCGGCCTGGCGGGCGTCGGGTGCGATCAAGCGGGCCGAGTTCGTGCGCCGGGCGGAGCGGATCATCGGCGAGCGCGAGGACGAGTTCGCCCGGGCCATCAGCCGGGAGCAGGGCAAGCTCTACAAGGAGGCGCTCGGCGAGGTCCGGCGCGGGATGGCGATCCTGGACTTCACCGCCGGGGAGGGCCGCCGGCTCAACGGCTACACCACGCCCGCCGAGGAGCCGCGGACCGTCGCGATGATGTTCCGGCAGCCGATCGGCGTGGTCGGGCTGATCACGCCGTGGAACTTCCCGTTGACCATCCCGATCTGGAAGGTTGCGCCGGCGCTGGTGGCCGGGTGCACGAGCATCCTGAAGCCGTCGCCGTTCACCCCCTACTCCTCGGCGCTGCTGGTGCAGGCCTTCGCCGACGCCGGGGTCCCGGCCGGCGTGCTGAACCTTGTGCAGGGCGACCGGGAGCCCGGCGAGGCGCTGACGAACGACCCGCGCGTGGCCGGCATCTCCTTCACCGGCTCGCTGCCGGTGGGCCGCGCGATCCACACCGCCGGCGCCGGCCGGCTGCTGAAGACGCAGCTGGAGCTCGGCGGCAAGAACGCGGTGCTGGTGTTGGCGGACGCCGATCTGGACAAGGCCGCGGCGGCGATCGTGTTCGGTGCGTTCGGCCAGGCCGGGCAGCGGTGCTCGGCGACCTCCCGCGTGGTGGTCGACGTGAGCGTCAAGGAAGTGTTGCTGGAGAAGGTCGTCGCGAAGGTGAGTGCCCTGAAGGTCGGGCACCCCTTCGACCCGGAGGCCGACGTCTGCCCGGTCGTCAACGAGGACCGGATGAACGCCTGCCTGGCGGCCATCACGAAGGCCCAGGAGGTCGGCGCGAAGGTCGCGGTCGGCGGGCACCGGTTCACCGACGGGGTCCCGGACGGCTACTACGTCCAGCCGACCGTGCTGCGCGACGTCCCCTGGGACTGTGAGATCGCGCAGGAGGAGATCTTCGGCCCGGTGCTCTCGGTCATCGACTGCGACGGCTTCGACGACGCCATACGCATCTCCAACTCCGTGCAGTACGGCATGTCCGGCACCATCTTCACGCAGAACCCGGCGCACATCTTCGAGGCGCTGGAGCGCTTCGAGGCCGGCATGCTGCACGTCAACCGGCCCGGCGTCGGCGCCTACGCGCACCTGCCGCACATGGGCGCCAAACAGTCGCAGTACGGCGCGCCGGAGTGCTCGCCGGAGGTCTGGGACTTCTACACCGAATGGCGGTCGGCGTGCATCAGCTTCTGAACCCGCTGGGTCAGGCGAGGGTCATGTCCGCCGCTGAAGCGGTTGAGGCCTTCGTCGAGCCCGGGGCGGTGCTCGGCCTGGGCGGCCAGAACATCAACCGCTGCCCGATGGCGCTGGTGCACGAGGTGGTGCGGCAGGACATCGGCGAGCTGACGGTCGTCGGCTGCAACCTGTCGCTGCCGCTGGACCACCTGGTCGCCGCCGGGCTCGTGGTCCGCACCGAGCAGGGCAGCGGCAACCTGGAGAAGTTCGGCACCCTGTTCAGCTGGCGGCGGGCCGTGGAGGCGAACCGCATCGAGGTGCGCGACTACTCGCACCTGTCGATGGCCTCCCGGTTCCTGGCCGGCGCGATGGGGCTGCCGTTCATGCCGGTGCGCTCGCTGCTGGGCTCCTCGGTGCTGGAACGCCTGGTTGCCGAGGAGGACGCGGTGGTCACCGCCGACCCCTGGAGCGGCGAGCCGGTGGTGCTGGTGCGGGCCTGCACCCCGGACGTGTCGCTGATCCACGCCAACGCCGCCGACGCCGACGGCAACGTGGTCATCGACGGCGTGACGAGCCACGAGGTGGACATGGTCCGGGCCTCCCGGCACGTCATCGTCTCGGTGGAGGAGGTGCTGCCGGCCGGGGCGTTCGACGACCTGCCGGAGCGCGTCACCATCTCCGGCGCCTACATCAGCGCGGTCGTCGAGCAGCCCTGGGGCGCCTGGCCGACCAGCGTCTACCGCCGGTACGACTACTACGAATCCGAGATCGAGGGCTACCAGAAGAGCGCCAAGGCCGGCGACGAGGGTCCGCGCGCGTTCCTCGCCGAGCACGTCACGGCGCACGCCGATTTCGACGGCTATCTCGCCGCGACCGACCCCGGCGCCTCGGCGCGGACGGCGATGGCCGAACAGATGCGGAGCCTGTTGTGACCGTCACCGAACCCACCGCGGCGCCTTCCGGCGGCCTGGAGCCGGCTGGCGCGCTGCCCCGCGAGCTGCTGGTGTTCGAGGGCGCGCGGCAGATCGCCGACGGCGACTGCGTGATCGCCGGCACCGGGCTGCCGCTGCTGGCCGGCCTGGTGGCGCAGCGCACGCACGCGCCGAGCGCGCGGCTGCTGATCGAATCAGGGGTCGTGTTCCCGAAGGTGGTGCCCACGCCGCTGTCGGTGGTGGACCCGCGGATCATGCACGCGCCGTCCAAGCTCGGCTCGCTGATCGAGTCGCTCGGCGGCTTCGTGCAGCGCGGCCTGGTGGCCACCGGGTTCCTGGGCGGCGCGCAGATCGACGCCCGCGCCAACATCAACTCGACCTGGATCGAGCGCGGGTCGGGCCGGGTGCGGCTGCCGGGCAGCGGCGGGGCCAACGACATCGCCTCGCACTGCGCCACGATCGTGGTGCTCACCAGCCACGAGAAGCGCCGCTTCCCGGAACGCTGCGACTACATCACCTCCCCGGGCTTCCTGGACGGCCCCGGGGCGCGCCGGCGGGCCGGGCTGAACCCGGTGCGGGTGAAGGTGGTCACCGACCTGTGCGTGATGGAGGGCGACGACACCGAGGGCGAGCTCACGGTCAGTGCCCTGATGCCCGGCGTGGCCATCGAGGACGTGCTGGCGAACACCGGCTTCACACCGCGCGTCGCCGACCACCTCGACGTGGTCGCCGCCCCCTCCGCCGAGCACCTGGCGCTGCTGCGCGACGTGCTCGACCCCGAGTCCCGCTATTTTCCGGAACGACTGAAGAACGGAGTCACCCGTGACTGAGAAGACCCCCTTCCACTGGAAGTCCGACATCGCGTGGAAGAACCGCGACCGCATCGTGGTCCGCGGCTACGACGTCAACGAGCTGACCGGCAACCTGGACTTCGGCCAGATGCTGTTCCTGGTCCTCAAGGGCGAACTGCCCACCGAGGCCCAGGCCAGGATCACCAACGCGATGATGGTCTCCCTGGCCGAGCACGCGATGTCGCCCTCCTCGGCCACCGTCCGCTTCGCCACCTCCGGCGGCGCCGAACTGAACGGCGCGGTCTCGGCCGGCGTCGCGGCGATCGGCCGCCTGCACGGCACCGCCGACCGCCCGGCGAACATGTACATCGGCGTGGAGCAGCGCGCCGAGGCCGAGGGCATCCCGATGGAGGAGGCCGCCGCGCTGACCGTGCAGGAGATGCGCGCCCGCCGCGAGAACATGCCCGGCTACCACCACGCGCAGCACATCCGCGACCCGCGCACCGTGCGCCTGCTGGAACTGAGCGACAAGTGGGGCATCAGCGGCACCTACGTCGCCATCGCGCGCGCCATGGAGGACGCCACCGAGGGCGTCTTCGGCCGCCGCCTGTGGATCAACGGCCCCGGTGCGATGGGCTGCATCGGGCTCGACGCCGGTTACTCGCCGCTGGAGATGAAGGCGATGTTCATCACCGCGCGGACGCTGTCCCTGTGCGCCCACTCGATCGAGGAGTCGACCCGCGAGAAGGGCTGGCGCGCCTCGGAGAACTCCGACATGGTGCAGCCGCTGTCGCTGCAGATGCAGGGGCCGGACTGGTACGACGGTCCGGGGGACCGGGGGCTGCCGGCGGGGTTCGCTGAGTAGGCGAGTGGTTGTCGGCTCTGCGGGGGCTCTGCTGGAGCTTCGATAGTGCCGATCCGTGTGTGCCGGTCCAGCATTCTGGCGCGGAAACCCGACTTACCCGGTGTCGCCGAAGCCCGTCGTCGGCTCAGCAGGGCTCAACAGGGGCTGCTTCGGGCTTGGCCGGATCGGTGGGCTCGGCGGCGATCGGCCGAGCTATCGCTTGCTTGGCGCGGCTCTGATGCCGTCGCGCTCGCGTTTCCGCACGCCGTTTCGCGCGCGTGCCGGGTGCGGATCCGGGGCGGTTGTTGGAATCCGCGTCCAAAGCCGTCTCCGGCCGGCACAGCCCTCCAGGACCCCGGACCGAGGTTTCTTGGAAACTCGTACCCGCCGTGGTCCCCCACATGGCCCCCAGAGGCCGAGAAACCCCCGCGACAGGTTGTCGCGGGGGCTCTGTGAGTGATGGGTCGGGTTACTGGGCGAGAGCCCGCACCTTCTCCGCCTGCGGGCCCTTCGGGCCCTGGGTGATCTCGAACTCGACCGGCTGGTTCTCCTCGAGGTTCCGGTAACCGGAGCCCTCGATGGCCGAGAAGTGGACGAAGACGTCCGGGCCGCCGCCGTCCTGAGCGATGAAGCCGTAGCCCTTCTCGCCGTTGAACCACTTGACCGTGCCAGTTGCCATGCTGCGTTCTACCTCGGAAATCACTCCCGCTGTGAGCGGGACCGGTGGTGGGTACCAGCGCCTGTCGCGCGGATACCGGTCGAGCTTGGAGTGAGTCCGGATGTGCTTCATGAACCGACTGCCCAGTGCGACCGTGCGTCACGGTAGCACTACCAGCTCGGCGGCGATAGGTGAAACGGCAAGGTGGGCGCCGTGTCGTCACCCTATCGTCACTCTCGTGGCGGACAGATCCACCCACTTGTGCGCGTCTCGTGCGCGTCTCGCGCGCCTTTCGGGGGCCGTTCCGGGCGTGGTGGAGGCGTCTGCGGAGCGGCCCCGGGGCTCAGCCGAGTCCGGCGAAGAAGCGATCGCTCATCTCGGTGTGCAGCGGGAAGGCGAGGGGCTGCGCGTGGTCGATCACGACCAGCTCCTGCGTCTCGCCGGCGGACAGCTCCCGCACGCGCTCGGGCGTCAGACCGGCCAGATCCTCGATCGGGCGCGGCTTGACCCGGCCGAAGATCAGGATCACGTAGCGGGGGGCGCTCAGCACGTCGGCGAGCTCCACCTCGTCCACCTCGGCGCGCAGCCCGGTCTCCTCCCACAGCTCGCGCACGGCGGCCTGCTGCCAGCTCTCGCCCTGCTCGATGAAACCGCCGGGCAGGGCGATCTCGCCGAGCTGCGGCTCGATGCCGCGGCGGACCATCAGCAGCCCGGTCCGGCCGTCCTTCCCGATGATCGGCATCATCACCAGCGCGACCGGCGTCGGGTTCACCCAGGTGGTCTCGCCGCAGTTCGCGCAGGTGCGCGGCCACGGGGAGCCCTCGGGGTAGGCGGTGCCGCAGTAGGAGCAGTGCGAATTGTGGACCGGCATGGTTCATCAGCGTACGCCGACGCTTCAGGGAGTGAACCGTCGCCTCCCCGAAACGAGACGGACGCGCGCCGTGAGCGCGGTCGCGGGCGCGTTGGGTACGGCCCGTATGCGTCGGACGCCCCGCACGCCCGACGCCGCGCCCTCAGGCGAGCGAGAACTCGATCGGCTCCGTCGAAGCCAGCCGCACCCGCCCCGTCAGCACCAGGTGCCGCAGATGCGAACCGGCCTCCCCGAGCGCCAGATGCCGCGCGAAGGTGTCCAGGCGCTCCCAGCCCTTGTTCCACTCCATGTGCTCGGTGATGCTCCACAACGTCTTCGGCCCGGCGGCCAGCTGCCCCTCGATCTGCTCCAGCCGCCGGGCGTGGTGCTCGGCGATCTCCGCGGCCCGGCCGGGGACGTCGTCGAAGGGCGCACGGTGCGCCGGCAGGGCCCGCGTGGTCTTCAGCCGCGAGACCTTCTCCAGCGAGGCGAGGAAGTCGCCGAGCGGGTCGGATGTGCCGACCACGTGGTCGTCGTAGACCGTGACCGCCGGCGTGATCCCGGGCAGGACGTGGTCGCCGGTCAGCAACGCTCCGGTGTCCTCCAGGTGGAAGCAGGTGTGGCCGGGGGAGTGGCCGGGCGTCCAGATGGCGCGCACCGCGCGGCCCGGGACGTCCATCAGGGCGCCGTCCTCGATCAGGATGTCCGGCACCGCCGGCTTGGCCCCGGACGGGATCGCGGACGCGGCGCTCGCGACCGCCTCGGCCGGTGCGCCGCACAGCTCCAGCAGCCTCTTGTAGCGCTTGGTCCACGGCTCGCGCTCGGCGGTGCGGACCATGTCGACGACCTTCGCGTCCTCCCCGTGCAGCGCCACCCAGCAGCCGCTCAGTTCCCTGATGCGCCCGGCCAGCCCGTGGTGGTCGGGGTGGTGGTGGGTGACCAGGACGCCGCGGACGTCGGACACCGACGTGCCGACGGCCTCCAGGCCGCGCTCCAGGGCCGCCAGCGAGACCGGGTCGTCCCAGCCCGCGTCGACGAGCACGGGGCCGCCGTCCTTCGTCTCCAGGGCGTACACGAGGGTGTAGCCGAGGGGGTTGTCCGGGAAGGGGACGCGGATCGACCAGACGCCTGGGGCCTCCGCGTTCGGCGCCTCTACGTCGGCGGCCTCAGCACTGTCCTCGGCGGGCGGGGCGTCCGTCATGGTGGTGCTCCTTCGTTCGGCGCGTTCGACGGTGGTGAGAACACGTTCTCATGGCTAGTTAGCGAGGCGAAAGGTTTGCCGCCGCTCCGCGCAGTCAGACGCTCATTGAGCTCGTCCGGTGGAACTGATATCTGTTCTAACGGACCGCGTTCTGACGGCCCGTCAGTATCACGGAGAGGTGAACGCATGGGCACCGTGACCGAGCACCGGAAGCTGTTCATCGGCGGCTCCTACGTCGATCCGGCCACGACCGCCACGCTGGAGATGATCTCGCCGGTCACCGAGGAGGTGTTCGGGCGCACGCCCGAGGCGTCGCCGGCGGACATGGACCGCGCCGTGACGGCCGCACGGCAGGCCTTCGACGCCGGGTCGTGGCCGCGGATGAGCGTGGCCGAGCGGGTCGAGATCCTGCGCAAGCTCCGGAACCAGTACGAGGCCCGGGCCGACGAGCTGGCGAGGCTGATCAGTGCCGAGACCGGCTCGCCGTATTCGTGGTCGATCATGGGGCAGGTGTGGGCGCCGATCGTGATCTGGGACTACTTCCTGGGGATGGCGGCCGACTATCCGTGGGAGGAGCTGCGGCAGGGGATGCTCGGGCCGACGGTGGTGCGGAGCGAGCCGGTGGGGGTGGCGGCGGGGATCGTGGCGTGGAACGTGCCGCAGTTCATCACGGTGAGCAAGATCGCGCCGGCGCTCGTCGCGGGGTGCGCGGTGGTGGTGAAGCCGTCGCCGGAGACGGCTTTGGACGCGTATCTGTTGGCTGATATGGCGATCGAGGCGGGGCTGCCGGAGGGGGTGCTGAACATCGTCCCGGCGGGGCGCGAGAACAGTGCCTATCTGGCTGCGCATCCCGGGTTGGACAAGATCGCCTTCACCGGCTCGACGGCCGGCGGTAAAGCGGTTCTGGCGGCGGCCACTCCGAACTTGACGCGCGTGACGCTGGAACTCGGCGGGAAGTCGGCGGCGATCATCCTGCCGGACGCGGATCTGGGTACTGCGATTCCGGGGCTGCTGCCGAACGCGTATATGAACAACGGGCAGGCGTGCGTCGCGCAGACGCGGGTGTTGGTGCAGCGGGACCGGTACGCCGAGACGGTCGAGGCGATGGCGGAGGCTGTCAGGGGACTGAGGGTCGGGGATCCGCTCGATCCGGAGACGCAGGTCGGTCCGCTGGTCGCGGAGCGGCAGCGGGATCGGGTGGAGTCCTACATCGCCAAGGGCATCGGCGAGGGCGCGCGGGTGGTGGTCGGCGGCGGGCGTCCGGCCGATCTGCCGAAGGGGTGGTACGTCGAGCCGACGCTGTTCGCCGACGTGGACAACCGGATGGTGATCGCGCAGGAGGAGATCTTCGGGCCGGTCGTGGCGATGATTCCTTATACGGACGAGGAGGACGCGGTCCGTATCGCCAACGACTCCGACTACGGCTTGTCAGGGTCGGTATGGTCGGCGGACGTCGAGCACGGGTTGGACGTGGCGCGGCGGGTGCGGACCGGCAACTACGGGATCAACACGTTCGGGATGGAGTTCAACTCCCCGTTCGGCGGGTTCAAGCAGTCGGGGCTCGGGCGGGAGTTCGGGCCCGAGGGGTTGCGGGCATATCTGGAGACGAAGACCATGCACCTGCCGAGCGGGTACACCCCTGAAGGGTTTTGAGCGGTGTCGGAGACCAAGTGGCGAGTGACTGTCGATACGGACCTGTGCATCGGGTCCGGGGCGTGCGTTCTGAGCGCGCCGGAGGGGTTCGAGTTGGACGCGGCGCGCCAGTCCTGCCCGCGGCACGAGGTGATGGGGCCTTCGGACGCGGTGCTGGACGCGGCGGAGAACTGCCCGGTGGAGGCGATCGCGATCGTGGAGGAGGGGAGCGGGGCGGCGGTTTTTCCGCCGGCTGACTAGGGCTCTTGCTGTGCGGGCCTTTGCGCGGCCGAAATTGCTTGACTCATTCATTGACTCAGTCAAGCAATAGTCCCTAGCATGGCCGCATGGTGGATCTCGCGCCCGCGGTGGCGTCCGTCCGTTCGTTCAACCGGAGCTACACGAAGGTCATCGGCGTCCTGGACGAGGGGCTGTTGAAGAGCCCTTACACCCTGACCGAAGTCAGGGTCCTGTTCGAGATCGCGCACGCCGGTCCGGACGGCGCGAGCGTCGCCCGGATACGGGAGGACCTGGGACTCGACGCCGGCTACCTGAGCCGCATCCTGGCGCGCTTCGACGGCGAGGGCCTGGCGGTGAAGGGGCGCGCGGCGAGCGACGCGCGGCGCGGGACCGTCGCGCTGACGGAGCGCGGACGCGGGGTCTTCTCAGGGCTCGACGAGCGGTCGAGCGAGCAGGCCGCGGCGTGGCTGTCGCGGCTCGGGGCGGGGGACCGCGGGCGGCTGGTCGAGGCGATGGGGCAGATCGGGGGGCTGCTGGGCTTCGAGGCTGGGACTTCATCGACGAACGGCGTGACCCTGCGGCCCCCGCGCGCCGGCGACTACGGCTGGGTGGTGGAACGTCACGGGACCCTGTACGCGACCGAGCGCGACTTCGACGAGACCTTCGAGGCGGACGTGGCCCGCATCGTCGCGGACTACGCAAGCTCCCACGACCCGGAGCGCGAGGCCTTCTGGATCGCCGAGGCGTTTGGCCGCCGCGTGGGCTGCGTGGCGTGCGTGCAGCGCCCGACGGACGGCGGCGTGGACACCGCGCAACTCAGGATCCTGCTGGTCGACCCGACGGCCCGCGGCCTCGGCGTGGGCAGGCGGCTGGTCGAGGAGTGCGTGGAGTTCGCCCGCAAGGTCGGCTACCGGCGGATGATGCTGTTCACGGTCGACGGCCTGACGGCGGCGCACAAGATCTACCGCACGCTCGGCTTCGAGATCATGCACCAGGCCGCGGTGGAGATGTGGGGGCACCACCTGGTCGAGCAGGAGTGGTGGCTGGAGTTGGGGTAGGCGCCGGGCGCCGCCGCTCAGACCGACATCCGCCGCCGCACCCGCACCCGCACAACCAAACCGCCCCTGGCCACCGCTCGGCCAGTGCTTGCCAGATCGCCAAGCCGCCACCCGACCGGACTGCCGAGCCGGCAGCCTGCCGCATCGAGAGCTGTTGCCTGGTCGCTGCCCGCTGGCTCCAGTGCCTCGCCGCGCAGCCAAGCCGCCCTGCGCGCCGCACCCGTCCATGCGCGAAGCACCGGCCGCCGGATGGCAGGATGGTGCCGCCATGGACCTCCCCACCGACCTTGCCGCCGCGCTTGCCGCCGCCACCGCCGACATTCCGTTGCGGGAGCTGGAGGCGTCGGTTGATCGGCTGATCGCCCGTTATCGGGCGCCCGGGCATGCTGAGCGGCCGATCCTCGGCGGGCGGGTTGATGCCGCTGCTTATGCGGCGTACCGGATGCCGGCGACGTGGGGTGCGGTGCGGGGCGCGCTTGCGGCGGCGGCTGCGCGGGTGGCGGGGTTGGCGCCTACGAGTTTGGTCGATGTCGGGGGTGGGTCCGGGGCGGCGGCTTGGGCGGCTGCGGGCGTCTTCGGTGGGTCGCTCCGAGACATCACCGTGCTCGATCAGGTGCCGGACGCGCTGGAGTTGGGGCGGCGGCTGGCGCGCGATGCCTTCGCGGGCGCGTTGCGGCATGCGGAGTGGCGGCAGGTGCGGTTTCCGGCGCAGGTCCCGGCGGCGGATCTCGTGACCGTCTCGTACGTCCTGAGCGAGCTGGCGCCCGACGCGCAGCAGGCGCTGGTCCGCGCCTCGGCCGCAGGGGCCGAGACCATCGCCGTGATCGAGCCCGGGACGCCCGACGGTTACCAGCGGATCATGGCCGCGCGCGACGTCCTGGTCGGCATGGGGCTCCGGGTGGCGGCGCCGTGCCCGCACTCCGACGCCTGCCCCCTGCTCGGCACCCGCGACTGGTGCCACTTCGCCTCACGCATCCACCGCAGCCCCCTCCACCGCCGCCTCAAAGGCGGGGACCTCGGCCACGAGGATGAGAAGTACGCCTACATCGTGGCGACCCGCCTCCCGGTCCCGGCTCCGGCGGCATCCCAGGCGCGCATCCTGCGCCACCCCCAGATCCGCAAGGGCCTGGTCATGATGCAGCTCTGCCAGCCCGACGGCACGGTCGCCCAGACGCTCGTCTCCAAGCGCCAGGGCGACACGTACCGCGCGGCACGCGACGCCGACTGGGGCGATGAGTGGGGCGGCGCGCAAGACAACGAGCGGTCGGCGGCGTCGGAAGGCCCGCAACCGTCGGCGGACTGATCAGTCCCGCACGTACCGCACCCGCTCGCGCTCCCGAGCCGACGCCACCGCCACCGCCCGCTCCGCCATCGCCTCCGCGTCCGGCCGTGCCGTGTCCAGCTCCCGCTGCCGCCGCAGCACGTACGTCCCGGGCCCGATGCCCGAGTAAGCGTGCTCCGGATGCGCCAGGTACGCGACCGCGCCCTCCGCCACCGTCAGCGTCCCGAGGTCCAGCCCGCCGCCGTTCCCGTCGCCGTCCCCGTTCCCGTCCCCGCCCGCCGTGTCGAACGCCGCCGCGCCCTCCGCGAGCAGCATGTGCGTGTGCCCGCCGAACTCGCCGCGGACCACCGGCAGCCCGGCACGCGGGATCACCGCCGTGGCCGGCCCCAACGCCGGACGCGGCACGACCATCACATCGCCCTGCGCCTGCAGCCCGGTCAGCACCGGGATCGTCATCTGCCGATCGAGATGCTCGTCCACGTCGATGCCGTGGACCTCGATCGCCTCGCCGAGAGTCTTCATTCTCCGTGATCTCCCCATGGTTTCCGTATCGCCCGAAGCCTCAAGCACGCCGCTCAAGCCCCGCGTACTCCTCCGCCGTCAGCCCGTAACCCCAGGCCGCGGCCCCCAGCGCCGCCCGCACCGTCACCGGCACCAGTAGCCCGAACGTGTGCCGCCCGCCGCCCAGATCCTCCGTGCCGTTCGTGCACACCAGCACGTTCGCCGCCATCCCCCACAGCTTCCCGGGCACCGAATACAGCGCCAGCCGCTGCCCGCGGTTGCCGGGGTCGGCGCACTCGTCGACCAGCTTCAGCCCGGCCTCGTCGGTGAACCGCGACCAGCCCAGCGCCTCGATCGCGCAGCGCCGCACCTCGACGTTCTGCTCCGCCCCGATGCGCGCGACCGTCGGCTCCAGCACCGCCCACCGCGGCACGATCCGTCCGTGCCAGAAGTACGCGCTGAACCCGCCCGGATACACCAGCGCCGGGCCGTCTTCGGCGTGCAGGCGTCCCTCCCGGTCGACCTTGCGCAGCGACGGACGTTCGCAGACCACTGCCACGTCCCGGAACGGCCACCACCACCCGGCCGAGCGCGCCACGCGGACCAGCCCCTCGACCCCGGCCGGCGAGCCCTGCGTGTGCAGTCGGGCCAGCGCGTCGAGCAACGCCAGCTCCTGCAATCCCTCGTGCTGGTTCCGGGCCCAGGCCAGGGTCGCCCTCACCTTGTTGTAGGACGGCGTATGGCGGCGGCGCGCCTCGTTGTACTCCTTCTCCGCCGCGGAGCCAAGCGCGTCCAACGCCATCCGCACGCCGAGCCGGCGCTGTCCGAGAGATCCGTGGCTCCAGAACGCGTGCTGCCCCCACACCTCCATCGACGCCTTGGCGCGCGCCCCCTCGATCCGTCGCTCGGCCAGTGTCAGGCCGTCGGCCTCGGGCGTCCTGGAGTTCCGGGTGGTGAACGCCAGCCCCAGCGCCGCCGAGCGGATGGCGGCGTCCACGCGCTCGCGCTCCGAGAACCGGGTCCCGGCCGCCGCCTGCTGCCAGACGCGGTTCTTGTGGGTGTTCCCGGTCGAGCGCCGCGCACGCTGCCGCGCCTCGGTCCACACCTTGGCCGAGGCCCGCGGCGTGAAGCCGGACACCACCGTGGCGATCACCGCGCCCAGCGCCGGATCCGGTGCCCAGACCACAGTGTGCGGCGGCTTCAGCCCGGCGGTCTCGTACGCCAGGGCGACCCCGAACTCCGCCTCGTACCGGTCGACCGGCTGCGTGCACGCCTGCAGGTCCAGCCACTCCTGCCGGACCGCCGGCAGGTCGCGCAGCCACTCACCGAGCTGGGAACTCTGGATCCCCATGTCGTCACCCCCTTCGCGACCCGATGGTGACAGGGGATTGCGAAGGGTGACGATCGCTTTTCAGCGCAACGGGTTTTCGCCCCGCGTCGTCACTCCGCGTCGGCGGTCGAACCGGCGCCGGCAGTTGCACCAGCCGCGCCGGCCGCACTCGTCGCAGTAGCCTGCGAAACCAGCGTGCACGCCGTGTCGATGTCCGCCTTCACCTGCGAGATCGAAGCCCGCCCGGACAGCCAGGTGATCAGCGTCGAGTGCCACGTGTGCGTCACCACGCGCACCGCCGCGAACTCCGCGCGGGTCAGCGGGCGGCCGGAGTGGATGGCGTCGGCGATGACGTCGGTGATCAGCCGGTTCACCGAGTCCACCTCGGCGGACACCGAGCGGTCGGCGAACGTCAGCGCGCGCATCATCGCCTCGGCCAGGTGCGGCTCGCGTTGCAGCGCCTTGAAGGTGCGCATCAGGGTCTCGGCCACGCGCTCGCCGGGGTCGGTGCTCACCGGGGGCTTGCGGCGCAGCTGGTCGTGCAGCTGCTCCAGCTGGTCCTGCATGGTGGCCACGAGCAGGTGGATCTTGGATGGGAAGTAGCGGTAGAGGGTGCCCAGCGCCACCTCCGACAGCTCGGCGACCTCGCGCATCTGCACCGCGTCGAAGCCGCCGCGGGCCGCCAGCTGCTGGGTGGCGCGCAGGATGCGCTGGCGGCGGGCTTCCTGACGCTCCGTCAGGGCCGGGACCGGCGACGGCGCCGAAGCGGGGGGGCCGGCGGGGGCCGACGCGTCAACCGACATGGGCTTTCCTCAACCTCGATAGACTCTGCGAACGCGGTTCCGATCCTGGCCACAGCGGTTCACGGACGGTGTTCGCCGTGGTAGCCGGATGTGAACCGTCTGTGAACTGTGTCACGTCCCAACTCTGCCACCTGCGGCGCGGGCGAAGTAGGAACTTGTTCTAGATTAGCGCCACGGATTATGCTCCGTTGACCCGCTCGTGACGCCGTCTAAGCCGTGAAGGCGGGACACGGACTTACGGAGCGAGGTGATAGAGCATGGCGGACGTGCCACTGCGCATAGCCTTGCTCGCGTATAAGGGGAACCCCTTTTGTGGAGGTCAGGGCGTCTACGTCCGGCACCTCTCCCGAGAGCTCGCCCGCTTAGGCCACACCGTCGAAGTGCTGGCCGGCCAGCCGTATCCGGTGCTGGACCCCGAACCCGGCGTCAAGCTCACCGAGATATCCAGCCTCGACCTGTACCGCGAGCCCGACCCCTTCCGCACCCCCAAGCGTGACGAGTACCGCGACTGGGTGGACATGCTGGAGGTCGGGACGATGTGGACCGCCGGGTTCCCCGAGCCGCTGACCTTCTCGCTGCGCGCGCTGCGCCACCTGTCCGAGCGCAAGGGCGAGTTCGACGTGGTCCACGACAACCAGTGCCTCGGCTACGGCCTGCTCGGCATGCCGCGCCTGGGCTTCCCGACGCTGGCGACCATCCACCACCCGATCCAGGTGGACCGCGAGCTGGAGCTGGCCGCCGCGCCGACCAGGGGCAAGCGCGCCTCGGTCCGCCGCTGGTACGCCTTCACCAAGATGCAGACCCGCGTCGCGCGGCGGCTGCCGGAGATCATCACCGTCTCGTCGTCCTCCGCCGCCGAGATCGGGCAGTACCTCGGCGTCCCGCAGCGGCGGATCAGCACGATCCCGATCGGCGCCGACACCGACACCTTCTCCCCGGATCCCTCGGTGGCCAAGGTCTCCGGGCGCATCGTCACCACCGCCAGTGCCGACGTCCCGCTCAAGGGCTTGCTGCCGCTGGTCGAAGCACTGGCCAAGGTGCGGGTCGAGGTCGAGCACGCGCATCTGGTCGTGGTCGGCAAGGCCCGCGAGGACGGCGTCGTCGCCAAGGCGATCGAGCGCCTGGGCCTGGGCGGCGCGGTGCGCTTCGTGCACGGCATATCAGACGCCGAACTCATCGACTTGATCCGCTCGGCCGAGGTGGCCTGCGTGCCCTCGCTGTACGAGGGCTTCTCGCTGCCTGCGGTCGAGGCCATGTCCTGCGGGACCGCGCTGGTGTCCACCACCGGCGGGGCGATCCCCGAGGTGGCCGGCCGGGACGGCGAGACCACATTGGCGGTGCCGCCGGGAGATCCGTCAGCGCTTGCCGCCGCTTTGACCCGGGTACTGGGGGACGCGGAACTGCGGGCCCGGTTGGGCGCCGCGGCACGAGAACGTGTTCTGGAGAAGTTCACGTGGCGGGCCGCGGCGATCGCCACCGCCGAGCGCTACCGGGCGCTCATCGAGGCCGGCCGGGATCCGGTCGACTGGGACCGCATGGCCGCCGACAGGCTCCGTGGCAGAAAGGCAGGGGTCTGACGTGCTCACCGTGGACTTCGAGAAGTTCCCGATCGCCAAGGGCGAGAAGGTGCTGGACATGGGCTGCGGCTTCGGCCGGCACGCCTTCGCGCTGCTGCGTCAGGGGGCTGACGTGGTCGCCCTGGACTACAGCCAGGACGAGGTCGCCGAGGTGACCAAGTGGTTCGCGGCGATGCAGCTGGCCGGCGAGGTGCCGGCCGGGGCCGGCGCGATCGCGGTCCGCGGCACCGCCTACGGCCTGCCGTTCGCCGACGCCACCTTCGACGCGATCGTCGCCGCCGAGGTGCTGGAGCACCTGCCCGACGACCGGCTGGCGATGTCCGAGCTGGTCCGGGTCCTCAAACCCGGCGGGCGGCTGGCGGTGACCGTGCCGCGCTGGTTCCCGGAGAAGGTCTGCTGGGCGCTGTCCGACGCCTACCACGAGGTCGAGGGCGGCCACATCCGGATCTACAAGCGGCGCGAGATGGTCGAGAAGCTGCGCGACGCCGGCGTGGTGCCGAGCGAGCTGCACCATGCGCACGCTCTGCACGCGCCGTACTGGTGGCTCAAGTGCGCGGTCGGCGTGGACACCGAGAACGCGCCGGTGAAGGCGTACAAGAAGCTGCTGGAGTGGGACATCATCAAGGCCCCGGCGATCACCCGCGTGAGTGAGACGCTGCTGAACCCGGTGCTGGGCAAGAGCCTGGTTGTGTACGCCACCAAGCCCGACGCTACTAAGCCCGCCGGCACCAAGTCCGCCGCATGACGCTGGGGTCCGCACCGGCGGCCGAAGGGCTCACCGCCGCGGTCGCACTGCTGGCCGGCGAAGGGGTGCTGAGCGCCGGCCAGGTCCGCGCCACCGCCGAGGGCATCGCCGCGCTCCAGCGCCCCGACGGCGCGATCCCCTGGTTCCACGGCGGCCACCTGGACCCCTGGGACCACATCGAGGCGGCGATGGCGCTGGACGTGGCCGGGCTGCCGGAGCGGGCGCTGGCCGCCTACCGCTGGCTGGCGGCGTCGCAGAATGCTGACGGTTCCTGGTACGCGGCCTACGCCGACGCCCCCGAGGGCGTCACCGAGCCGACCAACCGGCTGCGCGAGACCAACTTCACCGCCTACATCGCGGTCGGCGTCTGGCACCACTTCCTGGTCACCGGCGACGAGGAGTTCCTGGCCGAGATGTGGCCGCCGGTGCGCCGGGCGACGGACTTCGTGCTGCGGTTGCAGACGCCCGGCGGCGAGATCGTGTGGTGCGAGGACGAGGAGGAGCGTCAGGCCGATGAGGCGCTGTTAACCGGCTGCTCGTCGATGTACCAGGCGCTGCGCTGCGCGCTGGCGGTCGCCGAGCAGGTCGGGCACGGCCGGCCGGACTGGGAGCTGGCGTGCGGTCGGTTGGGGCACGCGCTTGCCGGTCATCCGGAGCGGTTCGCGGATAAGGGCACGTATTCGATGGACTGGTACTACCCGGTTCTCGGGACGGCGCTGCGCGGTGCGGCGGCGGAGCAACGGATCGCAGAGGGCTGGGACACCTTCGTGGTGCCGGGGCTCGGGGTGCGGTGTGTGACGCCGAACGCGTGGGTCACCGGCGGCGAGACCTGCGAGCTGGCGCTGGCGCTGTGGGCGATCGGCGATGTGGAGCGGGCGCGGACGTTGCTGCGCGACATCCAGCACCTGCGCGACGACGCCGACGGGATGTACTGGACCGGCCGGGTCTTCGAGGCGGACAAGGACGGGAATCCGCCCGCGATCTGGCCGCAGGAGAAGACCGCTTGGACGGCCGGTGCGCTGTTGTTGGCGCTCGCGGTGCTCGCCGAGGACAAGGCGACGGTCGCCGTGTTCGGCGGGGACGGGTTGCCCGAGGGGCTGCCGGTCGAGTGCTCTGTTGCGGAGTGTGTGGCGGCCTGAGTGCGGCGCGGACCGGCTCGTGGCTGAGTGCGGTGCGGCTCAGCAGTTCGTCGCAGCTCGAACGAGCGGGCTGCGACGTGCCCTGGTACTCCGTGATAATCCCTAATGCCGTCGGCTCAGCTGTTGCAGGCGGTGTTCACCGCGGCGATGTCCTTGGTCGTCTGCGGGATCGTCTGGCTCATCCCGCTGGTGTCGTCGTTGGCGTAGTCGTCCGCGAACGTGTTCCAGCTCGACGCCTCGTTCTGGATCGCGGTTTTCACCGCCGGGTCGGTGGCCAGCGCGGCGTCGGCGTCCAGTTTGTCGGCCAGGTCGTGGTCGGCCTTGATCTGGTAGGCCTTGTCGCCGGTGCCGGCCGGGTTGGAGGCGTTGAAGGCGTTCAGGTCGCGGTTGGCCTCCGTGCAGCCGGCCTTGACGCCGTCCGGGCTCGGCGGGCTGCTGGACGTCGACGTGTCCTGCGTCGGGGCCGAGGTGGACGGCGAACTGGTCGGGGTGTCGGTGCTGGAGCTCGTGGACGTCGTGGAGTTCGTCGGTCCGGCCGTCGGCGAGCCGTGGTGCATCAGCTGCGTGGCGCCGAGCGTCGCCAGTACCGCGACCACGGCGACCGCCGCGACCACGGCGGCGATCTTCCCCCCGCTGCCCTTGCGCGGCGGCGGCGGGTTCAGCGCCTGGCTGGCCAGGTACGGCGTCGGCTGCGGTCCCGGCGCCGGGTAGGGCGTGGCGTTCGACGCGCTCGTCGGGGGCGACTGGATGCCCGGCATCGGCACGTGCGGGGTCGGAGTCGCTATCGCCGTCGGCGTGGTGGCGCCGGCGGCGGCGAAGCCGGCCCCGAAGCCGGCGGCGCTCGTGCCACCGGTGCCGCGGTCGTTCAGCATCGCCAGCGCGGCCTGCACCGTCGGGCGCTGCGACGGGTCCTTGGCCAGCAGCGCGGCCAGCAGGGCGGTCAGCCGCCCGGCGTTCTTCGGCGGCGCCGGCTGCTCGAACAGCACCGCGGTCATGGTGGCCGTCGGCGAGTCGCGGCGGAACGGCGAGACCCCCTCGACCGCCTGGTACAGCGTCACGCCGAGGGAGAACAGGTCCGAGGGCGGACCGGCCTCCTCGGCGCGGGCCCGCTCGGGCGCCAGGTACTCCGCGGAGCCGATGACCGCGCCGGTCATCGTCAGGGAGCTGTCGCCCTCGGCCTGGGCGATGCCGAAGTCGGTGAGCAGGACCCGGCCGTCCTTGGCCAGCAGCACGTTCGCCGGCTTCACGTCGCGGTGCACGATGCCCGCCGCGTGCGCGGCGGCCAGCGCGCGCAGCATGGTGTCGGCCACCTTCGCTGCGTTCTCCACGCTCAGCGGGCCGTGCTCGGTCAGGTGCTCGTCCAGCGAGCTGCCGGTCACCAGCTGCATCACGATCCACGGCGCGTCGTCGTTGATCACCACGTCGTGCACGGTCACGATGCCCGGCTGGTCGCGCAGCCGGACGGTGTTGCGCGCCTCGCGCTCGGCCCGGCTCAGGCGCTCGGCCAGCTGCTTCTCCGAGAGCATGAAGGGCAGCGAGACCTCTTTGATGGCCACGTCGATGCCCAGCGTCTGGTCGTGGGCGCGCCAGACGCGGCCCATGCCTCCGGAGCCCAGCCGGTCGACCAGACGGTAGCGGCCGCCGACCAGGCGGCCGGGTTGTGAGTTCTCAGCCATGATCTGTATCCATCACTAGAACAACTGGATCCATCACAAGAACATCTGTATCCCTGACAAGAACCAGGTCCCCCACAAGATCCCCCCCGGGTCTACTGTGTTTCCGACATCGGACAGACTACGGAAGCGGCGTGTTGATCACATCCGCGGAAGTACTCAGGAAGGGATGCGTCAATGTCCTATCCGGACCCGCGCTACTTCGCCGACACCGGTGAGGTCAGCGCCACGTTCCGACCGGCCGATGCCGAGCCGGAGATCGCCTTCGCCTCCGGCGGCACCTGCAGCCTACTGTCGACCTCCGACGGCACCGACGGCCTGTACGGGCTCTACCGCTGGGACTTCGCCGCGGCGCCGAGCGGTCCCGGCACGCACTTCCACAAGACGATGAGCGAGGCCTTCTTCATCCTGAAGGGCGCCGTGCGCCTGTTCAACGGCGAGAAGTGGGTGGAGGCCACGCCCGGCGACTACCTGTTCGTGCCGCCCGGCGGGCTGCACGCGTTCCGCAACGAGTCCGGCGAGACCGCCTCGATGCTGTTGATGTTCGCCCCCGGCGCGCCGCGCGAGAACTACTTCCGCGGGCTGGTGGAGGGGTTGCAGAACACGGTGGGGCCAGCGTTCTTCTTGGAACACGACCAGTACAACGTCGAGGACTGATAGAAGGCTCCCATGAAACTTCTCCTCACCTCCGGTGGTGTCAGCAACCAGAGCATCCGCGACGCGCTGGTCGGCATGCTGGGCAAGCCCATCGCCGAGTCCACGGCCCTGTGCATTCCCACCGCGATGTACGGCATGCCCGGAACCGCCGTCACGACGTGGCAGCAGATCGCCGGGCAGTCCGGTACCCCCTTGGTCGAGCTCGGGTGGAAGTCCGTGGGGATGCTGGAGCTGACCGCGCTGCCCAGCATCGACGAGGAGAACTGGGTTCCGCTGGTCCGGGAGACCGACGCCCTGCTGGTGTGCGGCGGCGACGTCCTGTATCTGCACCACTGGATGCGCGAGTCCGGCCTGGCGGATCTGTTCCCGTCGCTGAGCGAGACGGTGTACGTGGGACTGAGCGCCGGCAGCATGGTGATGGCCCCGCACGTCGGGCAGGGGTTCGTCGGCTGGAAGCCGGCCGCGGGCGGCGACAGCGCGCTGGGCATGGTCGGGTTCTCGATCTTCCCGCACCTGGACAACGTCATGTGTCCGGAGAACACCATGGCCGACGCCGAGAAGTGGGCTGCGCGCGTGCCGGTGCCGGGATACGCGGTCGATGACGAAACGGCGATCAAGGTGGTGGACGGCGTCGTCGAGGTCGTCTCCGAAGGGCACTGGAAGCTCTTCGACCGCTGACCACGGCGTGAGCTCATCGGTGTGGCCTCGTCGGTGTGGCCCTTGATCGTCGCGCGAGATTAAAGTGGGGACCTCGTGTCGATCCGGGCCCCGCGCCGTTCGACCTAAGGGTGCGGGGCCGAACCGGGCCCGCACGAACCGAAGGAGAGCGACCATGAAGTACATGCTGATCTTCCGTGCCGACGACAAGGCCCTGGAGTCGATGGCGACCACCGACTTCGCCGAGATGATCGACAAGGTCGGCCGGATGAACGACGAGCTGATCCGGGCCGGCGTGCTGCTCGCGGCCGAGGGGCTGGCCGGGCCCGAGGAGGGCGTGGTCGTCGACTACTCCACCGAGCCGCCGGTGGTCACCGACGGTCCGTACGGGGAGACGAAGGAGCTGTTCAACGGCTTCTACATCCTCAACGTGGCCTCTCTGGAGGAGGCCGTGGAGTGGGCCAAGCGCTCGCCGATCACCGGTCCCGGGTTCAAGACCGAGGTCCGGCGGGTGACCTCGATCGACGAGATGCCGCAGGACAACGAGTGGGTCAAGAAGGAGCGCGTGTGGCGCGAGGCCACCGGGCAGCTGTGAGGGCGTGAGCCTGTGCGAGCGCCTGAGCCTGCGAGCCTGTGAACCATGACTGACCTGACCGGCCGGGCCGCCGTGGCGGCGGTGTGGCACATCGAGTCCGCCCGCATCGTCGGCGCGCTGGCCCGGTATACCGGCGACTTCGCGCTGGCCGAGGACGTGGCGCAGGAGGCGCTGGCCGAGGCCCTGGTCACCTGGCCGCGCGAGGGCGTCCCGCGGCAGCCGGCCGGCTGGTTGCTCACCGTCGGCCGGCGGCGCGCGATCGACCACTTCCGGCGGCACGCCGTCCAGGACCGCAAGTACGCCGTCCTCGCCCAGGAGCTGGGCGAGGGCGGCGTGGCCGCCGGCGGCGTGCCGATCGACCCGCCGCGCGACGGCGAGGCCGTGCTGTGGGACCCGGACCAGATCGACGACGACCTGCTGGCGCTGATGTTCGTCTCCTGCCACCCGGTGCTCTCCCGCGAGGCCCGGGTCGCGCTGACGCTGCGCGTGGTCGGCGGCCTGACCAGCGACGAGATCGCGAAGGCCTTCCTGGTGCCGACGGCCACCGTGCAGGCGCGCATCACGCGGGCGAAGAAGACGCTGGCCGCGGCCGGCGTCCCCTTCGAGGTGCCGCCGCCGGAGCAGCGCGCCGAGCGGCTGGGCTCGGTGCTGACCGTGGTCTACCTGATCTTCACCGAGGGCTCTTCGGCGAGTGCCGGCGACGCGCTGATCCGGCAGGACCTGGCGAGCGAGGGGCTGCGCTTCGCGCGCATGCTGACCCGCCTCGTGCCCGACGAACCGGAGGCCCACGGCCTGCTGGCGCTGATGGAGTTGACCGCCGCGCGCTTCCCGGCCCGCGTCGGTGCGGACGGCGAGCCGGTCCTGCTGGCCGACCAGGACCGCCGACGCTGGGACCACGCCGCGATCCGGCGCGGTCGCGCGGCCCTGGCGCGGGCGCAGCAGAGCAGCCGGGGCCTTGGCGCTTATGGCTTGCAGGCGATGATCGCCGAGTGCCACGCCGTCGCGTCCTCGATCAAGGAGACGGACTGGGAGAAGATCGTCTCGCTCTACGACGCACTCGCACATCTGGCTCCGTCGCCGGTGGTGGAGCTTAATCGCGCAGTCGCAGTCTCCATAGCCGGCGGCCCCGCCGCTGCGCTCGAGTTCGTGGATGCGTTGGTCGTGGACGGGGCTTTGGCGAACTCGTACTTGCTGCCGAGTGTGCGTGGCGAGCTGCTGATTCAACTTGAGCGCTTCGACGAGGCGCGCGTGGAGTTGGAGAACGCGATCAAGTTGTGCGGGAACGAACGGGAGCAGGCGGTGTTGAAGGGGAAGCTCGCCGACCTGGAGGCGTCGCCGGCTAGACCCGACGCAGCACTCTGAGCGAGCCCGTCACCGAATCCTCGACGAAGTCGCCCGACTCGAGCGCCCGCAGGTAGATCCGGTACGGCGCCTGGCCGCCGTCCTCGGGGTTCGGGAACACGTCGTGGATCACCAGCAGGCCCCCGGGCGCGACGTGGTGGGCCCAGCCGTCGTAGTCGCCCTGAGCGTGCTCGTCGGTGTGGCCGCCGTCGATGAAACACAGGCCGACCGGGGTGTTCCACAGCCGCGCCACCACCGGGGAGCGGCCGACGACGGCGACGACGCGGTCCTCGACGCCGGCCGCGTGCAGGGTGCGGCGCATCGTGGGGAGCGTGTCCATCAGGCCGACCTCGGGATCGACGAGGGTCGGGTCGTGGTACTCCCAGCCCGGCTGCTGCTCCTCGGAGCCGCGGTGGTGGTCGACGGTGACCACCACGCGGTCGGCGGTGGCGGCGGCCGCGGCCAGGTAGATGGTCGACTTGCCGCAGTACGTGCCGATCTCCAGCAGGTCGCCGACCTTCGCGGCGCGCTCGGCCGCCTCGTACAGGGCCAGGCCCTCGTCGGCGGGCATGAAGCCGGGGGCGGCTTCGGCGGCGGCGCGCAGCTGGTGATCCATGGCGTCACTCTATCTTCCGGATAACTGGAACGTGTTCTACTATCCGGCACGTGGCATCAGTGACCGCCGGAATCGGCTCCATAGGGATCACCAGTGAGCACCGCGAGCTTGCCGAGGCGGTCAGGGGATGGTTGGCACGGGCTGTGCCACCGGCCGCCGTACGCGCCGCGCTGGACGCTGAGCAGGAGGAACGCCCTGAGGGTTGGGGTGATCTGGCGAAGCAGGGCCTGCTCGGCGACCACCTGCCGGAGGAGTTCGGCGGTGCCGGCGCCGGGCTGCTGACGCTGGCGGTCGTGGTGGAGGAGGCGGGACGCGCGGCGACGCCGGGGCCGTTCCTGCCGACGGCGATCGCCGGGGTCTTCCTGGCTGAGAGCGGCGGGAAGGGCTGCGCCGATGTGGTGCGGGGGATCGCGGACGGCAGCGTGATCGCGGCTGTGGCGATCGGTGCCGGGACGGTCGTTGCCGAACCCGTCGAGGGCGGCTACCGGCTCACCGGCTCGGTAGAACCGGTTATCGGCGCGGCGCTCGCCGACTGGCTGGTGTTGACCGCGCGGCGGTCCGACGGCTCCGAAATCCAGGCTCTCGTCCCGGCGGCGGATCTGGACATCAGCCCGCTGGTTTCGCTGGATCGGACGCGGCGCGTGGCAAAAGTCTCGGCTGACGGTGTGGTGGTGGCGCGCGAAAAGGTGATCATCGGCGGCACCGCTGTCCTCGATCGCATTGCGGCGCTTCTGGCATCTGCCGAGGCGGTCGGTATCGCGGACTGGTGTACGCGCACCGCTGCCGAGTACGCGAAGGTCCGGGTGCAGTTCGGCAAGCCGATCGGTCAGTTCCAAGGGGTCAAGCACCGGTGTGCGGCCATGGTCGCGCGGATGGAGCAGGCGCGTAGTGCGGTCTGGGATGCCGCCTTCGTCGCCGGTGCTGCCGGGGATGTCGACGACATCGAGGTCCCGATCGCCATCGCCGCCGCACTTGCCCTGGACGCCGCTGTCGAATGCGCCAAGGACTGCATCCAGGTCCTCGGCGGAATCGGCTTCACCTGGGAGCACGATGCGCACGTCTATCTCCGCAGGGCCCTGACTCTCCGCCAGGTCCACGGTCCCACCAGCCGTTGGCGTGCCCGCGTCGCCGAACTCACCGCCGCTGGACGCCGTCGTGAGCTCAAGGTTGAGCTTCCCGCTGAAGCCGACGCCTACCGGGACGCGGCGCGCGAGGCGTTCGCCGGAGTCAGGGAGCTGACTCCCGCTGAGCAGCGCAAGGCGCTCGCCGCGACCGGCTACGCCGCTCCGTATCTCACCAAGCCCTACGGCTTGTCGGCCGGGCCGGTTCAGCAGATCGTGATCGCGCAGGAGATGGCGGCGGCGAAGGTGCGGTTGCCCGATCTCGTGATCGGCAACTGGGTGGTTCCGACGTTGGTCAAGTACGGCACGGACGGGCAGCGCGAACGCTTCGTGCTGCCGACGCTGCGTGGCGAGATCATCTGGTGTCAGCTGTTCAGCGAGCCCGGGGCCGGGTCCGACCTCGCGGCGCTGACCACCCGCGCGACTCGTGTCGAGGGCGGTTGGCAGCTGGACGGTCAGAAGGTCTGGACGTCGGTCGCGAACTTCGCGCAGTGGGCGATCTGCATCGCGCGTACGAGCCCTGACAAGCCCAAGCATGAGGGCATCACGTACTTCCTCGTCGACATGAAGTCACCCGGGGTGGACGTCCGGCCGCTGAAGGAGATCACCGGCGCTTCGATGTTCAACGAGGTGTTCCTCGACGGGGCTTTCGTGCCCGACGAGCTGGTGGTCGGCGAGGTGGACGGCGGGTGGCCGCTGGCGCGGAACACGCTGGGGAACGAGCGGGTCTCGCTTGCTTCGGGGCCGGTACTTGGTGGTTCGCTGGAAGGGCTGCTGAGTTCGGTGGCGGCGCGCGACGAACAGGACGAGCTGGATGCAGTGGTCGCGCAGAAGCTCGGCGAGCTGATCTGCCAGGGGCAATCCGCCGCGTTGCTCGGGCTTCGGACGACCCTGCGGCAGTTGTCCGGAATGGAGCAGGGTCCTGAGGCGAGTATCAGGAAGCTGATCTCGATGAAGCTCGCGCAGGACGTCGCCGAGCTCGGCTTGGAGTTGTTGGGCGCGGCCGGTGCGACCGAGCAGGCGGGAGCTGCGGCCGGGTGGACGCAGGCCTTTCTGTCCAGCCGCTGCCTGACGATCGCGGGCGGTACCACCGAGGTCCAGCTGAACGTGATCGGGGAGCGGATCCTCGGTCTTCCTCGTGACTAAGACTGAACTCTGACTCAGGCTCTGAAATCTGATAAAAGGGGCGTAACGGTGAACAAGGTCTACGTCGTCGGTGTCGGCATGACGAAGTTCGAGAAGCCCGAGACCCGGCAGTGGCGCTACTTCGACATGGCGCGGGAGGCCGGCTCCGCGGCGCTGGCTGATGCGGGCGTCGGGTACGACGAGGTGGAGCAGGTGGCTGCGGGGTACGTCTTCGGGCCCTCGACGTGTGGTCAGCGGGCGGCGTACGAGCTCGGGCTGACCGGCGTGCCGGTCTACAACGTCAACAACAACTGCGCCACCGGGTCGACCGCGTTGCTGATGGCGGCGCAGTGGGTCGGTGGCGGGCTCAACGAGTGTGTGCTGGCGCTGGGGTTCGAGCAGATGAAGAAGGGCGCGCTCGGCGGCGGGATGAACAACGACGACTTCGCCGCCTCGCCGCTGGCGCGGCATTACACGCTGATGGCCGAGCTGCACGAGTTCGAGGCCACGCCGCCGACCGCGCAGATCTTCGGCAACGCCGCCCGCGAGCACATGGAGCGCTACGGCACGACTGCTGAGCAGCTGGCGATGGTCGCCGCCAAGAACCACCGGCACTCCGTGCACAACCCGAACGCGCAGTTCCAGGACGAGTACTCGGTGCAGGAGATCCTGGACGCCAGGGAGATCCACCGGCCGCTGACCAAGTTGCAGTGCTCGCCGACGTCCGACGGCGCGGGTGCGGCCGTGGTGGTGAGCGAGCGGTTCGTGGAGGAGCACGGGCTGGGCGACCAGGCCGTGGAGATCGTCGCGCAGGCGATGGCGACCGACACCGCCGAGGCCTTCGAGACCCGCACCTGCATCGACGTCGTCGGCCGGCCGATGAGCCGCGACGCGGCGCGCAAGGTCTACGACGCCTCGGGCCTGGGGCCGGACGATCTCGACGTGATCGAGCTCCACGACTGCTTCTCCATCAACGAGCTGATCACCTACGAGGCGCTCGGGCTGTGCGGGGAAGGCGAGGGCGGCAAGCTCGTGGCCGACGGCGCGACGACCTACGGCGGCCGCTGGGTGGTGAACCCATCGGGTGGGCTGATTTCTAAGGGGCACCCGCTCGGGGCGACGGGGCTGGCGCAGTGTGCTGAGATCTCGTGGCACCTGCGCGGGCTGGCTGGGGAGCGTCAGGTTGAGGGAGCGCGGGTTGGGCTGGCGCACAACATCGGGCTTGGGGGCGCGGCTGTCGTGACGCTGTTCCGGAAGGCTTGATGCGGAAGCGGTTAGTTGCACACGCGGCCGCTCTGTAGCTGAGTTGTTCGGGCGGTCGCGTGGCCGACCGTAGCCAGCCGCGCAGCCGCTCAAGATCCCATAGCAGCCAACAGCTTCTCGTCCGTCTCGCCCAGCACCATCGCCACTGCCCCGAGCGCGCACGCCTGCGGGCCCAGCGAGCCGACCTGGATCGTCATCGCGTCGCCGGCCAGCGGGAGCGACGCTGTCGCCGCGGCCTCGCGCAGCGGTCCCATCAGCAGTTCGCCGGCGGCGGACAGGGCGCCGCCGATGATGACGCTCTGCGGGTTCAGGATGTTGCCGAGCATGCCGACCGCGCGGCCGGCCATGGTGCCGGCGTCTGACAGGGCTCTGATGCAGCCGCGGTCGCCCTGCCAGGCCATGGTGATCACGTTGCGGAGGGTCAGGCGGTCGCCGTAGGCCGGTTCCAGGGCGCGCATGACGACCGGCAGGCCGACGAAGGTCTCCAGGCAGCCGCGGTTGCCGCAGCGGCACAGGGGGCCGGTGGCGTCGACGACCAGGTGGCCGATCTCGCCGGCGCCGCCGTTGACGCCGCGGGTCAGCTGGCCGTTGGACACGAAGGCGCCGCCGACGCCGCCGTGCAGCTTCATGTAGACGAACTCGTCGCAGCCGCGGGCCGCGCCCCAGCGGCGTTCGGCCAGGGCGCCGAGTTTGGTGTCGCCGTCGGCCAGGACCGGGAGGTTCAGGCGGGCGCCGAGTTCTGTTGCGACGGGGATTCCGGCCCAGCGGGAGGGCATGCCGGAGCTGGGGACGCCGCGGGCGGTGTCGAAGGGGCCTGGGACGCTCACGCCCACGCCCAGGATGCGGCTGGGGTCCGTGCCCGCCTCGTCGATCGCGGTGCGGACCAGGTCGGCGGCGACGTCGAAGCCTTGGCCGGGGTCGTAGCCGACCGGGAGGCGGACCGATTTGGCGATGCGGACCGCGTGCGCCACGTTGGCGATGATGACGTGGACGTGGCGGTAGCCGAAGTCGACGCCGATCGCCTCGCCGCTGGCCGGGTTGAGCATCACGGCGGCGCCCGGGCGTCCGGCTCCGCCGCCGGCGGGGGTGAGCTTCGCGTCCAGTTCGACCACCAGGTCGTCGGTGACCAGGGCGGCGATGATGCCGGAGACCGTCGAGCGGGACAGGCCGACGGCGCGGGCTATGTCGGCGCGGCTCATCGTCCCGCGTTCGCGCAGCAGCCGTACGACGGCCAGTCGGCTGCGCTCGGCACGGGACTCCGTGGGTGGCGTCCTCATGGGACTGAAGGATGCTGGGATCGGGCGTCATTAGTCAAGGATCAAACAAATTCAGGGGTTGAAGCCCCGGTTAGTTCGGTGGAATTTGTTCGTCCATCACGGAATCGCAACATGCTTGACGCCTTCATTTCGTCGCCTTTACGTTTCCCGCAACGCCGCCCCACTTCAAAAACGACAGGTCCCTCACTCGAGTCGATGAAAGAAGGCTGATCATGGGTGCACGCTCCCACCGGTCCGTCACGGTTGTCCTGGCCGTGGGACTGGCCTCCGGCCTGGCACTGGCCGGTTGCTCCTCCAGCTCCTCCAAGCCCTCGGCGGGCTCCTCGGGTTCGTCGGGTTCCAGCTCCGCCTCCGGGGCGGGCTCGTCGTCGAGTTCGTCCTCGGCCGGCGGCGCCGCGGGCTCGGGTCCGGCGCTGCCGGACCTGTCCGGCAAGTCGATCCAGGTGCTGGCCGAGTGGTCGGGGACCGAGCAGCAGGACTTCCAGAAGGTGATCGACGCCTTCAGCGCCAAGACCCACGCCAAGGTCAGCTACCAGGGCGCCGGCGACCAGACGCCGACCGTGCTGCGCAGCAAGCTGGCCGGCGGCGGCGCCCCGGACGTGGCGCTGCTGGCGCAGCCCGGCGCCATCGCGCAGTTCGCCAAGGCCGGGCAGATCAAGCCGCTGGCCGCGAACGTGATCGCCGAGATCGACGCGAACTACGACCCGGGCTGGAAGAAGCTCGGCTCGGTCAACGGGCAGGTCTACTCGATCATGTTCAAGGCCGCGAACAAGTCGACGTTCTGGTACAACACCGCGCAGTTCCAGCAGGCCGGCATCACGCCGCCGAAGTCCTGGGCCGACTTCCTGAAGGCCTGCCAGACGCTCTCCGACGCCGGCATCACCCCGGTCTCGGTCGGCGGCGCGGACGGCTGGACGCTCACCGACTGGTTCGAGAACGTCTACCTGTCCCAGGCCGGCCCGGACAACTACGACAAGCTCACGCACCACCAGATCCCGTGGACCGACCCGACGGTGGTCCAGGCGCTGACCACGCTGAAGCAGCTGTTCGGCAGCGACCAGTTCATGGCCGGCGGCAAGTCCGGGGCGCTGCAGACCTCGTTCAACGACTCGGTCACCCAGACCTTCAAGAGCCCGCCGAAGGCCGCGATGGTCTACGAGGGCGACTTCTCCGGCTCGGTCATCACCTCGACCACCTCGGCCAAGCTGGGCACCGACGCCAAGTTCTTCCCGTTCCCGGCGGCCGGCTCGCTGACCAACTTCGTGGACGGCGGCGGCGACGCCGCGCTGGCCACCAACGACAGCCCGGCGACGATGGCGTTCATCCAGTTCCTGGCCTCGCCGGACGCCGCCCAGGCCTGGGCCTCGGCCGGCGGCTTCGTCTCGCCGAACAAGAACGTGCCGATGTCCGCCTACCCGGACGACACCACGCGCGCCGAGGCGCAGATGCTGATCGGCGCCGGCGACGGCTTCCGGTTCGACATGTCCGACCAGGCCCCGGTCGGGTTCGGCGGCACCAAGGGCGCCGGGGAGTGGAAGGACCTGCAGGACTTCCTGAGCAGCGGCGACGTCAACGGCACCGCCGCGCAGCTGGAGAAGGACGCGGCGAAGGAGACCTGGCAGTAGCCATGGACGAGCCCCTGACCGCCTCGCCCGCCGCCGGGTCCGTCCCGGCGGCCGGGCCAAGCGTGGCCGCCGCGCCTACGGGTTCGACGACGTGGCGGTTGTGCCTTCGCGGCGCACCCGGG
>NZ_JAACYW010000479.1 GCF_015356825.1 Catenulispora rubra | reverse complement strand
GGCCGGTTGGCCTTGGTGACCTTCGCCGTCGCGTACTTCAGCGACGGGCCGATCTCCTCGACGTCGAGTTCGACGACGGTGCGCTTCTCGCCTTCCTTGGTCTCGTAAGACCGCTGGCGCAGCCGCCCGGAGACGATCACCCGCATTCCGCGGGTCAGCGACTCGGCGACGTTCTCCGCGGCCTGCCGCCAGATCGAGCAGCGCAGGAACAGCGCGTCGCCGTCCTTCCACTCGTTGGTCTGGCGGTCCAGGGTGCGCGGCGTGGACGCGACGGTGAAGTTCGCGACCGCGGCACCGGAAGGGGTGAAGCGGAGCTCGGGGTCGTCGGTCAGGTTGCCGACGACGGTGATGACGGTCTCGCCTGCCATGTCAGGTCCTCAAACGTGAGAGCGGGTGTCTTACCGCTGGTCGGGACGGATGACCTTGGTGCGGACGACGGTCTCGGACAGGTTCGCCTGACGGTCGAACTCCTTGACGGCGTCCGGCGTGGCCTGCACGTCGACGACGGCGTAGATGCCCTCGCTGACCTTCTTGCCGCTCTTGGTCTTGATCTCGTAGGCGAGCCGACGGCGGCCCCAGATGTCGTTCTTCTCGATGCTGCCGCCCAGATCGCGGATGACCTTGAGGAATCCCTCGAGGGCCGGGGCGATCGAACGCTCGTCGAGGTCCGGGTCCAGGATGACCATGACTTCGTACTGACGCATATGCGTAACCCACCTCCTTTGGACTATGCGGCCACGGTCTCTCCGTGGCAGGAGGGTTTTGCGCGTCTCCCCTGGCCGGCACCGTTGCAACTCGCCTGCGGCGACGCTACTCCGGCGCTCTGACACTCGGGGAACGGTCAAGGTTACCCCGGCGAGCCGCCCGGATTGAAATCCGTGTCGGTTCACCCGATCCTGGGTAGTGGTCCGATTACGTTTGTGATCCGCTGTGCGCACGTGAGTGAGGTGACAGGGCATGACGCAGACGACCCCCGGTACGGGTGACTACGGCCCCGAGGTGGCCGGCCGGCCCGGATCCACGGCCGCGGACTACGCGGAGGACCCCCGCGAGCGCCCCGGCTTCCACATCGGCAGCCACACGCACGAACTGGCCCTCACGGCCGCCGCCCTGCTGCTCGCCGTGGTCGGCGCGGCGATGATCGGCTGGACCGGCGGGCACGTCCTGGGCGGCTGGATCGCGCTGGTCGGCATCGTGGTCGGCCTCTACGCGCAGCTGACGTCGGACACCACCTATGAGCGGATGGTGAACGTCTGCGCGATCGGCCTCGCCGCGGTGGCCTTCGCATTCCACATCCATCACGGCGGTCTCTGGTAGTCACTGCGATCACTCCGGTCACTGCCGTCCCAGGAACGCTGCCGGCGGTCCCGGGCGTGCTGTCGGCCGCCTTGAGTAGCCCTGTCGGTGCCGGGCGTTAGCGTGGAGCCTATGGCTATGCTCATCGGCTCCCACGTCGGCAACGAAGACCCGATCGCGGAAGCGTCGGCCCGCGGGGCCGACGCCGTCCAGATCTTCCTGGGCGATCCGCAGAGCTGGAAGGCGCCGACCGTCGCCTATCCCGGCGGCGCCGCCGCGCTGAGGGCTGCCGCCGAGCAGGCCGACGTCGCCGTCTACGTGCACGCCGCGTACATCATCAACGTCGCCAGCACCAACAACCGGATCCGCATCCCCAGCCGCAAGCTGCTCCAGCAGACCGTCGCGCTGGCCGCCGAGGCCGGCGCCCGCGGCGTGGTCGTGCACGGCGGCCACGTCACCGCCACCGACGCCCCCGACGTCGGCTTCGAGAACTGGCGCAAGGCCGTGGACCAGTTGGAGCAGCACTGCCCGGTGTTCATCGAGAACACCGCCGGCGGCGACCACGCCATGGCCCGGCGCCTGGAGGCGATCGCGAAGCTGTGGGACGCCGTGGGCCACAGCGGCATCGGCCTGTGTCTGGACACCTGCCACGCCTTCGCCGGCGGCATCCCGCTGGAGAGCGCGGTCGCCGACATCAAGGCCGTCACCGGCCGCGTCGACCTGGTCCACGCCAACGACTCCCAGGGCGGCTTCGACTCCGGCGTCGACCGCCACGCCAACTTCGGCACCGGCGAGATCGCCCCGCCGGACGTGATCGCGCAGGTGATCGCGGACGCCGGGTGCCCGGCGATCTGCGAGACCCCGGGCGGTCCCGAGGCGCAGGCGGCGGACATCAAGTGGCTGCGGGAGCGCGTCGCATAAGGTTGGCGCATGGTCTTGAGGGTGCGGACGCTGAGCCGCGAGGAACATGTGGCGTTCATCGAGGAGCGCGCGGCGGATACGAACGTCGCGACCTCTGTCAGCTTCCTGCAGTGTCCTGCCAACGGAGACGTGAAGACGGACTGGCGGCCCGAGTCCGTCGGCTGGGTCGACGACGCCACCGGCCAGGTCGTCGGCGCGGCGCTGGTGCTGTACCGGGACGTGCCGATCCCCAAGCGGGACAAGCTCCCCTTCCTGCGCCGCTCCCTGGCCTACCTCCCCGAGGGCCCGATCCTGGACCTCACCTCGGCCGACGCCGGGCAGGCGCTGAAGCTGCTGCTGGCGCACCTGCGCAAGCGCCGCGCGTTCACGGTGAAGATGGGCCCGCAACTGGTGTCCCGCCGCTGGAACTCGGAGACGTTGAAGAAGGCGATCGCCGAGACCGAGGGCGGCGTCCGTCTGAAGGACATCAAGCCGGACTTCGAGGACCCCGCGGCCCTGCGCGTCATCGACAAGCTGCGCGCCACCGGCTGGACCCGCAAGGAGGCCGAGGGCGCCGGCTTCGGCGACTTCCAGCCCCGCTACGTCTTCCAGCTGCCGCTGGTCGACGACGCCGGCAAGCCCCGCACTCTGGAGGACATCCAGAAGGGCTTCAACCAGCTCTGGCGCCGCAACATCAAGAAGGCGGACAAGAACGGCGTCGAGGTCACCCTCGGCGGCTACGAAGACCTCGCGGAGTTCCACAAGATCTACGAGGTCACCGCCGTCCGCGACCACTTCAAGCCGCGTCCCCTGGCCTACTTCCAGCGCATGTGGAAGGCGATGGAGGCGGAGAACCCCAACCGCCTGCGCCTGTACCTGGCCCGCCACGAGGGCGAGCTGCTGGCCGCCACGACCCTGGTCACCGTCGGGGACCACGCCTGGTACTCCTACGGCGCCTCCGACAACCACAAGCGCGAACTGCGTCCCTCCAACGCCATCCAGTGGCGCATGCTCAGCGACTCCCACGCCGCCGGCTGCAAGGTCTACGACCTGCGCGGTATCAGTGACACCCTGGACCCGGAGGACCACCTGTTCGGCCTGATCCAGTTCAAGCTGGGCACCGGCGGCCAGGCGGTGGAGTACCTCGGGGAGTGGGACTACGCCCTGAACCCGCTGCTGCACCGCGCCTTCGAGATGTACATGGCCCGCCGCTAAGGGCGCGGACCCACTGCGCGTCCCCTGAGCTGCTTCCCTAAGGAGTCGGAACCTTGTCGCTCACTTTGCACGTCGACACGGAGCGCTGGCGCGCCCACCAGGACGAGGTCCTGGCCCGCCACCCCGATCTGGTGCCGGTGGCCAAGGGCGTCAACGGCTACGGCCTCGGCATCCCGAACCTCATGGAGGCAGCCTCCAAGCTCGCCGCAGGGGGCGTGGAGATAACGGCAGTGGGCACGGCCGCCGAAGCCGAGCAGGCCAAGGACCACTACTCGGGACGCCTCCTGGTCCTGACGCCGTACCTGCTCGGCGAGGACGTCCGCGGCCTCCCGGACCGCGTCATCCGCACGGTGTCCTCAGTCGAGGCGGTGGAGGCACTGCTGGGCCGGCGCGTCGTCGTCGACCTGATGACCTCCATGCGCCGCTTCGGCCTGGAGAAGCAGGACATCCCCAGGCTCGCCACAGTCCTGGAGTCCGACCAGGCGCGCCTGGAGGGCTTCTCAGTGCACATGCCCCTGGACCGCGTGGCCAGCGACTACCTCCGCGAAGTCAGCGACTGGGTGGACGCCCTGGTCGCCGCAGGCATCCCGGTCCGGACCCTGTTCGTCAGCCACCTGTCCCCCGCCGAGATCAGCACCCTGGCCAAGCGGCACCAGGGAACGACGGTACGCCCCCGGATCGGCACAGAACTCTGGCTCGGCAACCGCAAGGTGCTGCAAACACGCGGCACCGTGCACAGCGTGCAGAAGGTGAGCAAGGGCGACCGCTTCGGCTACCGCCAGCACAAGGTACGCGCCGACGGCTACCTGATCGTGGCCTCCGGCGGCACCGCCCACGGCGTAGGCCTAGAGAACCCAAAGAACTTCGGCCGCGGCATCCCAGGCCTCAAGACCCGAGCCAAGTTCACAGCCCGCGCCGGCCTGGCACTACTGAACCGAACGATGTCCCCCTTCTCCTGGCAGGGCAAGACCCTGTGGTTCGCCGAACCCCCGCACATGCAGGTGTCGGTACTGTTCCTCCCCGCCAGCGTGACACCCCCGAAGGTGGGGGAGGAGCTCCCGGTCGAGGTGAGCCCGGTGATGACGCACGTGGACCGGGTGGTCTTCGACTGAGGGCGGGCCGCGCTGGCGGCTGGCGGTTCGACATCGCCGCGCGGCAAGCGGGCCGGACACGGCTGGACTGCCAGTCCTGACCGGAACCGGCGCCGTGGCAGCTGCGGTTGGTGACGGATCAGCCCGACCGGCCACGTGGTGAGGGGGTCCGAAGGACCTTGGCGACCAAAAGCAGCACCGCCAGCAGGCAACGCGGCGCAGGCAACAGCGTGATAGAAAGCCGAACAGTCGCGGGCCGCCGGCAGCAAGCAGGACGCGCGGGTCGCCCCCCCGTCGAGGAGCGCCCGCCGGAGGCCTCAAGGCGCCCACCAAACGCGGCCGCCGCCCGCCAGACCAAACGTGTGCGCAGTGACTCGGACTCATGCGTGGTCGTATACGCGAACACCGCCAGCCGCCAGCGCGACCTGCGACGCTCAACCGAACTGCGTCCCCCTGCGAGGTCATCAAACCATTGGCGAAGCCGTAAAAATCGCCTGTAAAACCACAGCCCAACCGCACCCGGCAGCGCACTGACACCAAGCAGCATCCCGCCCGACAACAGCACGGC
>NZ_JAACYW010000478.1 GCF_015356825.1 Catenulispora rubra | reverse complement strand
CCCACCCGACCGCCGACCCCACTGCGGCACCCGCGCCCGACGCCGTGCCGCCGACCCACCTTGGACACCTGACGATGGTTTGGCTCCGCCGCCCGCCTGCCCGGCGTGACATCGCCGTGGCACCGGGCAGCCTGTCCGCAGACCCGGCGGCCGACGCCATCCCGGTGACGGTCACCCCCTCGCACTCCACGTGGCCACAGCGGCTGCTGCCGTACCTGCTCATCGCCATCATCGTCATGGCCGACATCGCCACCCCCAAAGACGTCACCTTCTCCTCCACCCTGTCGGTCGCCCCGGCGCTGTCGGCGCTGCTGACCCGCTCGCTGTTCCAGACCATCGCCGCCGCGGTCACCGCCACCGTCGTCTCCGCGGTGCTGTACGGGTACTCGCTGCACGTCGCCGGCGAGGTCGAGGTCGCCGCCTGCGGCGCGATCGTCGCGGTCACCGTGGTCAGCTGCGTCAGCCTCGGCCTAGTAGGTCGGCAGTCGCGGATGCTGGCGAACGTGCGCAGCGTCGCCGAGACCGCCCAGCACGTCGTGCTGCGGGAGGTGCCGCCGGAACTGGCGCAGGTCCGCACCGCCGTCGCCTACCGCGCCGCCGCCGCCGAGGCCCGCATCGGCGGCGACCTGTACGAGGCGCTGTCCACCCGCTTCGGCGACCGGCTGCTCATCGGCGACGTCCGTGGCAAAGGCCTGCCCGCCGTCGAAGCCGCCGCCGACGTGCTCGGCGTGTTCCGCGAAGCCGCCTACACCGAACCCGACCTGTCCCGGGTCGCCGACCGCATGCACGCCATGCTCGCGCGCCGCCCCGCCGGCACCGAGGAGTTCGTCACCGCCGTACTGCTGTCGGTCGACCCCGAGCGGCCCACCGTGGAAGTGGTGAACTGCGGCCACCCCCCGCCGCTGCTGATGCGCGACGGCCACGTCGCCGTCCTGGCCCCGGCCGAACCCGGCCCGCCCCTGGGCCTGTTCGACCTCGCCTCCCCGCCCGGCAGCGCCTCCGCGCCCGCCTGGGCCCGCTTCGCCCCCGGCGACACCCTGCTGCTGTACACCGACGGCACCACCGAAGCCCGCGACCACACCGGCCGCTTCTTCGACCTGCCCGCCTTCCTCACCGGCCGCCCCGCCACCAGCCCCGCCGAACTGACCCGCCAGATCCTCACCGGCCTGGCCGCCCACGCCGGCGCGCGCCTGGACGACGACGTCGCGCTGCTGGTGGTACGGCGCAAGCCGTACGTGCCGGGACCGGCTGCGGAGCTATAGGGACGCGGCGGCGTCGGCGCGCGCCGAAGTCGTGGCGGCGGGATCTTGCCGTAAGCAGTCGGCGGCGGGGGACTGGTTGTCAGTGCCCTCGGCGAGGCTGGGACGCATGCCGATCCACATCGCCAGCCGCCGACGCTCCGCCGCATCCCTGGCCACGGCGTACCCCGGGGCCCGCATCATCGACGTCACCTCGAAAGGACCGCAGCCGTGGGTGCGGATGAGCCCGTTCTACCCGCACGGCGACATCCCGGTGCCGCTGGGCGGCGGTGCGGTCGCACAGTCGGTGGAGGGGATCTGGCAGGCACTGAAGGTGTTCGCCGACCACGACGTCGACACCCGCAAACTGGAAGTGGTGTCGATGACCGGGCTGAAGCGGACCGTCCGCAAGTACGGGCCCGTACTGGGCCACCGCGCCGGACTCACCGGCCAGGAACTGCTGCCGTATGAGGAAGCGCGACGCCGCATCTTCCTACCCGCCTACCGCTGGGTGCTGGAGAACAACGTCGCCGACCTCGTCGCCGAACTACGCACCGCAGCCGGCGAAGGCGACGTCGTGCTGCTGGACTACACGGTCAACGGCGACGTCACCGACACCACCAGCGCCCTGTCGCACGCCGCACTGATCCGGCTGTACGTCACGAACAAGTGGCCCACCGCGTAGCAACCTTGGGCCAAAGCAATAGGGGGTGTCCGGCCGGCGCGCGCCGGCCGGACACCCCCTCAGCAGTCAGGTCCGTGTTTCTTCCGAACGTCCCGGCGCCCTACTTGTACCGCGAAGAACTGTCGTGCCACTCCAGACACCCGCCCAGCCACGCCCGCGCGCCGAGCACGAACCGCTGCAGCTCAGGCGACGGCAGCGCCGCCAGCGCCGCGCGGCTGGCCTCGAAGCCGCGCACGATGTCGTTGTGCAGCGCCACCACTTCCTCGGTGGCCTCGGCGATGGAGATGTCGCGTTCGGCGGCCAGCAGCAGCACCAGGTTGCAGTCCGGGTCCTCCCCGGCCTCGCGTTCGGCCGATGCCAGGTCGTTCACCAGCACCGCGGCGGTGCCGGCCTGCATCAGGGCGCGGTGGAACAGCGGGTTGGCGAACAGCTCCGGTGGGAGTTCGTAGCCGCCGACGATGTCGATGAGGATCATCGAGGTGTAGAAGCTGTCGTGCTGGCGCGCCGCCAGGTACCGCCACGCCTCCGGCGTCAGGCCCGCGTGCCGCCAGGCGTTGTAGGCGTTCCAGGACACGTACATCTGGTGCGTGGTGTGCCGGACCCGCATCACCTGCGCCGCCGAGGCGTGCCGGGTGACGTGCGCCAGCGCCGAGCGCAGCGACACCAGCACCGGGTCGGACACCACCGCCTCGCGCAGCGGCGCGCTGAACTCCCCGGCCGGCGGCGGCGGGTCCAGCGCCGAGGACACCAGCGCCAGGCGCCCCGGCAGCGCCTCGGCGACGGCGCCCAGCTCGGTCTCGTCGGCGTAGTAGTCGTCGGAGGCCCACCAGGCGGCGTTCATCTGCGCCGAGACCAGCAGCAGGTCCGGATCGTCGCACTCCGGATGCGCGAGGGTGATCAGCCGGCCGAAGCCGGTCTCGGCGAACTCCTCCAGGTGCCCGGCGTGCAGCCCGATCCGCTCGGCCCAGGCCACCAAACGATCGTTGACGTCGGTGGCCAGGGCCTCGTCGATGCGGGCCGTCGCCGGGCAGTACAGCGGGGAGTGCGAACCGTCGCCCCAGGGCCGCAGCGGAATCGGCGCCGGCGCCAGCCGCTCCGGATGCTGGGAGGGGCGCAGCAGACCCTCCGGCCCCGGATCCACGTCGTCACGGTGCCAGTGCTCCGAGACGCCCTCGGCACCGGGAACGCCGGGCAGCCCGGCCTCCCACGGCGGCCGCGCCGGAGGCGGCCCGGTCAACGCGGCCAGGCCCGGCAGCACACCGCCGGAAACCAACCCAGTGTCGGCGATCAGGGTCATGGCGTAACTCCCCGCGTGCTCGAGAATCGGCGGATCAGACCTGTCGGATCAGAACCCGGCGGATCAGACCTTGTCGGCGGCGATCATCAGGTAGTGGAAGCTGCCCTCCTTGTACGCGGTCAGGAACGCCTCCTCGATCCCGGTGGTCACGTTCGACTGCTGCCGCAGCTCCCAGTACGGGATCGTGGTCGCCGTCAGGTCGACCACGCTGATCGGCACCAGCCCGTTGGCGACCATCGCCGCGAAGTACCCCGAGCGCGGGTGGATGTCGCAGATGTAGTGCGCGTTGATCTGGCTCACCGACCGCGACGGCAGCGCCCCGTAGGCGTCGTTGAAGCAGCCGGTGATGGTGACGTACCGGCCGCCCGGCGCCAGGGAGCGCGCATGCTCGGCGAACAACGTGTTCAGATCCACGTACATCGTGGACTCGTTGTTCCAGATCGCCTGGAACGTGCCGTCGGCGAACCCATTGTCCAGCATGTTCCGCAGGTGGTAGTTCACCTGCCCGGCCAGCCCCATCTGCTCCGCGCGGTTGTTCGCGAAGTCCACCTGCTTGCCGGAGATCGACAACCCGTCGACCCGGCACCCGAACCGCAGCGCCGCCATCAGCGACGTGCCGCCGCGGCCCGACCCGGCGTCCAGCAGCCGCTGCTCGGCCGTGACCGGCCCCAGCTGGTCCAGCAGGAACTCGGCCTGCGCCGTCTCCAACCGGTGCATCTCGGCGATGATCCGGGCCTCGCGGTCGTCGGCCGGGGCCTGCAGCACCGACCAGTCGACATCCCCGATGCCGTAGTGGTGGTGGTAGATGCCGTCCACCTCGCCTAAGCGGATGTTCACCGGGTTCTTCTCCCGGTCCCAATAATCGGCGACAGACTCCTGATAGCGGCTGGTGACAGCGGACTGCGAACCCATGGCGGAACCACCCTTCGTAGAGGCACTGCGAGGTCAGCTACGTCGTAGGGACAAGGACGGATACAGACGGATACAGCAGGAAAGAAGCTCAAGAAACGGCGTGCCAGGTACGGTGCCCGCCGAGCCACGTCCACAGCGCCGACAGGTACCGGCGCGTCGCCGGATCCGCCGTGGCGGCCAGCTGCGAGGCGTGGTGCATGAACGCCCGCATCGCCTCGTCGTGGACCTCGGCGGCACGCCGGCCGGCGGCCCCCGGGCCCAGACCGTCGGTGTTGGCGATCGCCGCCGTGAGGCCCGTCGGCGACGGCTCGGCGATGTCGTGCAGCAACGCCGCCGCCAACGCCGCCAGCCGCTGCGCACGCCGCAGCTCCGGATCCGCGGCCGCCGACGGCGACACCTCGAACCCGTTCACCGCGTCCAGCGCAGCCAACGCCGGGCTGTAGGCGTTGACGTGGCCCAGCGACAGGTACTCCCACGGCGGACGCGGCGCACCACCGGCAGCCGGTGCGGCGGCCGACAACGACTCGCACTCGCTGCGGACCCGGTCCACCTGATACGGCGAGGACGGCAGGGCGCTGAGCCCGGCCAGCGCCGAAGCCAGCGCCGGGTCCGCGATACCGGCGCGCGCCGGATCGGGCCGGGACCGCAACGCAGCGTCCGGCATGTCGCAGGCGTCGTAGACCTCGGCGATGGCGTCGTCCAGGGCCTGGGCCAGTGCGGCAGCGGCAGGCTCAGGTACCGCGGCAGCCGAGCCCGCAGCCACGGCCGCATCCGGATCGCCGGAGACGCTGTCGGCCCGGAGCGCGGCACCGAGCCGCAGAGCAGAGCCACCGAGACCGCCGGCGCCACTCACCCCGCCGAAACCGCCCACGCGACCGAGACTGCCCGCGCCGCTTACGTTGCCCGCGCTGCCCGCCACGTCCGCCGCACGCGCGGCCGCGGCACCCGCGGCGTCTGCTGCACCCGCCGCGTCTACCAAGCCTGCCGACCCCGCCGGCGCGCGCCGCAGCAGTTCCTCATCCCGCCCCCCGAGCGCCCCGCCGGCCAGCAG
>NZ_JAACYW010000477.1 GCF_015356825.1 Catenulispora rubra | reverse complement strand
CCGGCTTCCCCAACTCCGGCTTCTGCGCCTGGCACGACTACGACGGCACGGTGTCCTACACCAACATGCCGTACGTCCTCGACGTTGTTGGGGGGTGTTTTTTTTTTTTTTTTTTTTATGCGATCGTCGGCAGCGTCAGGTGTGTATAAGAGACAGGTCCTAAGGACCCCGAGGACATGGCGAGGCCCGGCCGGTACGGATGCCGGCCGGGCCTCGCCGCGTTCGCGCCAGAACTGAATCGCCTCGTCGGAAAGGCTCTCCGCCTCACTCTTCGACGATCACGGACCGTCGTTCCGAGCCGGCCAGACCGCCGCCACAGCGCCCTGACCACGAGGTCCCGAAGCTAATACATGCGTACAACCTGGGCTCCACGCGGATCTGTTCAAAGCACACTCAAACTGAGCAGGCATCTGCATTTTCGGAGAGCGCCAACACCCAAGGAGCCGAACGAAGATGATCCCGGCATCTCGTCGAGTGGCGGGTTCTCCGCATGTTACTTCAGCAGGTGCACGATCGTCGTCTCGGTGTCGGCCGGATCCGGCGTCGGGTCTCCGTAGATTTCCCAGGAGTGCCCGGCGGATTCTCTCCGGTTCGCAATCATCCATAGGCCAATCGCGTCGTACGTCTCGTCCATGCGGTCGTACGGCCCGCGGTGCACGGCTACGGCGGCTTCGCCCGCCGGCGTTTCGGTAGCACACACCTCGCCGGCGGTTTCGAATGCGCGGGTGACCTGGACTCCGAAGTCGCAAAGCATCGGCGCACCAGGTTGATCCGAGTGGTGGTAGACGAATACGTTGTGGCCGTCGGTCCATAAGCCCGGCTGGCTGCGAATGAAGTCCCAGACCTCACCCACCGCGGGCCCCCACGCCGAGCCGACGTCACCCGGCGCGACCGTGCGCCGCACCGCAGCCAACATCCGGGGGCGGACAGTCTGTAGGTCGACCGAGACCGGCATTCCTACATTGTAGTGCGCAGTTCCTCATACCGAGGGGTCGAAGGCAGTTCTCGGCCGCGGTGGGGACTCAACCCGACTCCCGTCGTCGCCAATCGCCCAAGACGACTGCCTCACCAAGACCGTCGCCACGAGCAGCCCCCACATGCACGCAAGGTCAGCGACGACCTACATTTTCAACGAGCCCTAACTAGGGCCGCCAGGGCGTGGTTCACGGTGGCTGGTTCGCGTTTGGCCACGGCCAGCAGGTGGGTGCGGTAATCGCGCACCGCCCAGTCCCGCGCCGGCTTGTCGCCGAACGGATCGCTGTCGCCGCCAGCCCGAGGAAGGCGGTTCCCTGTTCCCTAAACCAGAATCCAGGCTCTGCGGACGCTCCAGAAGCGCGTTCTCTAAACCAGGAGTCTAGTTTGGAGAATCAGTATTCTCTAAATCCGCTAGGGCGGCTTCGACTCGAGCGATATCCAAAGCACGCCCCAGCGCACGGTAGATGTCGAGCGCCTCACGGAAACTCTCCGTAGCAGCGGGGCAGTTGCCGCTGCCTCCGGATATTATCTGCAATTTGCCGAGCTCGGTAAGCGCATCGGCCTGTCCGGATCGCATCCCTAGTTCGCGGTAGAGGATCAGCGCTTCGTTCTGGTTCATCGCGGCCGCAGCGAAATCCCCGGCAAGCCGCTGTACTGCACTGAGGTCCTTAAGGGCGTTGGCTTGCCCAAGCTGGTGGCCGAGCCGTCGAGACCGATTTTCACGGTCTTGGCGCCCTCGGTGCCGTCCAAGTCGTCGTGGAACACCTCGACAGTGCGCTTGGCCGCTGGTCTAGGTGAACGATGGCAGTCCAGCGTTCGTGCAGCGCGGCAACGCCTGACATAGCCACCCTCGGACACGCGTAGCAGGGTGCGCTGTTGGGCATTTCAGTTGTACAGCGAGATTCGGCCCTCCGTCATCGACGACGGACGGCCCACACGGCGACGTTGCGTGATCAAGCAACGCAGTTGTCGATATCGGTCTAGCAGCCCATTCGACTGATCGCAGAGTGCCAAAGCGGCGGCGAATGACGGATGCGCCGCAATCTGACCGCATGGTCGCTCCACGACCACCGACATCGTCATAGTCGGCCCAAGCATCGGATGCCAACGATCAAAGGGCTACGAACCGGCCTCTTTGCAAAGCCGGAGGCGGCATAGGTGGTACATACGTCCGCCCCAAGGCCCTGGGGCGGCGAAGCGGAATGGATACCACCGAGGGGGCCACGTGTTCGAGGCGTCCACTGTATGGCAGCAGCGCTTGTCCACCATCCTTCCGGCCGGGCATCGGGTTCTCCCGGACGGCGAGGACACCGCCGAGACGATCATTGCGATGGCCGATGAATGGTCGCAGCTCGGCGGGCGTTTCCAGATGATCGCTCGCTCCGGCAACAGCTTGCGCAAGCCCGTCTATGTCTCAGACGACTTCTGCCGACGGTTTCCGCGCTCGACGGCCGATCGCGCGTCCTTCGAACCGCATCGCAGCCAGGCGATGGCAAACTTGCTGATCCGCCTTGCGATGCACGCGGCTGCACGGTGCCCTGAGGCCGGGCCGGACCTTGTGGCCCCGTATCTGCGCTACGTGGACGACCGGTACAGGTGGAGTGCCCTGACCTGCGACGTCGGCGCACTGGCGATAGCCGTTCTCGACGTCCAGCTCACGGGCAGCCCGACAATCGCTCTCTGGTACCTCAACCAGGTGCAGTGCATGACCGACCACTGCCTGGCACATCAGCCCCCTCCAGCCGACGGTCGCTGGCAGTGGCCCGACCACGAGGCTGTATCGCCCCTGGCGTGGCAATCGATGCCGGCACTGGCATGGCTCCCAGGCGTGGGGACGGCGGCCGAACTCGACCCGACCTTGCCCGAAGCGCAAGCGCATCCGTTCTTCGCGGCGGCCCACTGACGCCCCCCGCCGACGAGCTCGGCGTGTCGGTCCGGACCGTCAAGTGCTGGGTGGCCGACTTCGAGGCGAACGGCGAGGCCGGGCTGGTGGATACGCCGCGGGTCGGCAACGTCCTGGACCGCTGCGATCCGAGGTGGGTGGAGACAGCGGTCGAGGTGATGGTCGAGCATGTCGACCAGGCCAGGCCGATGCAGAAGACCGTGATCGAGAGGACCGGGGCCAGGCTGATCACCGCTTCGGCGAGGGCGCGGTGCCGACGCCACCCAAGACGAGGCCTAGTCGCCGCCAGTCAGTTGCCGGGCCACGTCGCGGGGTACGCGCACGCCGCGGGTGCGGAGGTCGGTGATGAAGCGGGCGGAGAGCGGATCCGGTTGTGCCTGCGTCACCGCGATCAGCTGCCTGACCCACTTGGGGGAGAATGATCGGATCGCGGCCGGGAGGCCGGCGCTCACCGCGCTCACCGGGGTGACGGAGACCCCCAAACCGGCTGCTGCCAGTTGGGGCGCGGCTGCGGTGATCGAGGTGTTCATCACCGGCTCGGGTCGCACCCCGGCCTCGGCGAGCGAGCGGTCCAACCAATCGTGCAGTCCGTTGTCCGGCGCGAAGTGCACCAGCGCCACCCCGTCGAGTTCCTGCAGACGCACGTCGCCCGGGCCGGCCAGACGGTGACCGACCGGCGCCGTCAGGACGATCTCCTCCTCCGCGATCAGGCTCGTCTCGTAGCCCCGCGGGACCGGCGCGGGTAGGAGCACGATGTCCGCTGCGCCGGTGTCTATGAAGCCGAGCAACTCGGCGAGGACGGCGGACTCGCGCAGGCTGACGACGATGCCGGGGCGTCTGCGGTGCCAGTCCCGCAGGACTGGGGCGACGAGGGAGACCGTGAGGCTCTGGGCGCATGCCACGCGCAGGCTTCCCCCCGTACCGTCGCCGACCGCACGGGCCGAGCGCACGGCCGACGCGGCCGCCTCGAGCGTTCGACGGGCATGCGGGAGGGCCGCGTTGCCTGCGGGGGTCAGGCTCACCCCGCGCGGACGGCGGTTGAGCAGCACGGTTCGCGTCTCCCGCTCCAGCTCGGCGAGCTGGTGCGAGACCGCGGGTTGTGTCAGGTGCAGCAGTCGCGCGGCTTCGGTGATCGATCCGCAGTCGGCGACAGCGACCAGGCATTCGAGCGCACGAAGGGATGTCATAAACAGAGTTTATGTCAAGCCTCAGAACTATGAATCCCGCGATGGGATCGTTTGACGGCCGCTGGTTGCTGACAACCGTGGGCGCCCGCATCGGGTGCTGTGGACGGAACGCAACCCAGGAGGTTCGACATGGCGCAGATTTTCGTGACCGGCGGGTCGGGATTCATCGGCCGGGTACTGATCCGTCGGCTGGTGGACGAGGGGCACGACGTCCGAGCTCTCGTGCGAAGCGCAACAGCAGCAGACACCGTCACGGCTCTTGGCGCCGAACCGGTGCGGGGGGTGCTGACCGAGCCTGACACCTGGCGCCACGCGGTGTCGGGCAGCGAGGTGCTGTTCCACCTCGCGGCCGAGACCGATCTCGACGCCGGCCTCGCCCGGCACCGACTGGTCACCGTCGACGGGACCCGGGCCGCGCTGCAGGTCGCCCGTGACGCCAAGGTTGCCCGCTTCGTGAACTGTGGCAGCGAGGCCGCCCTGCTGGCCGGCGACCCGCTCATCGACGTCGATGAGACGGCGCCCCTACGGCCGGACTCCCCCGCACCGTACTGCGCGGTCAAGGCGCAGCAGGAGGCCATCGTGCTGGATGCGAACACGCACGATTTCACCACGGTCTCCATCCGCCCCAAATACGTCTGGGGTCCGGGAAGCCCAGTGACCGACGGCTTCGCCGCCCTGGCGAAGGCCGGGCAGTTCTCGTGGATCGACGGAGGCCGCCATACGACCGACATCACCTTCGTCGACAACGCCGTCGAGGGCCTGCTCCTCGGGTGGCAGCACGGCAATCCCGGGGAAGCGTACTTCGTCACCGACCAGGAACCCGTTCAGTACCGCGAGTTCATGCAGACCGTCTTCGACATCTACGGCGTCGACACCCCGATCCCTGACATCGACCTCGACACCGCGACCCAAAGTGTCCCAGTGCCGGCACGCTGGTTCATCGGGCAAACCTGCACCCTGCGCACCGACAAGGCCGTCAAGGACCTCGGCTACCGGCCGGTCGTATCCCGGACGGCGGCACTCGACATCCTGCGTCGATCTCGACAGTCCGAGACCGCATCCGCGGACCGCTGACCGCTGACCCGAGCGAGAGCGGGCCCGACGCCAACGG
>NZ_JAACYW010000476.1 GCF_015356825.1 Catenulispora rubra | reverse complement strand
ATGTGTATAAGAAACAGCCCTCCGCCTGACCTCCACCGGAACCACCCTCGGCCTGTCCTCCGCAGCCGCCCTCGTCCTCGCCTACGCCTTCGGCTACCCCGCCTTCGCCGCCCTCGGCACCGCCGGCCTCGTCATCCTCCTGTGCGTCATCCCCCTGACCGCACGCAACGCACCCGTCGAACTCAACCGCGAGGTCTACCCCCTGCGCGTAGCCCGCGGCGAAACCGCCATCGGCCTGCTCACCGTCCGGAACCAGTCCCCGACCTGGGGCCAACGCCTCTCGGCCCGGGAACGCGTCGGCAGCCGCGAGATCCCGGTCCGCATCGGCCAACTCCCGCCGCACGCCGCCGTCGAAGTCCGCTACGAACTCCCGACCGCACGCCGCGGCGTCATCGACGTCGGCCCGCTGCACTGGGATCGCACCGACCCCCTCGGCCTGGTCCGCCGCCGCTCCGCCCTCCCCGGCAAAGCCGTCCTGCACGTCCACCCGGCCGTCCACCGCTTCCCGCTCGGCACCGCCGCCCAGAACGCGCAAGGCGAACAGGCCCGCACCGACCTGGCCCTGGAAGGCTCCATCACCTTCCACACCCTGCGCGAATACGTACCCGGAGACGACCTGCGCCGCATCCACTGGCGCGCCAGCGCCCACCGCGGCGAGCTGATGGTGCGGCAGAACATCGACGTGACGCCGCCCAAAGCGACCATCGTCCTCATCACCGACGCCGCACTGTATGCGAACCCTGACGACTTCGAGCACGCCGTGGACGTCGCCGCCTCCGCAGCCGTCGGAGCCGTCCGCGCCGGACAGTCCGTCTCCCTGTGGACCACCGGCGGCCTCCGCCTCAGCGCGAACGGATCCCCCGAGGAATCAATGCTCTTCCTCGACCGCCTGGCCGGGGTGACCCTGCTCGCCGACCGGGCCCGCGAAGGCCTGGCCGGCACACTGGAACGCCTGGAACACGCCGAACGAGGCGGCGTCCTCATCGCCGTCGGAGGCCATCCGCAGCCCGCAGAGTTCGGCACGCTGACCAGAATCGCCGGACGATTCGGCCTGGCCGCACTGACCAGGATCAGCGCACCCGAAAACCAGAGATCGGGAACCGCACGCGCCGCCGCCGGACTCTCCATCATCGACGCCCCGACCGCCGCCGAAATCTGCGACCGCTGGGAACGCCTGGCCCAGGCAGCAGCGCGAGGAAGCGTGCGATGACGTCGCGCATCAACGCCGCCCCCCGGAACATCAGGATCCTGCTGGCACTCCCGACAGCAGTGCTGTGCGCGATCACCGGCCTCTCCCTCCACGGAGCGTTCGACCTCGCGGACGTCGTCCCGGTCTGCATCCTGGCGACCGTCATCCCCTCCGGCATCGTCGCCCTGGCAGCCTGGGCAGCCAGTCGCCAAAGGCGAGGGTTCGAGTTGTTCGCACTCGGCGGAGCGCTGGTGGGCTGGCTTGTCGTCCTCCCGGCAGGCTCGATCCTCCTCGCGAGCTGGCGCGGCGGCGACCATCAGTCCGTCGCCAACTTCCTCAGCGTCCTGCGATCGGCGGTCACCGACGGCGCCCGCCAACTCCTGTCGACCACCTCACCGGCCCGTCCGACCGCCGTCCTGCTCGTCACGGCAGGAACGTGCCTGTGGTGGAGCGCCGTGTGGGCCGCGGTCTGCGCGATCCGCGGTGCCTCGCCGCTGACCGTCCTGCTCCCGCCGACGATCCTGCTCGGCCTGGGCACCGCCGCCTCGGCCGGAGCCGGCGATCCGCAGACGATCCTGACCGCCGCGGCCTTCCTGGTCGCCGCCGTGATCTTCGTCGGCGTCGATCAGGCCACGCGCGGGAATCCGGCCGACGCGGTCGTCATCCGCAACCGGAGCGCACGGCCGTGGGCCTCCGCCGTGCGCACGGCTCCGTTCTTCGCGACGGTGACCGCGCTGACGCTGGTCGCCGCATCGCTGGCACCGCACCTCCCGGGCCTGCCGCAACGCCGTCCCTGGGACCCGCGGACGCTGATCGCGCCGGCGCAGCAGATCTTCGACGAGACCGACCCGCTGACGCAGGCCGTCGCCTGGCTGAAGCAGGGCACTGTCTCACCGCTGCTCACGGTCACGACCGCCGACAACAGCCAACGCCTTCGTTGGCAGGTACTCGATACCTACGACGGCCGGCATTGGTCCTCCTCGGCGGAGTATCGCCTGGCGGGCAAGAGCCTTCCGGCGCCGCCCGCGCTCTGGGACCCGTCCTGGCCAAGCGTTTCGGTGACGGAGACCGTGCACATCCAGGACCTGTCGAGCGTGTTCCTTCCGGCGACCGGTCGCGTGCGGACGGTGTCGGGGACCGATGTGCGGGTGGCTGGCGACCTCGGCATGATCGCCACCGGGGACGGCCACTCAGCGTCAGCGTCGCTGTCATACCAGGTCGACACGAGCGTGCCGGACTTCGGCGACGCGGATCGGCTGCGTGCCGCACAGCCGGGAACCGACTCGGCCCTCCAGCCCTTCGAGCAACTACCGTCGCAGGTGCCCGACGACCTGACCGCTTTCGCCGCAACCGCCGCGGTTGGCAACACGCCCTACGACCAGATGAACGCGCTGGCCACGGCCGTTCGCGCGGCCTTCGGCTACGCCCCGGACTCGGCGGCCGGGCAGAGCCTCGGGCGACTCAGTGCCCTGGTTTCCTACGGCAAGGACCCGAGCAAACATGTGGGGGCGAGCGCCGACGCGTTCGCTTCGCTGTTCGCGGTCGCGGCACGTCAGGTGGGGTATCCGGCACGGTTGGTGGTGGGGTTCGCGCCGGGAACGCAGAGCGGAGCGGGAACGTACTCCGTCACGAATCAGGACGTGAAGGTATGGCCCGAGGTCTACTTCGCGGGCGTCGGCTGGGTTCCGTTCTATGACGCGGTTCCCGACGGCAAGGGGACGAGCGGCGACATCAATCCGGTGCAGGCGCAGGCGTCCACGGTGCCGACGTCGGCGACGCCGTCGTCTGGGGCGTCGCAGTCTGGTGTTCCGTACACGGGCCCTTCGGTGCAGCTCAACAACCCTGTGCCGCACCATAAGACGCCGTTGGTGTTGCTGCTCTTGGGCCTGATCGCCGTGCTGGCGATCGCGGCTGTCGGCGGGCTTCTGGTCGTCGCGCTCGTCTCCCGACGGCGACGGCTCGCGCTCCGGAGGCGTGATCCGGACCCGCGTCGGCGGACGCAGTGGGCCTGGCTGGAGAGCCTGGACGCGCTGGGGATCGACGCGCGGACGACGACCACGCCGTCGGAGTTGGCGGCGACCGCCGGTGGGCCGTTGGGGGCCGACGGGGCCGAGCCGATCCGGCAGCTCGCGGGGCTGGCCGAGGTCGCCGCATATGCGCCACGGCCTCCGGACGCCGAGCAGGCCGAGCGGGCGTGGACGTACGCAGATCAGATCAGGGTTCTGTCTCGGCGGCGGACTCCGCGGCGGGTGCGGGTGGTGCGGTTGCTGCGGCCTCCGTCGCGGACCCGGCGGCACTGACGCCTTTCACAGGTGGTCCTACTTCACACCCGGCTTCCAACCACGGCGCCGTCCATTGCGCACCGCTGCCGCCGCCCCGGGCACGGCCAGCGCGAGCACTCCCGCGCCGATCACGGCCAGCACCGCGCCGCGCTTCACAGGGTCGGCGTGCGTCGGCCGCACGACCGGCAGCGTCATCGCCTTCGCCGTGGTCGGCACGGTGGCGGTCGGCTCGCCGGGAAGCTCTGCGGTTACAGCTCTATAAGGGTTGACCACGCCATACCCGATCCGTGGGTCAGGCAGGTAGCCGGTGTTCGGGCGGTTCGCGGTCGCCTCGATGCGCTGGATCAGCTGGTCGGGCGTGAGCCCGGGGTGGACCGCCAAGATCAGCGCCGCCGTCCCGGCCACGAAGGCCGAGGCGTAGCTCGTGCCCTCGCCGCTGAGGACGTAGGGCTGGTTGGACGCAGTCGGCTGGACACCGACCGACCAGATGGCTGAAGCTGGCGCCGCCACCCCCGCATGGCCCCCGACCTCGGATTGCGCGTAGACGGAGCCGTCAGCCTCGATCCCGCCAACCGACAGCACGCCGGGAATCGAAGCGGGATAAAGCGGTCCCGCGTTCTGATCGTTCCCGGCCGCCGCGACGATCAGGACGTGGTGATCACGCGCGTAGGCCACAGCGCCGTCGAGCGCCGGAGTGTCCGGCGTCGTGGTGATCGACACATTGACGACCTGCGCGCCGTGGTCGACGGCCCACTTGATCCCGGCGCCGATGCGGGCGGCGGCGGACGGGTCGTTCGTGCTCTCGTCGGTGACGGTGACCGGGAGGATCGTGGCGTCCGGGGCGACGCCTTCGAACGTCGCCAGGCCCGGGCGGCCGGCGATGACGCCGGCCATCATCGTGCCGTGGCCGTGGCAGTCGACATCGCCGGGACCGCCGCCGGGCAGCAGGTTGACGCCGGTCTGGACGGCGGAGGCGGGCAGGACCGCGCCGGCCGGGCTGACGCCGGTGTCGACGACGGCGACCACCACGCCCTGGCCTCGCGACTGGGCCCAGACGCCGGTGTCGGTGAGGCCGAGGGCGGTCCGGGCCCAGGGCACGGTCGCGGGGACGTTGGGCACGCCCTGACCGTCGGAGGGGTGGCAGGTGTCGTCGGCGTGCGCTGCGGACGGGGCCACGCCGGCGGGCACGACCAGGCCGGCGGCCAGCGCCGACATTGCGATCAGTGACCTGATACGCACGCGGTGTGTCTCCCCCCTCGTCGGTCGTTCCAGGCCTGATTTCCTGCGGCTTTCCCCCGGAGCAGCGCGGCGGGTGTCCATTATCCTGCAAGGGTGAACGGGGATGAAGCCCAGAGCAATCCGCTGCCACCGGGATTCGACGACGTCGAGCCGCTCGCTCTCACCGGGTGCGGCCAGATCTACCGTGCGCGCGTCGCCACCGTCGACGGTCGGGTGGAGCAGGTGGCGGTCACGCTGGTGGACACTCCCATCCGGGGCCGCGACGCGCGCCGGCTGCGCAGCGACTGCCTGGGGGCGGTGGCGATCAACGCCGAGCCGGGCGTGCTGGCCGTCCGCGACCTGGGCTTCACCAAGGACCACCGGCCTTTCCTGGTGACCGACGTGGTCCTGCCGGGCACCCTGGCGACGCGCATCGAGCAGCAGGGCGCACTGCCCGTCGGCGAAGTGGTGGCCCTCGGCCTGACCCTCGCCCGCGCGCTGCAAGCCGCGCACCGCAACGGGATCCTGCACCTCGGCGTGGCACCGGACGTCGTCTTCCCCACCCCCGAAGGCC
>NZ_JAACYW010000475.1 GCF_015356825.1 Catenulispora rubra | reverse complement strand
CAGATGCGGAAACAACACCAGGTACTTGTCGGCCAGCCCCGCCGCGAACTCCTCCACAGATATGCCCATACCACAACAACGATCCCCAGACCCGAAGGCTACGGGTTAATCCTCTGCGAGCCCTTACCATCCCACCGGCGGATGTCACCTGCGCGAAGCACCGCTCACGAGTTCGATGGGGGAATGTGACCACAACCGCCGGGCCCCGTGGCCGTTGACCACGGGGCCCGGCGTTGAAGCGTCAGAAGGCTGACAGCCCGTTCGGCGTCCCCATTCCGGTCGGGCCGTCGTATCCGGGTCCGGCGTTGCACTGGTAGTCCCCGCCGCAGTTCTGCCCGGCGGTGTGGCCGGACACCACGTCGTTGAGTCCGGGCGCTGCCGACGGCGCGTACAGCGCCGAGGCGTTGGGGAACTTCGCCGGGTTCCCGGCCTGCGCGACCACGCCCGCCAGGAACGGGGAGGAGGCGCTGGTGCCGCCGACGATGAGCCAGCCGGGGGTGCCGTCGTTGGGGTCGGTGTCGTAGACCGCGGGGCCGGTGTTCGGGTCGGCGTCGGCCGAGACGTCGGCGACCATGCGGCCGGGACAGTTGGCGTCGGTCTGCCAGGCCGGCTTGTCGATCCAGGCCGAACAGCCGCTGCCGGCCCCGATCCAGGCCTGCTCCGACCAGCCGCGGGCGCTGGAGTCCTTGGTCAGCGAGGTGCCGCCGACCGAGACCACCGTGCTGTACGCGGCCGGGACCGTGGCGATCTGGTAGCCGCTGTCGCCGGAGGACGCGAAGATCGCCACGCCGGGGTGCGCGTAGTCCGCGGCCCAGGCCTGGATGCCGTTGCCCTCGGTGGCGCCGTAGCTGTTGGAGACCTCGGTCGCCCCGAGCCGGACCGCGGTGTCGACGGAGGCGGCCAGGTCCCGGGACGTGGGAGTGGTCCCCTCGACCAGCAGGATGTGGCACTGCGGACAGGACGCGGACACCATGTCCACGTCCAGCGAGATCTCGATGCCCCACCCCTGGTCCGGCGGCGTCGGCGAGGTGGTGCCGCTCTGGTTCACCTTCCGGAAGCAGCCGTTGGCGGTGGTGCAGGCGGGCAGGCCGTAGGTGGAGCGGTAGGCCGCGAGGTCGGACTCGGCCGTCGGGTCGTCGCCGGCGTCGACGATCGCAATGGTCTGATTCGCGCCGCCGGTGGCCGGCAGCTTGTAGGCGGCTTGCAGGTCGGCCGGGCCGAAGCCCTGCGGCAGCGCGGCGGCATGTCTGCCGTGGACGTCGGTGCGTACTTCGGCCATGCAGCGGGCGTATCCGGGCTTGGCGGCACCGCACACGTCACGGACGGTCGGCGCGGCGGCGCGCGCGGTTGCCGGCGCCGCGTTGGCGGTCCCAGCGATCGCCGAGACCGCACCGGACGCGGTCAGGACCGCCATGCAGGCCACGGCCACCCGGTAACGGGACTTCGATATCAGGCTCATGATTCCCCTCCCCTCAGCCGATGGTGTAAGCGTTGTCAGTGGTCTGCGTGATTGAGCCACCGACCGTGTCGGTCGCAGTGACCCGCAGCCACGGCGTGCTGCCCTTGGCCCCGGTGTCGGCCCACAGCGCCAGGTAGTGGTTGTGCGCGGTCGGAATGGTGAGCGCCGGAGTCCAGGTGGTGCCGCGGTTGAAGGAGATCTCGACCTTCGCCGAGGCGGCCGGGGCATGCGAGCCCTGCCCGTCGAAGCTTGCATGCCCGACGGTCAGGTCCAGGATCGACAGGCCGTGGCTGGTGTTGGTGGCGTCGGTGTTCAGCCGGTAGTTCAGGTTCAGCAGCGGCAGGATCTGGCACGAGGTCGGGTTCGCCTGCGACGCCCAGCAGTAGTCCTCGCCCGGCAGGCTCGAGTGCGGGTCGCCGGCGGGGTGGTAGACGAAGGACAGGTCCGTGTGCGTCTTCGTGGACTGCGATATCTCCGGGAGCCCGCTGGCGTCCACGTCGAACACCGCGCGGTAGGTGCCGGTTTGTTGCGGGACGCCGTTCAGCAGCGCCCCGTTCTCTTCGGGTCCGCTGTAGATCTGTTGTCCGTCGCGGTACAAGGTGAAGTTCTGCGTGACCGGGATGCTCGGAGGGTACGCGCCGAGACCGTACCAGCCTCGGGACTGTCCGCTGCTGTCGTCGGCCATGTCGAAGGCGACGGACAGGTTTCCGTCGGCCGCGCAGATGTAGCAGTTGTTGGCGCCGGTGAACTGGCCGACTTGGGGAGTCAGCGGCCCCTGCGCCCAGGTGTGCCAGTAGGTCTTGCCGGCGGCGAAGCTCTCCACGCTGGCCGGGTAGAAGAACAGGCCCCAGTCCTCGGACTGCGTGAACACCTCGGGCTGGTAGAAGTGCAGCCAGGCGAAGCCGGCCGGCAGCGGAGCGCTGAGGTAGTCGGTCAGGTCCTCGGGCACTGATATCCGGTAGGTCGGGGCGCGGCCGCCGACCTGAGGGTTGAGGGCGCCGATCTGGTACATGCCGGTGTGCGCGGGGTTGGCGGCGTCGGTGTCGAACGTGTTGTGGAGCGTGGCGATCGCGTTCGCCGCCACCGGGAAGTCCTCGTTCGCCGGGACGTTGTCGACCGGCGGATAGGCGAGGTCGTAGCGGTAGTGGGAGGTGGCGTCGGGCGGGCTTTCCCCGGCCCAGGACACCTGGTAGCTGAACTTTCCGACCTTGGGTGTCGCCTCGGGGGAGATGAAGAACGCGCCGGGCCCGGCGCCCTGGATCCCGGCGGTGAAGCCGGCCGTGTCGGAGCGGGCGATGTTCAGGGCTGTGTCGTCGGTGACCGTCGGCCGCGGCGTGGCAGCGGTGACCCGGGCGCTGGCGGCACTCTCGGCGGCGGTGACGGTCACCGCGCCGCCTGCGTCCGGGACCACCAGGTCTTCTTGCTGCACCAGGCGGGTCGCGGTGGCGTTCCCGTTTGCGTCGGTGTCGACGAACCCGGTGTAGATCGCGTAGTTCCCGGCCGGGACCGCCAGGCGGGCCACGCCGCCGTTGTCCGGGACCGAGGCGAAGAACTTCCCGAACGAGTCGACGTTCATCACGATGCTGAGGGCGTTCTGGGCGGGAGCCCCGGTCAGGTCATTGGCGTTGATCTGAAGGATGTGCAGGGGAAAACGTGGCGAGATCTGAGTCGTCGGTGCTGATGCGGGTGTTGTGGAGCGGGACAACTGCGGCACGTCGTACTGAGAAATGTCCAAAGACTTTGTGGACAGTGCCTTTGTGGGCAGGACGTAAACGTGACCGTTACCCGGATCGATTTTGAGGTACTGCGCGTTGCGACCGTCCGGCCCGACGACGTTGAACGTGCGCTGTCCGTTCGCTCCCTGATACACGACGAGGTCGCCGCCGGGGAGGGTGACGGTGGACGGCGAGGCGCTGTGCTGCACTGATGCGCCGGTCACTGCTCCGGTCGCTGCGCCGGTCACTGTCCGGGTCGCTGTCCCGGTCACTGTCGTCTCGGAGGCCGCGGTGGCGGTATCGAACCCTGCGAAAAGCGCTAGGGACGTCAGTGCGGAGATGGTGAGAAGGGCGTTTCTGCTGTGGGGTCTTGGCATTCGGACCGACCTTCGGGCATCGGGGGGTTATCGACATTCGTATGTTGTCGAAGAGTTCATCCATGGGTAAGGTCCGAAGCTGACGAGTTCCGGTCATTGCAAGGAATTCGTCAGCACTCTGTCCGCCGGCGGCGCACAGCCCCAAGGAGGCGTTCGTGCTTGAGGGAATCGGCCTGACGGTGGAGCAGGAGGAGATCTATCTGGGCATGCTGGCCCGGCCTCCCCGGGCGATGGACGAGATCGCCGCCGCGCATCCCGACCGCGACCGCGAGGGCACGGTCGCCGTCGTCGCCGGCCTGCTCGACGCCGGGCTCGCCACCAAACTCGCCGGGTCGCCGGAGCGCTACCTGGCGGTGGCCCCGGACGTGGCGCTCGAAGGTCTGGCGCGGGCCCGCATCGACCAGGCCGAGCATGTCCGGCAGGCCGTACCGGCCCTGATGGAACAGCTCTGGGTCGCCTCGGATCAGACCGCGTCCGCGGACTTCATCGAAATCCTCAACTCCGAGACGGCGTTCGTGCGCCGCTGGAACCAGCTGATGCGCACGGCGAAGCACCAGGTGCGCGGCTTCGACCGTCCGCCGTACTACAAGGACCCCACGACCGAGCCGAACGCCGAGGAACTGGAGCGGCTGTCCGAAGGCGTCGTCTGCCGCGCGATCTACGCGCAGGCCGCCGTGGACATGCCCGGCCGCTGGGCCGACATCGAGGCCGGAATCGCCGCCGGCGAACAGGCCCGCGTGCTGCCGGAACTGCCGGCGAAGATGGTCCTGTACGACGACACCACGGCCACGCTCGCGACCCAGTCCGACCCCGCCGGCCCGCTGTCGGTCATCATCGTGCACAGATCACCTCTGCTCGACGCTCTCAGTGCCCTGTTCGAGGCCTACTGGCAGCAGGCGATCCCGATCACGATCGACGCTGCCCACCCGGTGACCACCGACGCGCGCGAGGAACAACTCGTCCGCCTGCTTGCCGCCGGCCTCGGCGACGACGTCATCCAGCGCACCCTCGGCGTGAGCGCCAGTACGGTGCACCGGCGGATCCGCCACCTGATGCGGAAACTGGGGGCGCAGACACGGTTCCAGGCCGGGTACCAGCTTGCTCGGGCGCGTCAGGAGCGTCCTCGTCGGCGGCCGCCGGACGAGTAGCCAAGTCGGACCCGCGAGGTTGGCGCCGGCGCGCGAGGTGCTATCCGAGCACCTCGCGCAGGTAGCGCTGTCAGGGTTTCCTCGCGACGTGCGAAATGCTGCTTCATCTCCTGCCGTGCGGTCGCTTCCTGCGGGCTGGGATCCGGAAAGTCGCCGAACGTGCCACCCACCACGACACCCCGGCTGGTCCTTTCCGGGTACCGGTGCGCGAACGCGAGCACGCGCCGCGCTCCGTCGGAGACGCCCACCAGCACTGCTGAACGCACGCCGGCGGCGTCCATCACAGCCGCGATGTCCTCGATCTCGCTGTACGGTTCGCTCCCCGGGCACAGGAAGCCGCCCGGAACGTCCACGAAGTTCTCGATCTCATCACTCACAGCGGCATCCTTGGCGCCCCACATTGCGGCGTCAAACCGGAATCGCCGCCATCCGAAGAATGACGTGCGCGACATTCCTGGCGTGCGGACCAAAGGAGGATCAGAATACAGATAAAGGACTTCGAGGGGGTGCGGGGCGATGGCTGGGAAATGGTTCCAGCGCGGCCACGCTATGGTGGCTCGACCGTTGATGAGGAGCGATGCGCGGCGCGGGGCGCGGTAGAGGGCTGCGACGGTCTCCAGGTGCTCCAGCGC
>NZ_JAACYW010000474.1 GCF_015356825.1 Catenulispora rubra | reverse complement strand
CCCCATCGCCGCCCCGACCGCCCCGACCGCCCCGACCGCTCCCACCATCGCGACCACTCCTTGATTACGGCCGCCTCACGCGCGCCGTTCCCGTCTCCCCGTGTCCCCGTGCGCCCCCGGCGCGTCGAGCGTCGCATCGGTGGCGGCTTCGAGGAGCATGATGCCAAACCCTTGTCGGTCGCCCCGCCGTCCGGGCCCTGATCAGCCGCCGGTAGGATGTGAGGTAGATCACGTTTCCACTACTCCGGGTGACGCGTTCTATGGAATCTGACGCAATGTCCATTAGAGTTCGCGCAGCTTCTTAGAGCCCTGCCAAGTTGATAGCCCCGCAAGACGCCTACGTGTAAGACATCAGTGTAAGAACATTGCCCGTCTGGGAGACACAAGTCGATGGCGACTGACACCATCGCGCCCGGCCCCGAGGCACCCGCCCCGCTGAGCCCGGCGCGCGCACAGATCGAACAGAAGACGCTGCGCACAGACAGGTGGTGGCTCAGTCCGCTCCTGACGATGATTGTGCTGATCGCCTTCATCTTCTACGCGACGTTCCGCGCGTTCCAGAACGCCGACTACTACACCGGCAACCTGATCTCACCGTTCTACAGCCCGTGCATCGCGACGAAGTGTGTGCCGGGCTCGTCCCTGGGTGGCTTCAAGCCGTTCGGCGACTGGTGGTCGATCTCGCCGGCGCTGCTCATCCTGATCTTCCCGCTGGGGTTCCGGATGACCTGCTACTACTACCGGAAGGCCTACTACCGCGCCTTCTGGCTGTCGCCGCAGGCCTGCGCGGTCGCCGAGCCGCACGAGAAGTACACCGGCGAGCGCCGCTTCCCGCTGATCCTGAACAACTCGCACCGCTACTTCTTCTACGCGGGCTTGATCTTCAACGTCATCCTGACCTGGGACGCGATCCTGGCCTTCCGCAACGCCGACGGCGCCTGGGGCCACATGAGCCTGGGCACGCTGGTGCTGCTGGCCAACGCCACAATGCTGTGGCTGTACTCGGCGTCGTGCCACTCCTGCCGCCACATCATGGGTGGCAAGCTCAAGCACTTCTCCAAGCACCCGCTACGTTACAAGGGCTGGACGCTGGTGTCGAAGCTGAACCACAAGCACATGCTCTTCGCGTGGATCTCGTTGTTCGGCGTGGCGCTGACGGACGCGTATGTCGCCCTGGTGGCCAACGGCACCTTCAGCAACCCGACGTTCTTCTAAGGATCAGTGCGCAATCATGACTGGGAAGACTGAGAACGCTGAGAGCATCGAGCGCCACTCCTACGACGTGGTGGTGATCGGGGCCGGCGGTGCGGGACTGCGCGCCGCGATCGAGGCCCGGCACTCCGGCAAGCGTGTCGCCATCATCAGCAAGTCGCTGTTCGGCAAGGCGCACACCGTGATGGCCGAGGGCGGCGCCGCCGCGGCCATGGGCAACGTGAACCCGAAGGACAACTGGCAGGTCCACTTCCGCGACACCATGCGCGGCGGCAAGTTCCTGAACCACTTCCGGATGGCCGAGCTGCACGCCAAGGAGGCCCCGGACCGCATCTGGGAGCTGGAGGCCTGGGGCGCGCTGTTCGACCGCACCAAGGAAGGCAAGATCAGCCAGCGCAACTTCGGCGGGCACGAGTACCCGCGGCTGGCGCACGTCGGCGACCGCACCGGCCTGGAGCTGATCCGCACGCTGCAGCAGCGCGTCGTCGCCTTGCAGCAGGAAGACAAGGCTGAGACCGGCGAGTACGAGGGCAGCCTGCGCGTCTTCGCCGAGACCACGATCGTCCGGCTGCTCAAGGACGAGCAGGGGCGCATCGCCGGCGCGATCGGCTACTACCGCGAGACCGGGCAGTTCGTGCTCTTCGAGGCCCCGGCGGTGATCATGGCCACCGGCGGCATCGGCCGCAGCTACACCGTCACCAGCAACAGCTGGGAGTACACCGGCGACGGCCACGCGCTGGCCCTGCTGGCCGGCGCCGCGCTGGTGAACATGGAGTTCATCCAGTTCCACCCGACCGGCATGGTCTGGCCGCCCTCGGTGAAGGGCATCCTGGTCACCGAGTCGGTCCGCGGCGACGGCGGCGTGCTCCGCAACAGCGAGAACAAGCGGTTCATGTTCGACTACGTGCCGGACGTCTTCCGCAAGCAGTACGCGGAGACCGAGGAGGAAGCCGACCGCTGGTACGACGACCAGGAGAACAACCGGCGCCCCCCGGAGCTGCTGCCCCGCGACGAGGTGGCCCGTTCGATCAACTCCGAGGTCAAGGCCGGCCGCGGCACCCCGAACGGCGGCGTGTACCTGGACGTCTCCACGCGCCTGCCGGCCGAGGAGATCCGGCGCCGGCTGCCGTCGATGTACCACCAGTTCAAGGAGCTGGCCGACGTCGACATCACGGCGCAGCCGATGGAGGTCGGCCCGACGTGCCACTACGTCATGGGCGGCATCGAGGTCGACCCGGACACCCAGGGCACGAACGTCCCGGGCCTGTACGCGGCCGGCGAGTGCTCCGGCGGCATGCACGGCTCCAACCGGCTCGGCGGCAACTCGCTGTCCGACCTGCTGGTCTTCGGACGCCGCGCGGGCCTGCACGCCGCGGAGTACGTGGACGGGCTCGGCGCGGACGGCAAGCCGGCGGTGGCCGAGGCCGACGTCGACGCCGCGGTCGAGGAGGCGCTGGCCCCGCTGGCCAACCCCGAGGGCGAGAACCCGTACACCCTGCACCACGACCTGCAGGTGTCGATGAACACGCTGGTCGGCATCATCCGCAAGCCGGAAGAGGTGAGCGAGGCGCTGGCCAAGCTGGAGGACTTCAAGCCCCGGCACAAGAAGGTCGGCTCGGTCGGCGGGCGCCGCTTCAACCCCGGCTGGCACGTCGCGCTGGACCTGCGCAACATGCTGATCGTCAGCGAGTGCGTGGCCAAGGCGGCGCTGGAGCGCGAGGAGTCCCGCGGCGGGCACACGCGCGACGACTTCCCGGCGATGTCCTCGAAGTGGCGGCAGGTCAACCTGATCTGCACGCTGGCGGAGGACGGGACCGGGATCGACCTCAAGCACCAGCCGATTCCGACGATCCGGCCGGATCTGCTGGGGCTGTTCGAGGTCTCCGAGCTGAAGAAGTACTTCACGGACGAGGAGCTGGCGGTGCTCGGCGAGGCGGCCGAGGACACGACGGACGCGGTCGTGGACGAGGTCGCGGTCACGGACGCCGAGCCCGAGGCTCAGGCCGAGGCATCCGCCGAGGCCAAGACCGACGCCGTGCCGGAGGCCGCTCCGATCCCCGGCCAGAACAACGGCGAGTCGGCGGCTGAGAAGTCCGCCGCGAAGTCCGCCGAGGCCCAGGCCGAGGAGCAGACCGCCGAGGCCGAGGCGGGCGCCCAGGCCGAGAACGCCACGTCCGACACCGCCGCCGAGGAGAAGTGACGATGGGTTACAAGGGCAAGTTCAAGGTCTGGCGCGGCGACGCGTCCGGCGGCGACCTGAAGGACTTCGAGGTCGAGATCAACGAGGGCGAGGTCGTCCTCGACATCATCCACCGGCTGCAGGCCACGCAGGCCCCCGACATGGCGTGCCGCTGGAACTGCAAGGCCGGCAAGTGCGGCTCGTGCTCGGCGGAGATCAACGGCAAGCCCCGCCTGATGTGCATGACCCGCATGTCGACCTTCGAGCAGGACGAGACCGTCACCGTCACCCCGCTGCGCGCCTTCCCGGTGATCAAGGACCTGGTGACCGACGTCGGCTTCAACTACGCCAAGGCCCGCGAGGTGAAGTCCTTCACCCCGCCGAAGGACCTGAAGCCCGGCGAGTACCGCATGCAGCAGATCGACGTGGAGCGCTCGCAGGAGTTCCGCAAGTGCATCGAGTGCTACCTGTGCCAGAACACCTGCCACGCGGTCCGCGACCACGAGGAGAACAAGGAGAGCTTCGCCGGCCCGCGCTACCTGATGCGCGTGGCGGAGCTCGACATGCACCCCCTGGACACCGCCGACCGCAAGAAGGCGGCGCAGGAGGAGCACGGCCTCGGCTTCTGCAACATCACGAAGTGCTGCACCGAGGTGTGCCCCGAGCACATCCACATCACCGACAACGCGCTGATCCCGCTGAAGGAGCGCGTGGTCGACAAGAAGTACGACCCGCTGGTCTGGCTGGGCAACAAGATCCGCCGCCGCACCTCGTCGGACGCGTGAGCACGTACTGAACAACGCCTGGGGCCGCAGTCCTACGACTGCGGCCCCAGGCGTTTCCGCGCCGGATCTGCGATAAAGGACCCATGGCACCCATGCACGCTCTGAACCACGAACAGGTCGCCGCCTACCGCGCCCGCATCGGCGTCACCGAGGGCCCGCCCACCCCCGACGCCGCCACACTCCGCCGCCTGCACAGCGCGCACCTGCACACCGTCCCGTTCGAGAACCTGAGCATCCACCTCGACGAACCGGTGACCCTCGACGGCGCGGCCCTGTTCGAGAAGATCGTCGACCACCGCCGAGGCGGCTTCTGCTACGAACTCAACGGCCTGTTCGCCCTGCTCCTGGAAGCGTTCGGCTACCGCGTGCACCGCCTGTCAGCCCGCACCTTCAGCACGGCCCACGGCTACAGCCCACCACTGGACCACCTGGCCCTGCACGTCACCGACGCCGCCGGCGACACCTGGCTGGCCGACGTCGGCTTCGGCAAGCACACCGAGTACCCCCTGAACTTCACCGACCGCACAGACCAGAAGGACCCCGGCGGCCTCTTCCGCATCGCGGAGAACGACGACGCGGAGTTCACCATCCTCCGCGACGGCGAAGCCCAATACCGCATCGACCCGAGGCCCCTGGCCCTGACCGACTTCGCCCAGGCGTGCTGGTGGCAGGTCACCTCCCCGGAGTCGCACTTCACCCGCAACCTCGTCTGCTCCCGCCTGACCGACGACGGCCGCCTGACCCTCACCGCCGACGAACTGATCACCACCGACACCACCGGCCGCCACGCCGAGGAGGTCACCTCGGATGAGCACCTGCTGACGCTGCTGCGGGAGCGCTTCGGGATCGAGCTGGCGCGGGTGCCCCGGCGAACCAAGGGCTGAGCGGGCAGGCGGATCAGGCAGGCTGATTGGGCGGGCAGATCGGCTCGCCCGACAGCCGATCTGCCTGGCGCACGGCAAATCCTCGCGACCAGCCGACCTGCCCCGCCGAGCCGCCGAATCCTGTGTGCCTGCCTACCGATCAGCCTCGCCAGCCGACTGCCGCGCCGCACCGCGTTTTCGCGCCAGCCAGCCGCGCCGCATCTGCGAGTCTGCCTGCCGATCAGTCCTGCCTAGCTCGCTTCTCGCCAGCCCGCCGCCGGCCGCCGGCCCTACCCC
>NZ_JAACYW010000473.1 GCF_015356825.1 Catenulispora rubra | reverse complement strand
CCCGACCATCCCGGAGCACGAGTACATCCGGTCCGCGCGCGTCTCGGAGTTCCGCGGCACGCAGATCGACTCCTCGCACCCCGCCGACTACCTCCGGGCCCGCCTGCTCAAGGGGAGACCGCCCCGCTCCGCCGGATCCCAGATCGCCCGCATGATGTCCACGGCCTCGCTGACCGCCTGCACCGCCTCACCCGGCGACCGTCGATCCCCACCCATCGCCGCAATCGCATCCCAGAACCCGCCGGCGCCCAACGCCATGTCGTACCGTCCCCCCGACAGCAAGTCCAGGCTCGCCGCCGACCGCGCCAGCACCGCCGGCGGCCGCATCGGCAGGCTGTGCACGTTCGCCGCCAGGTGGATCCGCTCGGTCCGCGCCGCCACCCACGACAGCAGCGTCCACGTGTCCAGGAAGGCCGGCTGGTACGGGTGGTCCTGGAACGTCACCAGGTCCAGCCCCACCTGCTCGCTGAGCCGCGCCAGCGCGACCGGCGCCTCCGGATCCCGGTTCTGCGGCGTGATGAACGTCCCGAACCGCAGGTCATGGCCATAGTCGGTCATGTCGGCTCCTCCTCCTGACGGCGCTACTACTCCGAACAGAGTAACTACGAAAATCCTAGTGGAATTCCGCGGCGATCGTCGCCGGCGTCACAGAAAAACAACCGGCCGCGGCGTGTCACCACGCCGCGGCCGATCGGTGGGGGAGGGAGGGCCCGGGCCGTCACGGGACGGCCCGATGGGTCACGTCTCTATTCGTGCTCGAAGGTGTCGGTGAAGCTGGTGCCACCGGAGATCGCGCTGGTGTGGGCCTCGTACACGCCGTTCGACGGGTCCAGCGCCGTCGGGTTGGCCGAGCCGAGCGACTTGCCGTTGATCGTCGCGGCGCTGAAGTGCAGCGTGCCGAAGTTCGGGTACGCGCCGGTCGGCGACTCGATGATGACCTCGGCGCTGGCTCGCGAGGACGACAGGCTCTTGGTCGTGCTGTACGTCCAGCCGCGGGTGGCGTCGTTCAGCGTCAGCTTGTACTTGCTGCTGCCCGAGTACGTGACCGAGGCGTGGATCACGTCGCCGGCGCGCACCGGGTACGAGCTGGAGCTCAGGTAGACCGGGCTGGCCGGGTACATCTCGTACCAGGCCTGGTCCACCGGGCTGCCGCTGGAGCAGTCGGTCGCGACGCCGGTCTGCTCGACGGTGGAGGAGCCGTAGCCGTCGATGCCGACCCACGGCGCGTACAGGTCGTTGCTGGAGTTGCAGGTGGCGGCCGGCTCGGTCCAGGTCGCGGCGACCGAGGTGAACCCGCTCCCGGTGGCGGCGTAGCCGCCCCAGTTGTAGCCGTTGATGTTGTACGACAGCGGCTTGAACGACGCTCCGGTGGCCGCGGCGGTGACCGGGGCGACCGGAGCCACGGCGGTGGCGGCCGCGGCGAGTGCGGCGACGCGTATCAGGATCCTGCGCATACTTGCTCCTTCGGTGGGGGCGCGTGGGGGCGCGCTGCAAGGGGCCTGGTGGCGTCACCGTAGCGAGCAGTATCAGGACACTCAATAGGAAAAGGTCGTCCGATTCCGGACGGCCTGTGCGCCGGTATTCACCGTGTCGGTGGCAATTTAGCGCGTGAGCTGGCGATTGTCAGATCATTGCGAATGAAAGCCCTAGTAGGCCTCGGGATCAAGACAAGGGCAGAGCAAGGGATTGCCGCGTGCTGCGGGAGGGGGCAGGCAGGGGCCGCCGGCGGCTACCGGTCGGTGCCCACCTGGAACCGCAGGCTCACCGTCCCGCGCAGGTCCAGCCACGCCGATTCCGCGCCGCGCACCAGGCGCAGCACGACCTGCCCGCACTCCGGGCAGCGCGCCACCAGTCCCGGGCCGGGTCCGTAGACCCGCAGCTGCGCGACGGGGCCGGTCGTGCCGCAGCTGACGCAGCGGCCTTCCGCGGAGACGACGTCCACCGCGAACAGTTCCGACAACGGTCCGGCCAGGGCGTTGCCGTCCTCGTATTCGCCGTCGAGGTAGCCGACGGCGAGTTCGTCGGCGAACGGACCGGACGGTTCGGCGGAGTGCTCAGCGGAGGGCTCATATGCGGGCACTGACATGATCAGCCTCCTGTCGGGCCGAAACGTTCGGTACGGATCCGATCCGGCGCCTGCCCGAGGTCGACCAACAGATCCGCCGCGTACTCGACGAAAGGAGTCGGGCCGCAGACGTAGCTTGTGGCGAGCGTCGAGGGCGCCCAGGCGACGGCGGCCATGTCCTTCTCGGTGAGCCGGGACGGAAAACGTGGCCAGCCCTCAGGAACTTGGCGCGTGTAGAGGAACGTGACCTCCAAGCCGGGATCCGGAGCCTGGAGTTCGTCGGCGTACATCCGGTCCTCCGGCGTCCGCACGGAATACAGCAGCCGGAACGGCGTCGTCGAGCCGAGCTGCCGCCGCGCGCGGATCATCGCCATCAACGGCACGATCCCGGAGCCGCCGGCCACCAACAACACCGGCTCGGTCTGCTCCGGACGCCACACGAACCAGCCGCCGACCGGGCCCCGCAGCTCCAGCAGGTCGCCGTCGATCAGGTCGCCGACCAGGTACGGGGACACCTCGCCGTCGGAGACCCGCTGGACCGTGAGCTCCAACAGCGCGCCGTCCGGCGCCGAGGCGATCGAGTAGCTGCGCTGCGTGCTGTAGCCGTCCTCGGCGGTCAGCCGCACGTCCACGTGCTGGCCGGCCAGATGCCCCGGCCAGCCCGGCACGTCCAGCACCAGCGTCCGCGTCGTCGGCGTCTCCTCGCGCTGTCCGACCAGCGTCGCGACCCGCCAGCGCAGGCGTTCGCCTAGTCGCCCTGATACCGCTGCTCGCGCCATGGGTCCCCATAGTCGTGATAGCCGGCGCTCTCCCAGAACCCGGGCTCGTCCTTCACCAGCAGCTGGATGCCGCGCACCCACTTGGCCGACTTCCACAGGTACAGGTGCGGGACCAGCAGCCGGGCCGGGCCGCCGTGCTCGGGCGTCAGATCGCGGCCGTCGTAGCCGTAGGCGATCCAGGCCTGGCCGTCGAGCAGGTCCTTGAGCGGCAGGTTCGTGGTGTAGCCGCCGTAGGAGTGGACCAGGGCGTACTCGGCCTCGGTCTCGACGTCCGCCAGCAGCAGGTCCAGGGAGACGCCCTGCCACGGGGTGCCGAACTTCGACCACTTGGTCACGCAGTGCAGATCGACCACGGGACGCTCGGCCGGCAGCGCCATCAGCTCCCGCCAGCTCCAGCTGCGCCGCTCGCCGCCCTCGGTGACCACGCTGAACTGCCACGCGTCCCGGTCCACCCGCGGTGTCGGCCCGGCCGACAGCACGGGGAAGTCCCGGGTCTCGTACTGCCCCGGCGGCAACCGGTGGTCCGACGAACGCCGTCGACCCTGGAAGCCCCGCGAGACCATCGCCATCGCACGCCGCCCTTTCCGGGCCCCGCCGTCCCGGCCGGGCCTACTGCGATTCTGCCCGGCGGCGGGGCAGCGCGCATGTCGTCGGCTGGTTCGGTGGTCTAGGCGCAGTTCGGAGCGTTGGGCGGGGCTTGGGATGCCTTGCGCTGGGCGCTCGGCGTCGGGCGCCGGCGTCGGCGTTGGGCGTCGGGCTCCCGGCGTCGCCCGCCGCGCTAGTAGTCGCCGTTCGGCGGCAGCGGCTGCTCGGACCAGATCACCTTGCCGCGCGCGGTGTACCGCGTCCCCCACCGCTGCGAGAGCTGCGCCACCAGGAACAGCCCGCGGCCGCCCTCGTCGAACGTCTGCGCACGGCGCAACCGCGGCGAGACGCTGCTGCCGTCGGCCACCTCGCAGATCAGGGCCCTGTCACGCAGCAGGCGCAGCTCGACCGGGCCGGTGGCGTGCCGGATCGCGTTCGTGACGAGCTCGCTGACGATGAGCTCGGTGGTGAAGACCAGCTCGGTCAGGCGCCAGGCGCGCAGCAGCCGCGACACCTCGGCGCGCAGGAACGCCACCGACTCCGGCGTCATCGGCACGTCCCAGGTGGCGACCCGGTCCGGCGTCGTGCGCCGGGCCCGCGCGGCCAGCAGGGCCACGTCGTCGGAGGGCCGCTCCGGCAGCAGGCCGCCGATCGCCGACGCGCACAGCTCCTCCGGATCGCGGCCGGGACCGGCCAGCACCGCCCGCAACCGCTCCAACCCGGTGCCGATGTCCTGCTCCCGGCTCTCCACCAGGCCGTCGGTGTAGAGAACCAGGGTGCTGCCTTCGTCGATCGGCAGCTCGACCGCCTCGTACGCCGAGCCCCCGAGGCCCAGCGGCGGGCCGGTCGGCAGGTCCAGGTACTCCACCGAGCCGTCCCGGGCCACCACGGCCGGCGAGGGGTGCCCGGCGGCGGCGACCGAGCACAGGCCGGTGACCGGGTCGTAGACCACGTACAGGCACGTCGCGCCGATGATGCCGACGCCGCGCTGGTCCTCGGCCTCGTCGGCGTCCATCGACTCCACGAGCGCGTCGAGCTGGCTGAGCAGGTCCTCGGCCGGCAGGTCCAGGGCGCAGAAGTTGCGGACGGCGGTGCGCAGCCGGCCCATGGTCGCCGCGGCGTGGATGCCGTGCCCGACGACGTCGCCGACGACGAGTGCCACGCGTCCGCCGGACAGCGGGATCACGTCGTACCAATCGCCGCCGACGCCCTCTTGCGCGGGCTGATACCGGTGCGCGACTTCTACTGCGCACTGCAGGGGGAAGGCGCGTGGCAGAAGACTGCGTTGCAGCGCCAGCGCCATGGCCCGCTCGCGCTCGAAGCGGCGCGCGTTGTCCAGGCAGACGGCGGCGCGCGAGGCGAGGTCGCCAGCCAGCTGGATGTCGTCCTCGTCGAAGGGGTCTGCGTTGCCCAGGCGGTAGAAGGAAGCGACGCCCAGGACCATGCCCTGCACCATGATCGGCGCGGCGATCACCGAGCTGTCGGGGTCCTCGGCGACCCAGCGCTTGCCGGCCGTCGCGGCGGTGAGCTGCGCGTCCAGGACCGTGTGCCGCTGCGCCATGCAGCGCGCCTGCGCGGTGGTGGCGTTGTAGGCGACGTGCGCTCCGGCCGGCCGGTGTACTTTGCCGCGCCGGATGGTGCGGACCGCGACGCGGCGCAGCTTCACCTCGGTGGTGGGCGGCGGGCACTCCTCGCCGTCCAGGACCCAGCTCGCGAGGTCGACGGCGACGTGCTGCGCGAAGTCCGGCAACGCGATCTCGGCCAGCTCGCCGCCGGTGAGCTCCATGTCCAGGGTGGTGCCGATGCGGCCGCTGGCGTCCAGCAGGAGGGCCAGGCGCTGGCGCGCGGCCACGGCGATGCGGCCGACGGTCGGCTCGCCGACCATGACGAGCTCGCCCTGTCTCTGATACACATCTGACGCCGCCTACGA
>NZ_JAACYW010000472.1 GCF_015356825.1 Catenulispora rubra | reverse complement strand
GAGCACCAGCCCGGGCGGCCCCGGCGCGAACCGCATCGGCGCCAGCGGCTGGACGCGCACGCCCTGCGCGTCCGCCGCTGCGGCGAGCGCCTCCTCGTCGCTGCCCGGCGGCAGGTCGATCAGTAGGTGCAGACCCGCCGCGACGCCGCGCACCTTCCACTCCGGCAGCTCCGCGGCCAGTGACGTCACCAGCGCGTCGCGGCGGGTCCGGTAGCGGCGGCGGACGGTGCGCAGGTGGCGGTCGTAGGCGCCGGTGGCGATCAGGTGCGCCATCGCGAGGTGGTCCAGGACGGAGCCGCCGAGGTCGCTGTGCAGGCGGATGTCGCGGATCCGGTCCGCCAGCGGCTGCGGGGCCACGGCCCAGCCGAGGCGGAGCGCGGGGGCCAGGGACTTGCTCGTCGTCCCCAGGTACAGCACGCGGTCCGGAGCCATGCCCTGCAGGCAGCCGACCGGGTCGCGGTCGTAGCGGAACTCGGCGTCGTAGTCGTCCTCGATGACCAGGCCGTCGGCGGCGCGGGCCCAGGCGATCAGCTCCGCGCGGCGGACCGGGGCCAGGACCACGCCGGTCGGGTACTGGTGCGCCGGGCCCGCGAAGACGACCGTCGCGGAGGTCCGCCGCAGCTCCGCGACGACCAGGCCCGCCTCGTCCACCGGGACCCCGACCAGCGTCATGCCCGAGGCGGCCAGCAGCCGGCGCGGACGGTCCGCCGACGGGTCCTCGACCGCCAGCACCCGGTGTCCGAGCTCGTACAGCGCCTGCAGGCCGAGGGCGAGGCCCTGCGCCGAGCCGTTGATGGCGACCACGCGCTCGGGCGTGGCGTCCGCGGCGCGCACCCGCCGCAGGTAGGCCGCGATCTCCTCGCGGAAGCGCGGCACGCCGCCGGGATCGCCGTAGCCGAGGCCCGCATGCGGCAGGTCGCTGAGCACCCGGCGCTGCGCCGCGACCCACGCCGTACGCGGGAACGCCCCGAGGTCCGGCCGCCCCGGCGTCAGGTCGAACTCCGGCTCCGCCTCGGCCGCGTCCTGCGGCGCCGCGCCGCGCTCCCCCACCGCGTGCCCGGCCGCGACCCACGTCCCGGCGCCGGTGCGGCTGAGCAGGTACCCCTCCGCGACCAGCTGCTGGTACGCCTCGACCACCAGCCCGCGCGACAGCCGCAGCTCCGCCGCCAGCTGCCGGCTCGGCGGCAGCACCGTGCCGCCGGCGATCCGGCCCGCGCGGATGCCGTCGCGCAGCCCGACGACCAGCTGCTCGACCAGGCGGCCGGCGGTGCGGTCGACGGTCACCAGGATCTCGGCCACCGGATTGGTCCCCTTTTCGCGCCGCTGATTGGTTCTTACCCGCAGACCAATCCGATCCTAGCCTCGCAGCATGTCCACGATCACGGGTGCGGTGGGTGCGGAGAGCGGCGCCGGCGCCCCGGCCCAAGCTCCGGCCCCGACGCAGCACTCCCGCCCCGCCACCACCAGCACCACCGGCGACACCCGCATGCCAGCCCAGGCACAAACTCCGGCCCAGCCACGCCCCGCAACCACCGCCACCGGCGCGCAAGCCCCGGCTCCGGCCCGTCCTCGTCCGGCCACCCGCCACGTCCTCCAAGGCGCCCTGGCCATGTCAGTCCTCGGAGCCTCCACCGCGGTCAGCGCCCACCTCACCCGCTACCCGGTCCTCGGCGGCCAGGCCCTGCGCTACACCCTGGCCGCCGCGGTCTTCGCCGTCATCGTGCGGCGCAGCGGCCTGCCGCGCCTGCGGCCGACGGCCCGCGAATGGCTCCAGCTGACCCTGCTGTCGGCCACCGGCCTGGTCCTGTTCAACGTGTTCGTCCTGGCCGCGCTCCGGCACACCGACGCAGCCACCCTCGGCAGCGTCGTGGCCTGCTCGCCGCTGGTGCTGGCGCTCGCCGGGCCGCTGGTCACCGGGAGCGGCCACGGCCACCGACTGCGCAAGGGCCCGGCGATCGGCGCGGCGGGGCTGGTGGTCGCCGGGAGCGCGATGGTGCAGGGCTTCGGGCCGGGCAGCGCGGCCGGGATCGTGTTCGCCGTCCTGACGCTGGCCTGCGAGGCGCTGTTCTCGCTGCTGGCGGTGCCGCTGCTGCCGAAGTTCGGCGAGCTGCGGGTCTCGGCCTACGTCACCGTCATCGCCGTCCCGACGCTGCTGGTCGCGGGTCTGGCCACGGACGGCACCGCGATGCTGCGGATACCCACGCTCACCGAGACGGCCGCGCTGCTCTACCTGGCGCTGCCGCTGACGGTCGGCGCGTTCCTGCTCTGGTACCGCTCGCTCAACGGCCTCGGGCCGCAGCGTGCCGGCCTGCTGATCGGCACGGTGCCGGTCGCGGCCTGCGCCGCCAGCGCCGCGCTCGGCGTCGGGACGCCGGGGATCGCGCAGCTGGCGGGGGTGGCGGTCGTGGTGGCGGGGATCGTCGTCGGGCTGGCGAAGAGTTAGAGGCCCGGGGTGGAGTGCGACCTGCCTCCGGCGCGCTCAAGGACGTCGGGTAGCGTCAGCCTGTGTCTCGGTACCGTTTCGTCTTCTCCTGGCGCTGGATCCGCCTGCATGTCCTGATCTGGCTGGTCCTCATCCCCGCGTTCATCGGCCTGGGGATGTGGCAGCGGAGCCGCTACCACGAGCGCACCGCGGAGAACGCCGTCATCAGGACCGCGATGAACGCCCCGCCGGTGCCGATCGAGGACACCGACGCCGTGGGCGCCCCGGTACCGCAGAAGGCCCGCTGGAAGCAGCTCACGCTGGTCGGGACCTTCGACACCGCGCACCAGTTCCTGGCCCGCAACCACCAGGAGAACGGCAACCCCGGCTTCTGGGTGATCACCCCGATGACGCTCGCGGACGGCACGTCCGTCCTGGTCAACCGGGGCTGGATCCCGACCGTCGACTCCGACGAGCAGCAGTCGCCGGCGATCCCGGCGCCGCCGGCCGGCGCGGTCACCGTCACCGGGCGGCTCCAGCAGTCCGAGACCAAGGGGAACACCGGCATCCGGGACGTCACCACAGGCTTGCCGACCGGGCAGATCAGCCTGATCAACACCGACGCGCTCGCTGCCAAGACCGGGCTGCAACTGCGCGGCGGGTACGCCGAGGTGATCACCTCGAAGCCGGTGGATTCTTCGCAGATAACGCCAGTGGATGCACCGTCGCTGGACGAAGGCCCGTACTTGTCCTACTGGTTCCAGTGGTGGCTGTTCTGCGTGATCGCGGCCGGCGGCTGGGCGACCATCATCCGGCGCGAGGCCCAGCACCGGGACCGGGAGGCCGCCGAGGCTGCTGAAGAGGACGAGTACGACGAGGACGAAGACGGCGACCTGGACGATGGCCCGGAGGCCGACGCGCCCGCCGCCGCCAAGCCAGAGGGCGAAGACGCCGACGCGCCCACCGCCCCGGCTCCAGCCTCCGCTACTGCTACTGCTACCGCGCCAGCGCCCTGAGCACGTCCGCCAACTCCTGCGTCGGCTCGAACCGGATCCCGTCCTCGGCCCGGCGCGAGCCCTGCCGGTAGAGCACCCCGTCCCGCCACCAGAACAGCTGGTCGCTCACCGGGCCCGGCCCGGTCTCGTACTGCCGCCGCGCCAGGCGCAGCATGCCCTCGGCGGCCGGCACCGCCTCCGGTCCGCGCACCGGGTGCGCCGCGAACAGTCCGCGGTTCGGTATGACCACCAGCGCGCCGTTGCTGTCCACGGACACGTAGTCGGGCAGCCAGAAGGAGTGCGTCGGGGCGTAGCCGGAGCCGCCGCGCACCACCGTGATGCTGACGCCCTCCGCCTCCAGCAGCCGGGTCTCCAGCAGGCCCTCGCGCCGCACGTTCTCCCGCGCCGTCCGGTACGCCTCGCGCGCGGTCACCTTCCAGCGCGCCAGGTCCCCGTACGCGACCGGGCCCTCCTCGGGCCGGTACCAGCGCACGCCGGCGCCCAGCGGGTCGCGCAGCGGCGAGGGCGGGACCAGCTCCAGGACCTCCACCAGGCCGTCGGCGCAGAACCGGTGCTCTATCCCGGCCAGCGCCGCGGAGTCGGCGTCGTCGCCGCCGAACAGGCGGGCCCGGATCCGGCCGCGGACCGAGGCCCACTCCGAGTCGTGGTCGCCGGTGAGGGACACCGAACTGGCGTAGAACCCTGAGGGGTCCACGCGGGTCAGCACCAGTTCCTCGACCATCTCCGGCCAGTCGGCCTTCTCGGCCACCTCCATCCGGCGCTTGAGGGCGGCCAGCGGCCAGCGGCCGCGGTGCGGGCCGTAGACCTCGATCAGCCCCTCCTCCACGATCGACCACGCGCAGCCGCGACGGCGCAGCTCCACGTCGAGCAGGCCGACCATCGCCACCGCCACCGGGTCTCCTTCCGGCCAGCTCCTGCGAGCCTCGGCGGCGTGGCGTCCGTTCGTTCCCACCTGCGGATCCCCCCAAGAGAGAGTCGTCGTACCGGATTGCGAAGCAGCCCCCGGCTACCCGCGATCGCTCCCCGCACTCGATATTTTGACGAAAGCCCGGGCTCTTCGGTTGCCGAACCGTACCGATCTAGTCCCCACCTAGTCCTTTCGGCGTATAAGCGCCAGGTATCCCTTCAGGGTCTCTCATCGACTGGACCATCGGACAGGGTAATGCCACGGGGCGCTTCCGTCTGCCTCCAATGGGTGACAAGCGACCCGAAAGCGTGACGTCTGCTGTTTCGACCGCGTTGGGCGATACGTGCCCCACAACGCGCCGCGCACTGAACCGCCGGATGTCCACAGCGCGGTGCTCCTGGGGGTTCCGGCCCCACGCCGCGATCCCGCCACCAAACCCGCCGGCGGCAACACCCTGACACGCCTGCGCCGCCCCGCCCCCGAAGACCCGATGGTCACCGACCGCGCCTGGGAGCGCATCAGCGCCCTGCTCCCCGAGCGCCCCCGCCGCCGCCGCAACCCGGGCCGCAAACCCCTGGACGACCGAGCGGTCCTCAACGGCATCCTGGTGGTCCTCGGCCGCCGCATCGGCTTCGAAAAGCTGCCACAGGAACTGGAATACGGCAGCGGCATGACCTGCTGGCGACGCCTGCGCGACTGGCAGCGCGCCGGCATCTGGACGGACATCGCACAAGTACTCCGCGAGGAGATCCCCGAGGCCCGCCGCATCGACTTCGACCGCGTGATCACCAACGGCGGCCCCGGCGCCACCGAAGGCGAGACCCGCGTCGCCCGACGACCCCGCTCCACGACGCTGATCCGCCAGCCCTCGCCGGTCGCGATGGAGTTCGGGTTCACGGCTTTGCGGAAGAGCCGGTAGGGGCCGGCTTCCGCGCACGCGATCAGCGACCGGCTGACGGCACGCGCATCCGGCCAGCACCGCGGGGCTGGTTTCGAGCGGGCGGCTTCGCGCAGCTGGTTTCGAGCGGGCAGCGGATATGTCGGCGGCGGCTGGCATGCTTGTATAA
>NZ_JAACYW010000471.1 GCF_015356825.1 Catenulispora rubra | reverse complement strand
GCGCGTGAGCTTATGCGCGGGCCAGCTCGGCCTGCACCAGCTCCCACAGCACGTGGTACAGCGTCGTCTGGATCTCCTGGATCCGGTGGACCGAGGCGGAGGGCACCGCGAACAGGTGGTCGACCAGGCCCGGCTCGGCCATCCGGCCGCCGTCGTAGCCCGCGAAGCCGACGGTCGTCATCCCGCTCTTGCGTGCGGCGGCCAGCGCGGCCAGCACGTTGGCCGAGCCGCCGCTGGTGGAGACCGCGACGGCGATGTCGCCGGGGCGGCCGACGGCCTGGAGTTGGCGCGCGAAGACCACGTCGAAGCCGATGTCGTTGGACAGTGCCGTGAGCACCGCGGTGTCGTTGGTCAGGCACAGCGCGGGCCGAGCCGTCGCGCCGGGGCCCGGGTCGAGGAAGGTGTGGACGACGTCCTGGGCGTCGGAGCTGCTGCCGCCGTTGCCGAACGCCAGCAGCGTGGCGCCGTCGGCGAAGCCGCGTGCCAGCACCTGCGCGCAGGCCGCGAGGTTCTGCGCCTCCGCCACTCCGATCTCACGCCGGAGGTCGACGATCTCGGCGATCTTCGACCTGGCCGACGCCGCGACCTCGGCGGTCAGTTCGGTGACGGACGCCTCGCCGGAGTAGAGGAAGGGGTAGAGCCCTGTGATGCCCGCGCCTGCCGGTTCGGGACTTTGCGCGGGGTCGGCGGCGTGCGGCTGCTCCAGGAAGGCGTGCGTCAGCTCCCACAGCAGGTGGTAGAGGGTGACGTGGCCTTCCTTGACCACGCGGGGGTCGTCGGATTCCACGGTGAGGCAGTGGTCTGCCAGGGCGCGCTTGGCGATCTCTCTGCCGCTGTTGTTGGTTCTGCTGTCTTCGGCGCTTCCCCTGCTTTTGCTGGTTCCGCTGGTTCCGCCGACCAAGGCGACTGTGGTCATACCGAGCTCGCGAGCGGTGACCAGCGCGCGAGCCACCGCTGGACACTCGCCGTCCCCTGAGATCCCCAACGCGATGTCGGCTGGCCGCCCGAGCACCCGCAACTGGTGCGCGAACACTGCTTCGAGCCCTGCGGACCCGGCCAGCCCGGTCACCGTCGCCGCGTCCGCCGCCAGCGAGAACGCCGGCAGCGCGCGCTTGCCGACGATCACCGGATGCACGAATTCGACCGAGACGTGCTGCGCGTCGGTGGCCGCCGTCCCGGTACCGAACACCAGCAGCCGACCGCCGCTCCGAAAGGCTCGCGCCATGGCCAGGCACGCCTCGGCGACGGCGTCGGCCGAGTCGGAGAGCCTGGCGATCGGCTCGACGCGCCGAGCGAAGGCTTCGGCGATGAACTTATCAGTCTTATCAGTCTTATTCGGCGAATCGGTCACCATGGACATCGACCATAGCTGCCCGGATCCCCCTCACCGGCCCGGATTCACTTCGCCGCGCCAGGCGGTTCGACGGCCACCGGCTTGTCGCCTCAGGCTGCGGGTATCGGCTTGCCGAGCATGGTGCACACCGCTGCGTCCGTGAGCTTCTGGTAGTCGGCGGCGGTCTTCGGGTTGGCGACGCCGAAGATCGTGGTCGTGATGATCGCGACGGTGTGCTTCCCGGCCGCGTCGGTGTAGGTCTGGCTGGAATAGCCCGGGGCCTGGCCGTCGTGGCCCCAGACGGTGCCGCAGGGGAAGACGACCTTGCGCAGGCCCAGGCCGTAGCCGTCGCCGTCGGGCTGGGTCGGGTCCTCGGGGACGGTGGTGCGCATTTCCTGGAGCTCGGCCTTCGGCAGCAGCTTGCCGGACATCAGGGCGCTGTCGAAGCGGGCCCAGTCGTCGGCGGTGGAGACGATGCCGCCTGCGGCCCAGAGGCTGCTCGGGTTGATCGCGGTGACGTTGACGAAGTCGCCGCGGGCCGGGCCGGCGAAGGAGGTTCCGGCTGGGACGCCGGGTGGCAGGTACGGCGCCAGGTCGGCGGCGTCGGGCTCGTAGCCGTGGGCGAGGTTGGGGTCGTTGTGATGTGCGCTGGCGAGGTAGGTGTCGTGCAGGCCCAGCGGTCGCGCGATGTCGTCCTGGAGCAGGTCGGCCAGGCTGCGGCCGGTGACCTTCTGGAGGATCAGGCCGAGGGCTATGTAGTTGGTGTTGCTGTAGGAGAACTGCGCGCCGGGTGCGAACAGTGCGGGGTGCGTGACGCCGGCGACCAGCAGTTCCTGCGGGGTCCAGTCATGCGGGTTCTGACCGATGAACGAGGCCAGGACGGCGGGGTCGTCCAGGTAGTTGTACAGGCCGCTGGTGTGGTTCAGCAGCATCCTGACGGTGATGGCCGAGCCGTTCGGCACCTGCCCGGGCAGCCACTTCTCGACCGGATCGGTCAACGCGATCCGGTGCTGCGCGACCTGCTGGAGGACCAGGGTCGCGACCATGGTTTTGGTGTTGGAGCCCATGCGGACCCGGTCGTCGGGGTCGAGTCGGCCGTCGGCGCGCGTGAAGGGTGCTTGCCGGGCGATCTCTACTGGCCGCGTTCCGATGCCGCCGAGGCGTACCACGATTCCGGGCGCGCCGTCGGCCACGACCTGGTCGGCCAGCTTCGTGAGCTGCTTTGCGCCGGTGGCCGGGGCGGCGGTCGAGGCGGCGGTCGCGGTCGCTGCGGTAGTCGCGGCAGTCGCGGTCACGGCGGCGGCCAGAATGAGGACCGAGGCGGCCCGGCGACGGTTCTTGGCCGCCCGCGAGTACTCGGACATGGTGATGGATCCCTTCGCGATGACGATTTCTCAGTCAGGTCCAGCGTGTCGTCCACGGCCGCGCGAAACAGTGGGGTCAAACACCCTCCTGTGGGTGTACTTATCTACCGATGTCATCGCCGCCCCGACACGCGAAGGCTTCTGCGATATACGCGATTTGCCAAGGCAGGATTGCCGTGTGTCGGACGCGAGCGCCGGATCCGCCCTGAGCGAGCCGTGCAGTAGGAGACCTTGGTGGCGGCGTGGGAGCACCCGCCTGCGCAGCCGAGTTTTGCTCTCGATGGTGGCGGTGACGGCGTGCGGCGTTCTGCTGTTCACGCTCCCGCTGGCTTGGGCGCTGGCGGAGGTCTACCGATCCGGTGCGGTGGTGATGCTCCAGCGCGACGCCGTCTGGGTCGCCGCCGAGGTTGGCGCGCGGCCGACCTCAGGCGCCGGAGCTCTGGCGGGTCTCGACGAGCTCTCCCACGATGTCGACGTCGGCCTCTACGCGCCGGACGGCCACCGGATCGCCGGGGAGGGTCCCGCCGCCTCGCGGGTCGCTGCGATGGTCCGGCGCGGCGGGTTCCATCAGGGGGTGGAGGCCGGTCATCTGGCGGTCGCGGCGCCGGTGACGCGCGGCGGCCGGGTCGAGGCGGCGGTGCGGGTGTGGATGCCGTGGAAGGTCGTGACCGACCGCTGGCAGCGGGCCTGTGTGCTGCTGGCCGGGCTGGGTTCGGTGGTGGTCGCGTTGTCGGCGCTGCTGGCCTGGCACCTGGCGCGGCGGGTGGCGATTCCGTTGGAGCGCCTGACCACGGTCGCCCGGGCCCTCGGAGACGGCGACTTCACGATTCAGGCCCCCCGCACCGGGATCCGCGAGGCCGACGTCGCCGGCCAGGCCCTCGCGGCGACGGCGCGCAGGCTCGGCGACGTGCTGGAGCGCGAGCGGCGGTTCACCACTGCGGTGTCGCACCAGCTGCGGACTCCGCTGACGGCCTTGGTACTCGGCTTGGAGTCGGCGCAGACGGTGGGGGAGGACGACGTCCGGCGCGAGGCGGTCGCGACGGCGCTGCGGCGCGCCGAGCACCTCGCCGAGACGGTGGAGGAGCTGCTGCGCCTGGCCCGCGAGACTCACGGAGGCGACATCGCCGTGGACGCGGCACACGTCGCCGAGCGCGTGGCGGAGCGCTACCGAGTCGCCGCGGCGGAGGCCGGACGCCCGCTGGTGGTGCGGTGCGAGCAGGGGCTTGAACCGGTGCGCGTCGCAGAGGCGGCGATCGCACAGATCATGGGCGCCCTGCTGGACAACGCACTCGTCCACGGCCGCGGCGAGATCCGCGTCAGCGTCGTGGACGTCGGCACCGGCGTGGCCGTGGAGGTCGGCGACGACGGCCCCGGCTTGTGCGGCGGCGACGACGCTCCTGACCTGCACTTCAGCGCCGACGAGGGCTCGCCTGCCTCCACCAATAGCTCTCTCGCTGACACTCCCGCTGCTAACTTTCCTGCAGCTAAAACGCCTGCAGCTAAAACTCCCGCCGCTAACTCTCTCGCCTCGCGCCGCGGGATCGGCCTGCCGCTGGCCCGTTCCCTAGCCGAAGCCGAAGGCGGGCGCCTGGTCGTGCGTCACGCCGGCCCCCGACCAGTCTTCAGCCTCCTGCTGCCGCTTCAACGAGCCACCCCCGACATGACCAGCGCTGCTTCCTCCGCAAGCCTTCCCGCCACCGGGAACTCGTAGCGATACCCCCGCCCGCGCACCGTCGTGATGATCGGCTCCGCGTCCGCGTCCGGCGTGGCATCGGAGAGCTTCCTCCGCAGGGCCGAGACATGCACATCAAGGGTCTTCGTCGACCCGAACCAGTGCTCGTCCCACACCTGCGCCATCAGCTCCGTCCGGCTCACCACCGCCCCGACCTGCTCGGCGAGGATCAGTAAGAGGTCGAACTCCTTCGGGCGCAGCGTCACCTCCTGGTCTGCGACGTGGACGCGCCGGGCGCGGGTGTCGATCCGGACCCGGCCGAGCTGGATCACCGGCTGCCCGGAGGTGGCCTGGCGCCGACGCAGGTGCGCGCGGATCCGGGCCAGGAGCTCGGTGAAGCGGAACGGTTTGGTCAGGTAGTCGTCGGCGCCCGCGTCCAGCGCCACGACCACCTCGAACTCCTGGGTGCGCGCGGTCAGCACGACGATGACGCTCTCCACCGGCAGCGTGGCGCGCAGGCGGCGGCACAGCGCCACGCCGTCGAGGTCCGGCAGGCCCAGGTCGAGCAGCACCAGGTCCGGCTGCCGGTCGCGGACGTGGGCGATCGCCCCGGCCCCGCTGGTGACCAGGTCCGCGTGGTAGCCGTGGCCGGTGAGCGCCTGGAGGAGCTCCTCGGCGATGTCCACGTCGTCCTCGACCACCAGCAGATCAGCGCTCGTCATCGTCATAGGTCCATTACATCGCCAAGCGCCACAATTCCACGCTCGCGCAGGGTTAGGGATCTTTAACCTTCCGCTGAGAATCCCCTCGCAACCACTTCCGTACCGTGGTGAAAAAGCCCCATCCGACCCCCTGACACTCCCGGGAGAAATCATGAACGCGCACACCAACGCAGGGACCGATGATGCGCAGACCGCCACCCCAACCGGCCCGCTCGCCGACTTACTGGTCCTAGACCTGTCGCACGCACTGGCCGGCCCCCACGCCGCGATGATGCTCGGCGACCTCGGCGCCCGCGTCATCAAGGTCGAGCCACCCGGCGGCGACGAGACCCGCGGCTGGGGCCCACCCTTCGCCCG
>NZ_JAACYW010000470.1 GCF_015356825.1 Catenulispora rubra | reverse complement strand
GCCCCCGGCGACGGCGCAGCGGTCTTGGCGCTGCTGCAGCTTGTGGTCGACTCCTTCGCAACGGTGAGGGTGTTCAGCGATCCGCCCGGCTCGCGGCGCGGATAACACGCTCCACACCAGGACGAGACGCACGCTGCCCACCGGCACCGCTCCACCAACAACTCTCTGCCACCCGCAGCCCAGCCTGAATCTCCCGCCGCCGACGTCGCCCAGCGCCATCTCGCCGCCGAATGACCTGGCTGAGCTGGCGCTGTGTCCCTGCTCGACAGAGCTAGCTGTGCTGAGCCAGCCCCGCTCGACTGCATGAGCCTTGCCACATTTCCGCCGCTGCCTCGGCCCGCGCCGCCTCACTCTCGACAAACGGCTCTCGCGCCCTGGCGATGCGCCAGTCTTGCCCTGCGCGCCGTCGGTACCGCCTGCTGTGCCCATGGCCGCCCCACCCCACCTCATTCGCTCGATTAGGCAAATGAGCAATGGTCCGATAACATTACACCCGTCAAGAAGGCACCTCGTTAGGTGAGGCGTCTGCACCGGACACAAGCCACTGATCTCACGACGTCGAGAGACGCCCAAGGTCAGGACAGGTCTCCTCGGCTTAAGGGGTGACCCGAAGTGGCTACCGGCCGATGGTCGGGATACGCCGGGCAGTGCCGAAGCTCTTACGAGAGGGAGTGCCTCCGCCGTTTCGTTCGGGCAGCTTTCCGTGCCCGGAAGTCGGCGTGCGCTCCCACTGTGATCGCGGTCCGGGTGGATTCCTGTGGCCCCGTCGGGTGGAGGTGAGTGGCGTGGATAGTCCGAGTAATAGCACCGACCGGCTGCCGGTAGTGGCTGGCCGACTGTGCTCCACGTTGCTCTTCGATCCGTCTGACGCGCAGCAGCTCTGACCTCTTAGTTACTTGACCGCCCACCGCCGTGGGCTCCTGTCTGCTGCCGTCTCCTGCACGCCCGCCGAGCGGGCTGGGAGGGGTGAACCACATGACCACCGCACTGCTGGGGCTGGAGCGCTCGAACACCGCAGTCCTCGACGACGCGCACGTCGGCGACATCAAGGGTGCGTTCGGCACCATCAAGCTCGGCGACCACGGGGCCCGCCGCGGGCTGTCGACGAAGATGAAGACGCTGCTCGCGATCGTCGGCCCGGGTCTGATCGTGATGATCGGGGACAACGACGCCGGCGCCTTCGCCACCTACGGCCAGGCCGGCCACGACTACGGCACGAAGCTCCTCTGGACGCTGCTGCTGCTCGTCCCCGTCCTGTACGTCAACCAGGAGATGGTCCTCCGCCTCGGCGCCGTCACCGGCGTCGGCCACGCGCGCCTCATCTTCGAGCGCTTCGGCAAGTTCTGGGGCGCGTTCAGCGTCATCGACCTGTTCCTGCTCAATGCCCTGACACTGGTCACCGAATTCATCGGCATCACCCTGGCCACCGGCTACCTCGGCCTGCCGAAAGTCCCCTCGGTGATCCTGGCCGCCCTGGTCATCATCGCCGCCGCCTCGACCGGCTCCTTCCGGCGGTTCGAGCGCCTGGCGCTCATTTTCTGCCTCGGCTCCCTGCTGCTGATCCCGATCTCGCTGATGGCGCACCCGGCCGTCGGCACGATGGCGCACGACTTCGTCCGCCCCTCCTTCCCCGGCGGCGCGGGCGGTATGGCTCCGCTGATGCTGCTGATCATCGGCATCGTCGGCACCACCGTCGCGCCCTGGCAGCTGTTCTTCCAGCAGAGCTACGTCATCGACAAGCGCATCACCCCGCGCTTCATGAAGTACGAGAAGGCCGACCTGTGGCTCGGCATCGTGGTCGTGGTGATCGGCGCGGCGGCCATCATGGGCCTGGGCGCCGTCGCCTTCGCGGCCAAGGGCTCGCCGGACTTCACCGACGCCGGCTCGCTCGCCACGGCGCTGCAGAACTACGGCGGCCGCGCGCTCGGCGACATGTTCGCCGTCGCGCTCCTGGACGCCTCCGTCATCGGCGCCTTCGCCGTCTCCCTGTCGACCGCCTACGCGATCGGCGACGTCTTCAAGATCAACCACTCGCTGCACCGCGGCGTGAAGCAGGCCAAGGGCTTCTACGCGGTCTACGCCGGCGTCATCGGCCTGGCCGCGACGATCGTCCTGACCGCCTCGGCCCACGTGCTCGGCGTGCTCACCACCGGCGTCCAGGCCCTGGCCGGCGTGCTGCTGCCCAGCGCGACCGTCTTCCTGCTCCTGCTCTGCGTCGACAAGGAAGTCCTCGGGCCCTGGGTCAACTCCAAGAAGACCACCCTGTTCACCTCGACCGTCATCGGCGTCCTGATCGCGCTGTCGATGGTCCTGACTGCCTCGGTCATCTGGCCGAACATCAGCGCCGGACAGATCGACGAGATCCTCGTCGGCTGCGCGGCCGGTGGCCTGGCCGCTGCCGCAGTCATGGGTGTCAAGGCCCTGCGAGCACGGCGTGCGCCGGACTTCGTCGCCGAGTCCATCGACCGCTCCGGCCGCGACGGGTGGCGCACGCCGCCGCTGGACCAGCTCGGCCAGCTGACGTTCTCGAAGACCCGCCGCTACTCCATGGGTGCGCTGCGCCTGTACCTGCTGGTCTCGATGGTCATGTGCGTGTGGAAGCTCGTCGAGATGATGCTCGGACACTGACCGTCCGACCCTTCCCAGAGCTGTCCTTCGCACCATAAGGAGGCGAACATGCAGAACCTGACCACTTGGGAGTTCATCGCGCGGCTGGCGGTCGGGCTCGGATGCGGCGCCGCGATCGGCGTGGAGCGGCAACTGCGGGCCCGGATGGCGGGTCTGCGGACCAACGCGCTGGTGGCGGTGGGCGCGACCCTGTTCGTGCTGTACTCGGACATCAACGGCTCGGAGAACAGCACGCAGGTCGCCGCCTACGTGGTCTCCGGCATCGGTTTCCTCGGCGGCGGCGTGATCCTGCGCGACGGGTTCAACGTCCGCGGCCTGAACACCGCCGCGACGCTGTGGTGCTCGGCCGCGGTCGGGGTCATGGCGGCGTCCGGCCACCTGGCCTTCGCGGCCATCGGCACGGCCACGGTCCTGCTGGTCCACCTGCTCGGCCGCCCGGCCGGCCGGCTGTTCGACCGGGACAACGCGGTCGAGGAGGACGAGGACCTGCAGCCCTTCCGCCTGCACCTGACCTGCAAGGCCAAGTCCGAGTCGCACATCAGGGCGCTGCTGGTGGCGGACACCACCGGCGGCCACGTGATCCTGCGCGGCCTGGACACCACCCGGGACGACGCCGCCGACGCCACCCGCCTCACCGCGCACCTGCTGCTGGACGGCGACGCCGCCAGCCGGCTGGAGCAGCTGGTCGGGCGGCTGTCGCTGGAGCCGGGGATCCACACCGTGCACTGGCACAAGGACGACGCCGACTTCGACGCGCTGACGCGGGGCCCGGGGCCGGACCCGGACGAGTGAGGGGGCGGCATCCGCTCACCGCGGCGGCCGACGACGCCGGTTCCGGCCGCGCCGCCCGGCGACCGTCGCGGAGCCGACCAGCACGACAACGATCACCAGGTATATGACGGCGCCTATGGCAGGGTGCCCATCGGCGGTGTGGGGCAGTGCGGTGAGCATCAGGGTCCTCTTCCTCGCTGGGCACATACGCCGATAGCCGCTCCGGACCGGACTACGCGTCCGATCCGGAGCGGCTGTATCAGCGGGTTCGCGCGGCCTTCACCGCGATCGACACCAGCGCCGGCACGACCGGCCCCAGACCGGCCAGTTCGGCGGCACCGATCAGCGCCGGAACGAGCAGCGGACGCAGGGCGCGGGCCACGGCGCCCAGGTCGACGTCCGCGGCGATGGTGTCGGGGACGCCGGAGATGGTCAGAGTCAAGGACATAGTGGTACCTCCGTCGGGGTGCCCGCGAAGTAGATACCCGAGGCGCTTAAATAGTCAAGCGATTGCGCAAACGTTTGAGTGGATCTCCGGCCGTCGGGCACAATGGACGCTACCGATCCGGGCCCCGGCCCGGTGCGAAGCACAGACACAAGCACAGACACAAGCACAGACACGAGGAAGTGACATGCGCCGCAGACAGGAGTCCCGCACCGAGGACGACGCCGTCCCCGACGACGGGGCGCCGAGTCCCAGGCTCCTTCAGGACGCGGCCGCTACCTTCGGCATGCTGGCCGCGACCACCCGGCTGCACATCGTGTGGCTGCTGGCCCGGGCCGAGCAGGACGTGACGGCGCTGGCCGAGGCCACCGGCAGCAACGTCGCCGCGGTGAGCCAGCACCTGGCCAAGCTGAAGCTGGCCGGCCTGGTCAGCGCGCGCCGCGAGGGCCGGCGCCAGGTCTACGTCGTGGACGACCCGCACGTCGTCGCGATCGTCCGGCAGATGCTGGACCACCACGCCGAACAGGCCGGCGAGGCGCACCCCGCGAGCCGGGGGCCGGCCAGGACGGCCTAGCCACCGCGCGGTCCCCGGCCGCACGACCGAAAACGAACCGCCATGACGCTCCTGTCCCCGTTCCGCAGCTCCACCGCGGCCTCCGGCCCGACCGCCGCGCCGACGACGGACGCGACGGACGCGACGGACACATCGGCAGACACATTGGCGGACCGCAGCGCCGAGCTGGCAGCACGCGGCGGACAGCCGGTCCTGCAGGTCCTGCGCGGCCTCGACAGCGGACTGCGCGGCCTCACGGAAGCCGAGGCCGCCGCGCGCCTGGAACGCGACGGCGAGAACGACCTCAGCCGCCCCGAACGCTCCACCGCACACGGCCTGGCAACGGCCTTCCGCGCCCCGTTCCTCCTGGTCCTGACGGTCCTCGACGCGGTGTTCGCCCTCAGCGGCGACCTCGGCGGCGTCCTGGCCATCACCGCGATGATCGCCATCGCCGCGCTGATGCGCTTCTGGCAGGAACAACGCTCACGCCGCACGGTCGACGCACTGCGCGCCCTGGTCCTGACGACCGCGACCGTGGTCCGCCGCGCCGACGACACCAGCGAGCCGATCACGCGCGAGCTGCCCTTCGACCAACTCGTGCTCGGCGACGTGGTGCGCCTCGGCGCGGGGGACCTGATCCCGGCGGACCTGCGGCTGCTGCGCGCGAAGGACCTGTTCCTGGACCAGGGGCTGCTGTCCGGCGAGTCGATGCCGGTGGGGAAGCATGCGGAGTTGTCGGGGACGGCTGGCGCTGCTGGCGCGGCTGCTGGCAATAGCCACGATTTCAGCCGCGCCACTCTGCGCCTGGTAGACACGCACACCGACGCCAGCGACCAATCGGCTACGCGCCTGGCTGGCCCGCACACCCTGCCCGCCGACTCGGTTGGCACTCGCGCCTTTGCCACCGGTCTTGTTTCTGATCGCCCGGCTGGCTCGCACACTTCGCTCGATGCCGCACCCGAGCTTGATGCCTCCGCCCCATCCGTGCCTGCCGCCTCGGCCGAGACCCCCGCCCTTGCCGAGGATCATGTTTCTGATCGCCTGGCTGGCCTGCATGCATTGCCCGACAC
>NZ_JAACYW010000047.1 GCF_015356825.1 Catenulispora rubra | reverse complement strand
GGTGACTTGGTGGGGAGCGGTTCTTCAGACCGTTGCACCGCTCTCGTCGGCGGGGTAGACGGTCTCCCAGGAGACGTCCGAAAGGCCGAGCTCGCGACGCGTGGTGCTCAAGAATGCATCCTGCGCAGCCCAGAGAGCCTGAAAGGCCTCGACGGGGATGTCCACGCCCTGGCTTTCCGCCCGCGCGGCAGCTATACGCCGAACACTCTGCACTACTGCGGCACAGGCCTTCATGGTGTCGGTCGACTCCGATACGAGACGAACAGCGACGGACGCCGCGTCAAGCCGTTCCTTGTATCGCCGCCCTTCGTCGTCAAACCGCGGCATCAGCTCCCCCGCCCTCTGAGGATGTGGATCCGCGGTGATCTTGGCAGTCGGATCCACAGCGAACGCCACGAGTTCCCGATAGGCAGACGCGAAATCGCCATAGGTTTCGAGCCGGATGTCCCGCCACTGCCGCGCATGCTCCCGCTTCCACGACCGATCCTGGTTCCGAGTACTCAACCAGCCACCAAGAGCAACACCGAGCAGCGCAACCGCCGCACTCGTCGCCGTCGTGACAAAGACCATCGCTACCCCCTCCGACCGGCGGACGCAGGCCTCCGCCCCCGGGCCAAGTCAATCAGGACCCTGCGCCCTCAGGTTTGCGATTCGACTCCCTCTCTGTCCAGGACGACGAGCTCGGCGAGCGGCATCGACTTCATCGTCGTGTACTTCCACGAGTGCGCGTACTGCACGGCCGACGCGCATGCCTCGGACGGCGGCGTGCGCGCCGCGTGGACCCCGCTGTTCGACCAGTTCGACGTCGATCTGGTGATCAACGGCCACAACCACGTCTACGAGCGCACCGACCCGCTGCGCGGCGGCTCGGTGACCACCGCCGCCCCGATCGGCTCGACCGTCCGGTCGAAGACCTACGGCACCACCTATGTCGTGGCCGGCAGCTCGGGCAACAGCCTCTACCAGTTCCCGGTCGCCGACAGCTATGAGAACGACGTGGACAACGTCGCGCCGTTCGCGTCGTGGGTGCGCAGCCCCGGCGGCGTGAAGACACCGGAGAACGTCGACTGGTCGCGCGTGCGCTACACCGGCTACGCGCTGCTCGCGGTGGACGTCAAGCCCGGCCGCTACGGCCGTCCCTCGCAGCTGGTGCTGCGGGCGGTGAACGAGTACGGCATCGAGGTCGACAAGCTGACGATCGAGCGCTGAGAACGTGCCGGTCGCAGGCCCGGGCTGGCGGCCCGGGCCCGCAACCGACACCCGGGTCAGTCGGCGGCGACAGCCTTCGGCCGCCCCGGGACGAACAGCACCGCCACCAGCGCGGCGACCAGCACGAAGCTTCCGGCGACCGCGAAGGCGTGGCTGTAGCCGCGGCTCAGCGCCTTCAGGCTGCTGTCGTGGTGGATCGTGCTCACCGCGACGGTCGTCAGCACCGCGAGCGCGACGCTGGCGCCGACCTGGCGGCTGGTGTTGAGCAGCCCGCTGACGAGCCCGGCTTCCTGCGGGGCGACGCCGGAGGTCCCCATCGCGGTGTTGGCGACCATGCACGCGCCGATCCCGACCGAGGCCACCAGCGAGGGCACGAGGAATGACCAGAAGGTGGAACCCGTGTCGAGCAGAGAGAAACCGAGCATGCCCGCGGCACCCAGCAGCGACCCGACCGAGAGCAGAACGCGGTTGCCGAAACGCGCCGCCAGCTTCGCGCTGGTGAAGCTGCCGACGACGATCCCGAAGCAGAAGGGCAGGAAAGCCGCGCCGGCCTTGACTGGGCTGTAGTGCAGCACCTCCTGCAGGAAGAGCGAAGCGAAGTAGAAGCCGCCGAGGGTCGCCGCGCCGATGAAGACGACGATCAGGTCGGCGACCCACACCGTGCGGACGCGGAAGATGCCGAAGCGGACCAGGGGCTGCGAGGCGACCCGCAGCTCCCAGTACGCGAATCCGGCGGCCGTGACGACCGATCCGATCAGGCCGACCAGGGTCGTCGTGCCGCTCCAGCCGTGCTCGCCGGCGTAGACGGTCGCCAGCACCAGAAGCGTCATCGACGCCGTGGCCAGCACCGCCCCCACCACGTCGAGCCGCCCGGCGCTGGGCCGCCGCAGGTCGCGCACGCCGGCCAGCGCGAGCGGGAGCGCGGCGGCGACGATCGGCACGTTGACGAACAGCACCCACCGCCAGTCCAGGTACTCCGTCAGCACGCCGCTGAGCAGCACCCCGAACGCGCTGCCGGCCGCGGCGACCATCGACCAGACGGCGATCGCACGCCGCCGGGCCGGGCCCTCCGGGAACGTGACCAGGATGACCGTGAGGGTCACCGGCGCCAGGACCGCCGCGGCCAGCCCCTGCCCGCCGCGGGCGGCGATCAGCTCGCCCGGGGTTGTCGCCAGCCCGCCCAGCACCGAGGCGAGCCCGAACGCGGCCAGGGCCACCACCAGCGTGCGGCGGTGCCCGACCAGATCCGCGATCCGCCCGCCGAGCAACAGCAGCCCGCCGAAGACGAGCGTGTAGGCGTTGACCACCCAGGACAGCGACCCCGGCGCGAACCCGAGATCGGCGCCGATCCGTGGCAGGGCCACGTTCACCACGCTGATGTCGAGCACGACCATCAACTGGCACAGACACGCGACACCGAGCACGAGGCCGGCCCGCGCCGGCGGGTCGGTCGCGGCCCGGACACCGGCCGGCTGCTCATCGACGACACTCATGGGACCCCTCCAATGCGAACGTTGTACGCGTAAGGTAACCCTAACCACCCGAACGGGCAAGACTCAGCGCCAGACCTGCCAGGATGGACGTCGTGATCGAACGAGCCGACCCCGCAACCCGGGGTCGCTACGGGCCCCGCCGGCCGCGCCCGGGCCTGACCCCCGACATCGTCGTCGCCGCCGGCCGCCGGGTAATCGAACGCGACGGCCTCGACGCCCTGACGATGCGCACCGTCGCCGCCGAACTGAACACCGCCGCCGCCTCCCTCTACCGCCACGTGGCAGACCGGGACGCACTCCTGGTGGCGATCCTGGAGCAGATCGCATCAGGCCTGCCGGTAGACGTCCCGGGCGACACACCGCAGCAAAGACTCCGCCACCGATTCGTCGGCGCCCACGACTACCTGGCCGACTGCGTCTGGGTCCTGCACATCCTCATCCGCGGCGAACTCAACGCCGAAGCCGCCCTGCCGTTCAACAACGCCTGCCTGGACGACTTCCTCCAGGCCGGCCTGTCCCCGAGCGAAGCCCTGACCGCCTTCCGAGCCTGCTGGTACCTCACCGTCGGCGAACTCCTGGACAGGCACCAACACAAGCCGCGCGAGGACACACAGCGGGAGCGGGTGATCCGCGACTTCGACGCCCAGCGCTTCCCCGCACTGGCCCGCGTCCGCGATCTCACCGCCGACGAACGGGCTGCGGACGACTTCGAGGCGATGGTCGACAACGCGATTCGTGCGACGCTCGCGCGGTGAGGCTGGGCTCGTGCCGTTCCACCACTGCTGACCGCCCCGCGGGTCGCGGCCACGATGCGTAGACCTTTGCGTGCCGCTGAGGCACGCTGAACGCTAATCTCGACGAGCGCCGATCGGGACGCAGTCAGACTTCGCGATCAGTGAGGCGGGGGAACGCCGATGCCAGGGCACAGTGCACAGCGACGCAGGCGGCGTGTCGTCCGCGGCGTTGCGGCGGCCGCCGGCGTGGCGGCTGCGGTGGCGGTGGTCGCGGGGTGCGCGAGTAGGAGTGGGCTCGCGGCGCGGTCGGACAAGTCCGTCGGGGGTGCGATTCAGTTCGCGGCAGCGCAGGTTGTCGCAGCGAAGAGTGTCCACGTCCACGGGGTGCTCTCCGGGGGTGCCTCCGGGACGGTCGACGGGGCGGTTGTCTTCGCGCCGGCCGTGCAGGGCGAGCTGACGTTGAAGCTCAGCGATGCGGCGGACATGGTTCCCACCCACGTCCTCTACGACGGCACGACCTTCTACACCTCGATACCGAAGGGCTACCACGCCACTTCGAAGGCCAAGCCGAACGCCTCATGGTTCGCGATGAGCGCGACCGATCTCGTGCCGAAGAACTCGCCGGTCCTCAGCATGCTGAGATCCGACCCGGCGGCGCTGGTCAAGGAAGTTCTGGCGAAGGGCAGGTTCACCCAGGCCGGGACGGGTACGGCTGACGGCGTCGCCGCGACCCATTTCACCGGCGACCTGGCCGGCGACACGACAGGCCACGTCGATGTCTGGCTCGACGCCTCCGGCCTCCCGGTCGAGATCGTCTTCCAGTCGGCGGCGACATCAGCGTCAAACAAGCAAACCGCGGGCCGCACCGAGCTGCACTTCAGCCAGTGGGGCAAGCCGGTCACGATCACCCCGCCACCGGCCGATCAAGTCCTCACGGACCAGGACCAGATCTCCTTCGCGATCTCCGGCCAGCAGTTCAAGGTCTCCGGCGACCCCCTGAACGGTTCGACCTCCCCGCAAAACGGCGGCGGCGTGATCATCGGCGCCCCGCCGTCGGGCGGCGCCGGTCAGGCGACCTGCGTCCCAGTCAGCCTCCCGTCGCCGATCCAGCCGACTTCGACAAGCGTGTGCGTCACGTTCACACTACCGGCGGCGCCGACGCACACCTGAGTGAGAACGGGTGATGTCGGAGGGATCTTCCCGGGTACGCGGCGCCCCGACGTCGCGTGGCTCCGAGATGACCACCGCCAGCGTGGTCACGAGCAGGATCAAGCCAAGGATCAACAACGTGGCGAGAAGACCACCGGCGTACATGACGACGTCTCCCTTCCTAGCGGTCAGACGTCCCTAGTAGCCCGGTTCAGCAAGCTCAAACGATGACGCGCAAAAGGTCGCGTTGTTCCGTGGTCTTCGTGTCACGCGGTCACGGCGCGTCAGGTCCACTTGCTCTGTGATGAGTCGTCGTCGATCTTCCCCCGCCATCGGCGATCGTTCGCGGGGTTTCCTGTCGCGCCTGGAGCGCACCAGAACAGAGTCGCGGAATCCTTGCCACCCTCGGCGCTATCGAGGGCTTGCGTCAGCGCGTCGACGATCGTCAGCACTCCCACATTGGGTGCAATGTCGAGTCGACGCATGTGGTCCCCTGACAAGGTCGGCGATGTGCTTGCGACGCTCGGTACTCAACGGCAACAGTTCGGGAGAGGCGGGCTCCACGCTTGTGACTGCGATCGCGACTCTCACCACGTCAGTCCCATTGTTACCGCCAACGCGCTGGGACTGTAGAGCCCGCTGCAAGCCCTCGACCTCTATGACGCGTGTCACCGAGGTCGTGCTGTCGGCGAGCACCAGCACGCGGCTCCCTTCCGGGTTGGTGAGGCCGTGCCCGGACCAGAAGACCCACAGCAGATCCGCCTTGATCTGAGCAAGCTCATCCATGAACAGCTCGCTGACCATGGCGGAGTCGGCGGAGCGGGTGATGATCCCGTCAGGCAGCAACGGCATGCCGGAGCTGTCGTGCAGACTTCCGGGCTGGGGCGAGGCTAAGGAGATCACGTTCCCCACGGGTACGTGACATACGTCCACAAGCCAGGTGGCGAAAGCGCAAGCGTCCGCATAGGGACCACTGACATCCCAGCTCGAATCCCTGTGTTTCTCGACGGAAACGATCAGAGCGAAGACCCGCTCCGGGTCAACATCGGCGTCAGCGGTCACAGGCTGCGCAGTTCCTGGACCAGCCAACGATAGAACGGCTTGTGGCCGAAGTACGCGCTGTGTGCGCGGATCAGAGGCCGCCGGGTGTTGAACTCCACGTCCTTCACACGCTCGGTGCCGAAGACACCCTCGCCGATATAGGCCAGCGGGTCCCGGGGGTCATAAGCGTTGAGCCACCTCGCCGGAAAGAATTCCGGAAGGCTGTCACCGCAGCGCAGAGAATGCAGCGCGTCGATCTCATGAGAAACGGCGCTTGCGAACCCACGGTGATCAGTGCGGACACGACGTCACGATAGTCGTCCTGCGCGAACAGGTCGACGCAGGCCACACCCCCGAGGCTGTGAGCGAGGACGACCACGGGTGGTTCGGCCGTCGCCACTGTCTCGGCGATACACGTGCGAATCGCGTCGCCGCGCACCTGATACCACAGGATGTCGCCGATGAGGCTGGCCGACTTCTCGCCGATCTCGCCTCGCTTCGAATGCAGCCGCCACGACCCGGTCCATTCCGTGCTCCGCCACAACGGCAGCCAGACCGGCTTGGTCAGCGTCGAGAAGATGCCGAGCGATTCGCCGGGCTCTCCGAGCGCTCCGAGGATCACCTGGGCCATTTCATCGATGGCCTCGCCGTCGAGGCCAATGTGGACGCCTTCGTCGGGCCCTCGTCGTCCCGGTCGGTCAATAAGTGCGCCACGACCGAGCGGGCGACGGCACGGCGGACGTCCGAAAGGTCCAGACGGGTGTCGGCGAGGAGCAGCCGCAGGTCCTTCGCCACACCGGTTGCGGCTTTCGCGACCGATTCCAGGTTGAATCCGTGGGCGGCGGCCAGTTCTGTCACCGCAGAAACGTCGGTCAGCCCGGCCAGAGGCCCGGCCAGGACCACGTCCGGGGTGGCGTCCTGAGCCGGTATGTAAGGGGCCTTGCTGCGCCTCGCAAGTTCCTTCAACTCGGCGAGCGGGTCCGCCTCCAGCAGTGCCCATGCTGTAAGGTCGGCGTCCTCCGCCTCGGTATCCGTCCCAACCTCGAGGCTCCGGCCAGGCCGAGGCGCGCGCCGTGTTCCTCGCCCCATGAGCAGGGGACGAGCGTCACGTCGCACTTCGCGGCGGCCAGGTGCTTGCCGACCCTGCCGCGAAGGGTATTGAAGCCGTCCTCGCGACACCCGTGCCATGGACCAGCACCACACTCGTCACGTGATTCCCTCACAACCGGAGCGCGAACGTCCCGGATCGGCTAGTTCGATACCGGAATCATTTCAGCGTACGAAGATGATCCGTCGCATCGAAAGCAGCGATTCCACCGACATCGCACGCCCCTCCTTCCGATGGAGCGAGAGGAACGGCGAGACCTGTTGGCTGCGGCACCATGGCGTGAAACCGAGGCACTTCACCGGTTAGCGGCCGGTACAAAGATCGGACCCGAAGCCTGAGTACGACTGTGGGCGGCGGCCCGCTTAAGGATTCCCCCAAGCGGGCCGCGCCTACGCCTGAGCGCCGAATTCGGCTCTAGCAGGGCATTTGGAACTCATGATTGAAAACCCCGAGCTCGAAGGCCTCCCACTCGGCCCGGTCGAACACCAGCACCGGCCCCTCGGGCTGCCGGCTGTTCCGCACCTGGGCCACAACGTCGCCGTCTGTCCCTACGTGGAAACGCACCTCGACGCAGCTCGGCCCGGTGTCGCTGAAGCTGCTCCTCTTCCAGCCGTCGCACTGTGAGCTCATCGCCCCTCCTCCCGTGTGATCCCCCGCGCCGCCGGAGCCGATTCCGGTTCGGCGACGTGCCGCGGTTTTCCGCGCATGGGAGGTTTTCCACGAGATATTGCGGTCCGGCTTGCGGATCGTTGGATGCCGGCCTTGCGGCCCTCTGTGTCATTTGATGCATTCGGCCGGACCCCCGGCCCTCGGGCGGGATCAGCAGGAAACAGTCTGCGACGGCTGAGTGCCGTTCGAACCCGACCCCATGTGCGATATCCAGCTTGCTGGAACCAGCAAGACCACCTGCACCCCGCTCGGGCTCGAGTCGAAGACCGCTCCTCGAACCAGAGGCAGTGCACTCGTAGGTAGTTGCGCGTGATCCTCGTCGGCGCGAAGCATTATCGAGCCAGACCGTTGAGTGGCCGTCGCGTCAGCGGCGACGCTTGCGGCCTGCGCGCTTATGACGAAGGTCAGAGCTACGAACGAAGCAGCCTGCCGAGGGGCGGGGAGGCGCATTGAACTCCTGTTCGACTACGGAAGGTGAGTCCTTGACCAGTTCGAAGCAACCCGGGACGACAGCCGGGCGCCAACCAGCGCCGGGAAGAAAGACCGCAAGGTCACCGATTTGTCGCACTTGTGTCGCTATGCTGCGGGCACCGTGTCAGGATCCTGTTTCAGTGATACGCAGCCGGTGCAGGGTAGCGGGCGAACAGCAGCACGGCACAGGTAGATTATCACTTGATTTCGATCGCTTCGCACGCACGGCGGGCCGGCGGGCAAGACCGGGAATCTGCTCACTGATTCGCGCCGAGCGCGTCGCGAACCGTTGTCCTCGCAGCACGGGTCCGGTAGGTTCCATCGGGGTCAGTCCGGGAACATAACGCAATGGAGCTGCTTTCGGACAACAAGGCTGATTCGCTATTTTCCGGACAATGACGTCAGCGCATCGACGGTTCGGACATGCGGGGTGTTTGATGGGGCTGCGGGTCAACGCGGCAGTGCAACGACGATCGAACGCGATCCAGTTGCAGCTGCTGGCAGCCCGAGAAGCCGCGGGCCTGTCGAGGGAAACCCTGAGCGAGCTCCTGAGAGTCTCGAACCGCACGCTCCGGGACTGGGAACGGCGGTATGACTCCCCCGGTTTCGCCAACCTGCTCAACTGGGCGCGCGAGCTGGGGTTCCGTCTCGCGATCGTGGATCGGCTGGGCGGTTCCGAGCCGTCCCCCGCTCCACAAGAAGACGACGTGCCGTGGGAAGTCCATGAGATGCGTCGGCTGGCGCCGCAGTTGAAGTCCAGGAGGCTTGCCCGCAAGATCTCGCAGACGGACCTCGGCTTGATAGTCGGCGTCAGCAGGTCGTCCCTGCAGCGGTGGGAGGACGGCGAACAACTACCCCGGTTGATCGCGCTGATCGTCTGGGCCGATCGGCTGGATCTCGTCGTTGAGCTGCACCCGGCAGCCGAGCACGGTCCGACACGAATACCGCGGCCGGCGCCCTGAACATCCTGATACCACCCCTCACCAGCTCCGATTCCACCGCAATCGGAATTTGTGGCAGAGAAACACCGTTTGTCGCGAATACCTCTGGAGCCTGACAAAAACCCGTGTCACCATGTGCGCAGAGCAACGTTCTGTAATGCACTTGGGGGGCACCTGTGCAGTACAAAATGCTCGGTCCAGTGGGCGTACGCGTCCGAGAACGTTTCCACCTGGCCGGCTCTCCCCGCGAACAAGCTGTGCTCGCCGTCCTCCTGATGGAGCGGCGCCGGGCGGTCCCAGCGCGGACAATCGCCGACCGCCTGTGGGACGACGACCCGCCGGACGGCTTCCGCAGTACCCTGTCGTCCTACGTCTCGCGGCTACGCCGCCAACTGCGTAGCGCCGACGAAGCCGCCGGCAACATCGCCAGTGGCCCTGCCGGATACTGCCTCGACGTCCCGACAGAACAAGTCGATGTCCACTGTTTCGACCATCTGGTGACGCAAGCGCAGTCCCGTGCCACCACCGACCCTTCCGTCGCCCGGAGACTGTTCCGGCAGGCCGAGGCGCTCTGGAGCGGGGAGCCGCTCGCCGGCCTGACAGGGGTCTGGGCCGACACCGTCCGCAGGATCCTGATGGACAAGCGCCGTACAGCCATCCTGCGCCGTATCGAGCTGGACTTACACGCCGACGGCACCGCCGCCGAGGCAGTGGTGGAGCTGACCGAGCTGGCCGCGGCGAACCGCACCGACCAGCGTGTAGCCAGACTGCTGATGGCCGCGCTGGACCGCGACGGGCGCAACACCGAGGCTCTTGCCGTCTTCCGTGACCTGCGCGCCAGACTGCACGACCTGGCTGGAACCGAGCCCGGGCCCGAGCTGCGAGCACTCCACCAACGACTCCTCAACGGAACCGCGCCGGCCCAGCCCGCACCTGTCACCGCCGTCGATCGTCGAGTCCAGTCCGGCATCGACACGCTGGACCCTGCCCCCGCCTACCTGGCCGGGCGGGAAGCCGATCTCTCGGTCCTCATCGAAGCGGTCACAGCCGACCTGCGCACCGGCCAGCGTGCTGCGACGTTCGCGGTCGAAGGGCTGCCAGGAGCAGGAAAGACCGCCCTCGCCCTCCATGCCGCCCACCAGCTGCGCTCCCGGTGTCCGGATGGAGCGCTGCAAATCAACCTCCACGCCCACGACCCCCACCTGGCGCCCCTGGACCCCCGCGAGGCGCTGACCCAACTCCTCGACGCCTTCGGCACCCCGTTCCGCGAGCTGGCCCGCGCTGACACACTTCCGGCCCTCGCAGCTCTCTGGCGTCGACGTACAAGTGGCCGCCGCCTGCTGCTCGTCCTCGACGACGTCCAAGGCTCCGGGCAAATCGAACCCCTGATCCCGGCTACACCTGGCACGATCGCCCTGATCACTTCCCGGCGGCGCCTGACCGGGCCGCCGGGCCTGCGTCAGCACACACTGGCTCCGCTGCCCGACGACGCGGCGGTGGCGATCCTGGCCCACATCACCGAACGCGACCTCCCCCGAGACGACGACCTGGTCCGCTTCACCCGCGTCTGCGCCGGCCTGGCCCTGGCGATCACCCTGGCGGCCGGCCATCTGCGCAGCCGGCCGGTCTGGACCGTCGGCGACCTGGTGACCCGCTTCTCCATGACGTCGCGGGCCCTGGCCGACGACCCGCTGACCGGACCGATCCACACCGCGTTCGCCATGTCGTACCAAGCACTGGACGGCACGCTTCGCGATCTGCTCCGCTATATCGCAGCCCACCCCGGACCGGACATCGGGCCGGCTGCGGCCGCCGCCATGTCCCAAGCCCCGCCGGCTGACACCGACGTGCGCCTCGATGCCCTGGTGGACCACCGGCTCCTGGACCACACCGGGCCCCACCGCTACCGCCTCCACGATCTGCTCCGCCAATTCATCCTCGCTCAGTCCGACGAGCAGCAGGCCGAAGCCAGCCGCCAAGGCGTGGAACGGGCCGTCACCTTCTACCGCGCCGCCACCGCCCGCGCCGACCACGCTCAGAACCCGCGCCGACGAGCCCTGGACTACCCCGCGGCCTCGGCGCCGGTGGACGGCATCGCCCTGGACACCGCGGAACAAGCCCGCACTTGGCTCGATCACGAGCAACTCAACCTGGCGGCCATCACCACGTGGGCCTCGCAACACGACCGCCCCGCCCACACCGGGCTGCTACCTCACGTGCTCGTCCAACACCTGGACCACAGAGGACGCTCGCATCAGGCCTTGGAGCTGATCGCACAGACCTTGGTCGCACCCACGGACACCGGACCTGCCGCCGATGCCGTCACCGCCCGCTTGTTGACCGACCAAGCGGGACTGTACTTCAGGACCGAGGAACTCGGCCCAGCGCTCGAAAGCGCCCAATCAGCACTGGCCATATGGAACGCCGGCGAGGACCGCTACGGACAGGCCGACAGCCACGTCCAGGTGGGCCGTATCCACTGGCACGCCGGACGCCTCGACCAAGCCGTCGCCGCCTACCGCGAAGCCGCCACCCTTTACGAAGAACTCGGCGACCACAGCCGGGTGGCCGCAACAGAGAACCTCTGCGCCGTCGCCACCTACATGCGAGGGCAACACGAACAGGCGATCGCCCTCAGCAACCACGCCCTAGACCTAGCCCGCCACGAGAACGACCTGACGGTGATCGCCGACGTCCTCCTCGATCTCGGCGAGATGCACCGGAGACTCGGCCGCCAGACCCATGCCCTGGCCTGCTTCCACGAAGCCCACACGCTGTCCGCGACCCTCGGCGACCCGCTCGTCACCGCTGTGGTGAACAACAACATAGGCGCCGTCTACCAACACGCCGGCAACCACCTGCAGGCACTGGCTTCCTTCGACGCGGCGCTTCAGCTCCTTCGCGCGATCGGCGACCACCACACCGAGGTTGACAGCCTCGTTTTCATGGCTGCCTCCTACACCCACCTTGCCGACCACGACGCCGCGTTCGAAGCGCTCCGAAATGCAGCGGTCCTGGCCGATCAGACCCGCGACCAGCTCCAGCAGTCCCAGATCCGACTGGCCGAAGGAAACGCGTACTGGGCGATCGACGACGCCGGCCGGGCGATCGACGCCTACCAAGGCGCCCTGGACTTGGCCCGAGAAGCCCAAGCACCGATGGAACAGGCCGAAGCCCACCGCGCGCTGTCCGAAGTCCTCACCGCCACCGGCGACACCACTCGCGCGTACGAACACCATCAATCGGCCCTCGCCGTCGACTCACGACTCAACTGACGTGCTCACACGGATAGGTCGTTGTGGACCTCATACGCACGCCTGGTCTACTCACCACAGCGCTGACAAACCCTCTGAACAGTGGCGCCAGCGAGGCCTGGGAGGCTCTCAGGTCCACCGCGACGCGAGACGAATCCCTCGCTGAGGGTCTCTTCGCCTGGCAGCGCTCGATCGGCTCCGACGGCGCGACCCAGGATCACCAACGGCCGGTCGGACGCCTGGCGCAGGACCGCGACTTCACCAGCAGCACCATCACGTTCACCTGGCATTCGGCGCGGGTAGTGGTCATCAGAGTTCTGATTCATGACTCTGCAGGCAACAGCCACGAGAGGTGAGGGCACTGATGGGGTGGGCCGATCGGCGTGACGTCCGCGATTCCACGGTCACCTCGCACCTGTCGGGAAACGCCGCAGATGTGGTGCAGGCCCGGGACGTCTCCGGCGGCGTGCACTTTCACGGCGCCTCGCCCACGATCGCGATACCACGCCTGCTGCGCGCCGACGTCGCCGGGTTCGTCAACCGCAGCCGCGAGATGGCGGCGCTGGCCGAGGCCGGTGCTGCCGAAGAGGCCGCAGGGCTGCGGATGGTGGTGGTGGTCGGCACGGCCGGAGCGGGCAAGACATCGCTGGTGATGCGATTCGCCCACCAGGTGCGGGCCTCGTTCCCGCACGGGGACTTGTTCGTGGATCTGCGTGGATACGACGCAGGTGCACCGGTACCACCTACCGCGGCGCTGGAACGATTCCTGCGTGCTTTGGGCGTGCCGACCAGTGAGATACCGCAGGATCTGGAGGATCGCGCAGGGCTGTACCGCTCCCTGTTGGCTGGCCGACGGATGCTCGTGGTTCTGGACAACGCCGCGACACCGGGGCAGATACGGCCCCTGCTGCCGGGCGACGGCGCACCGCTGGTACTGGTGACCAGCCGCAGTCGACTGTCCGGACTCACGGCCCGAGACGGAGCCCGGCGCGTCAGCGTGGGTCTGCTGGACCAAGCCGGGGCCGTCGCCCTGATAAGAGCCGCGACCAGTGATTACCGAAGCTCCGACGACAGCGGGCAGATCGCGGAGCTGGCCGAACTGTGCGCCCGCCTTCCGCTGGCGTTGCGGATCGCTGCGGAGCGGGCGGCGGCTCGGCCGTTCATGGCGTTGGGCGACTTGGTTGCGGAGCTGCGTTCGGGCCCTGGACTGTGGCAGGCCCTGTCGGCCGATGACGATCAGGAAGCCGATGCGGTGCGCACCGTCTTCGCCTGGTCCTATCGCGTCCTGCCTGGGCCTGCGGCCAGGGCGTTCCGGCTCTTGGGACTCCATCCGGGACCGGAATTCGGTAGCGGTGCGGCCGCCGCACTGCTGGGCCTGCCGCACCAGCGGGCACGGCTGATGCTGGACACCTTGGCCGGGGCCCACCTGCTGGAGCAGACCAGCGCCGCCCGGTTCCAGTTTCACGACCTGCTGCGGGCCTTCGCCGCCGATGTCGCCGCCGCCGACGAGCCCGAGGACGAACGCCAGGAGGCCTTCCGGCGATTGCACGAGTGGTACCTGCACAGCGCCCGTGCGGCCTCCGCCCTGACCCAGAACGTGGCGACCGACGTCGTGGACGCACAGGCCCCTCCGGAGGTCGAACCGGAACGCTTCGGTGATTACCGCCAGGCCGTCGACTGGTACGCCGTCGAGCACACCAATCTTCGAGGACTGATCCGCTCTCTGGAACAAGCCGGAGACGGCGGCGCGGTCTACCGGCTCGCAGCGACCATCTGGCCGCTGACGTTCACGTTCGGTTCGGCTGACGAGCGCCTTTCGACAGCGCTCGCCGCGCTGCGCGGCGCCCGCGCCACTGACGACCTCACCGCGCAAGCCCGCGCACTGCGAAACGTCGCCAGCAGCGAACGGCTCACCGACGACCTGACGCACTCGCGGGTTCACTATCGGGAGGCGTTGGCAGCCTTCGAGTCCTTGGACAATCCCGCGGGCTCCGCCGATGCGGCCAACGGCCTGGGCTTGGTGCTCTTCGCAGAACGTCACCTCGACGAGGCCCTGCTGGTTTTCACTGAAGCTGCCGAGCATGCCCGCGCCGATGGCCAGGCACAGTGGGCAGCGATTCTGAGAAGCAACGTCGCTCACGTCATGGCGTATCAGGGCCTGGCTGCCGCGGCCATCGAAGTCGGCGAACAGGCCTTGAGCGAACTGGCGACCCCCGGGCGCCAGGGCTCGGCAATCCTGGAGACCTACAGCACGATCGCGCGAGCCTACATCGAGCTGGAACGCTGGGACCAAGCGCTCACAACTCTGGACACCGCCGACCGCATCATCAGCGCTGATGGGGCGGATCCCCTGTTGCAAGCCTTGTTGTTGATCGATCGGGCGGAACTAGCCCTTGCCATGGGGCAGCCAGCGGATGCCGAAGGACCGCTTTGGCAGGCCCAGAACCTGGGACGTGCCCTACACCACCGCGACCAACAGGCACGGATGCTGTCGGCCATCGGACGTACACTGCACGCTTTGGGCCGCACGGCACAAGCCGCCGACTTTCACCGGCAGGCTGTGGCATCGAGCCGCGGCCGGCACGACCGCTTCCGCCTCGCCGACGTGCTGTCCCGCCTCGCGGACACACTGGATGCCCTCGATCAGGGCGACGAAGCGGCCGCCGCGCGCACCGAGGCCACCACGCTGCTCAGCGGATACCAGGATCCACGTGCTGCCGGTCTGCGCGCCCGTTTGGCTGGCCATGGTGCGAGCTCGCAGCCGTAGAACGTAACTCACGACCAGCACGTCGGACACGCAGCCTGTTGCAGACCCCAGCGGACGGCGATCCAACCCGCGGTCGCGGAAGGGCGGCCAGCGCCGCAATCGCCTCAAGTCCCGGGGAAAGAGCGTAGCGGGGCAGCGACCCGGCCGAACGCGGAAACGGTCGACACGCCTCACCCGTCCCCAACTTGGACGACGCCGTGCCTCCATGGGAACCGTTTTCCGGACGGATCAAGACATGGTCGCCAACTTGGCGACGATGCCAGAGATCAACCGCCATTGCGCCCGCAGACCCGCCCTTCGAGGGCCACACGGGATACGCGATCATGAACAATGCGCGGTGGACACTTGCCACGCCTGACTGGCAGAAAGTCATATCCTGCATGACCTGCGGAAACGCCACTTGGGATCCGGAGATGGCCCGAAGCAAACACTCAACACGGTGCGCGCCACAAGTACCGCCTCGGCACCACATCGGAGCCCGTCGATTGACCTTGTCACCAAATCGCGGAGCGCGACATGTCCTCCCGGAGCGACTTCACACCCCCTCGGTCACCCGATCCGCGATATGCCGAGCGATCTCAAGCGCACTCGTAGCGGCCGGCGACGGCGCGTTCAGCACGTGCACCTGGTCGCGGGCGGTCTCGATGAGGAAGTCGTCGACCAGGGAGCCGTCGCGGCGCATGGCCTGGGCGCGGACGCCTGAGCCGTGGCGGACGATGTCGTCCTCGGTGACGGCGGGGACGAGGCGGGCCAGGCTGGCGGCGAAGCGGCGCTTCGAGAACGAGCGGCGGACCTCGTCCAGGCCCGTCGGGATCGCGTAGCGGCGGGCGAGGCGCCAGGTGCCGGGGAAGGCCGCCACTTCGGCGATGTCCTTCGCGGAGACGTCGGTCCAGCGGTAGCCCTCGCGGCGCAGTGCCAGTACGGCGTTCGGGCCGGCGTGCACGCTGCCGTCGAGCATCCGCGTCAGGTGCACGCCCAGGAACGGCAGCGTCGGGTCCGGTACCGGGTAGATCAGGCCCCTGACCAGGTGGCGGCTCTCGGGCCGGAGCTCGTAGTACTCGCCGCGGAAGGGCACGATCTGTGCCGACGGCATCAGTCCGGCCAGCCGCGCCACCCGGTCGGAGTGCAAGCCGGCGCAGTTGACCAGGGCGTCGGCTCGGACGATGCCTGCCCCGGTGGCGACCTCGACGCCGCCGTTGCGCCCGGCCCGGATCCCGAGCGCGGCGCTGTTCAGCCGCAGGTCGGCGCCGGCCTCGCCGAGGAGCCGGACCAGCGCGGCGCACACGCCCGGATAGTCGATGATCCCGGTGGACTCGACCCGCAGCGCGGCGACGCACGAGACCTCGGGCTCGTACTCGCGGGCCTCGGCCGGGGTGATCCGCTTCGCGGGCACGCCGTTGGCCACGGCACGCTCGGCCAGCACGTCGAGCGCCAGAATCTCCTCGTCGCCGGTCGCGACGACGAGCTTCCCGCACACCTCGACGGGCACGCCGTGCTCCCGGGCGAACTCCACGATGGACCGGTTGCCGGCGACGGACATGCGGGCCTTGAACGAGCCCGGCTTGTAGTACAGCCCGGCGTGGACGACGTTCGAATTGTGGCCGGTCTGGTGCGAGGCCCACTCGGCCTCCTTCTCCAGGACGGTGACGCCCAGCCCGCGCCCGGTCAGCTCCCAGGCCACGGCCAGACCGACGATCCCGCCCCCGACGACTACGACACTGCGCACGATTGGTCAGGCTACGCGACTCGGTGGCAGCAGGTGTGGGAATCGGCGGTGGCGCCGGGATCGAACGGTGAAGCGAAGCCCGGCCGGACCCGAAGGAGCGGTACTTCGGATCCGCCCGGCGCTCAGTTGCCTTACACGTGCTTACACGTATACGTGCCTAGACCTACCCCTGGCTAGACGGCCGCTGCGGGTTCCCCGGCGGCGGTCACGCGAACCCTCGCCTTAGCCCGCAGCGCGTCGACCGCCAGCGGACCGGGCCCGACGATCGCGATCATGAGGAACGCCCACGAGAACAGCGCGGCGGGCTCGCCGCCGTTCTGCATCGGCAGCAAGGCCTTCTCCTGGTGCACGGAGAAGTAGGCGTACGCCATGGTCCCCGAGACCATCACCGCCGACGTCCGAGTGCCGAGACCGAGCAACACGAGCACCCCGAACCCGAACTGCAGGGCCGCCGCGACCCCGCCGGGCCACGCCAAGGGCGAGGACGTGTGGCCGGAGACGGGGAAGCCGAACAGTGTGGAGGCGCCGTGGCAGGCGATGAGAAAGCCGACCACAATCCGGAACAGTGATGCGCCGTACTCCGGCACAGACTTCAGGGTGGACATCTGGTTCTCCGCTTCCGTGTCCGTCCGCCGGCCTGCGCCGCCGGACCGTGGTGGTGTCCCCCCGTGCGGCCGGGTGTGGCCGACTGTCACAGAACGTTGAAATAAGGGCCCTGGTTCAGTTCCGGAAGCGGATTTCCGGTGCGGGTGAAAGTTACTCCTCACCCGGGCGTTCACCAGGGCATTCACTCAGGCCAGACGCCCGTCCAGTCGTACAGCGGCGCCGAGGTCGCGTACTCCCGGAGGGAGGCGATCCGGCCCCCGTCGAGCCTGGCGATCGTCGCGCCCTCGAAGGTGGCCGCCTCGCCGTGCGAGGTGCAGGAGAAGATCCATTCGGCGACCGGGGTGTCCCCGGCGGCGGCCCAGGCGTCGATGTAGTCGTGCAGCTGGGTCATCCGGACATCATGCCTGCCGATGCCAGTGGGGGAACCCCCTAAGGACACTAGGGCCACCCCGTGGTTCGCCGGTCCGAAACGGCGACTACACTAAGTCACCACGAATCAGGGTTCTGCCGAGCCCGGCAACGCGAGGAGGGGCGCCCATCGTGCCCGCAAGCGAAGGAAGAGGCCCGGCGGAGGCCTCTGACCGGCAGGTGAACAGCGTGTTCGACATCGACGAGGTGTCCGGGTACCGGACCGTCGTCAAGTGCATGGGCCGCACCTTCTCCGCCGTGGCGGCGGACGGCGAGGTCACCATCACCGACGTCACCGACATCACCCGACCGGTCCGGCTCGGGGTCGCCCGGGGACGGGACGGCGACGGCCGGTGGCGGATCGTCGGCCCGCACGACCAGGACGTCCTGACGACCGCGAGCCTGCTGCACGCCGCCATCGCGCTGCGGCAGGCGGTCGAACCGGCCTTCGCGGCCCCGGCCGGCCAGGGCGAGTGAGCACGTGAGCGAATGAGCACGTGAGCGCATGTTCCCGCCGCACCGGATCCGGCGGGAACATGCGTCCGGGTGACTAACCGGCCGCCCACACCTCATACATCTGCGTCCCGTGACTGGTCGCCCCCGGCACCTGCGCCACGAGTCGATACCCGGAGCCCTGCGCGCTCAGCGTCTTGTCCAACTCGTCGTCGAGCGCCGCCGTCGGGCCGTGGTCCAGGATCACCAGGTTGAAGTAGTGGTCCTGCAACGCGCTCTGGTACGCCTGGACGCCCTGCAGCGCCTGTCCCTGCTTCGTCGTGTAGGAGAAGAAGAACGTCGTGAACCACTCGTACGGTTGCGTCTTGTCCCGGAGGTAGTACCGCGGCACCTCGTTCTCCTCCGCGAGGTACCGCTCATGCCCGTCGTGCACGAGCGGGCGGATGGTGTCGATCATCTTCGTCGAGTTCGGCCAGCCGTCGTAGAGCGGTACCACCGCGTGCGTCGCGTAGAGGGTCAGTACCGACGCGATTCCCAGCGCCAGGCCCGGAATGCGCTTGCGGACGTCCTTGTGCTGGAGGCGGGCCAGGCCGGCGATCGCCAAGCCGGCGACCGGGGCGGCGAACATCAGGCCGAACCCGAGGTGCTTGTGCAGAGACTGCATCTTGTGCAGGTGGCCCTGGTAGACGGTGGCCAGCAGCGCGGAGCCCGCGAGGACGGCCGCCAACCAGGTGCGGGCCCGCGAACGGTTGCCGCGGAACGCTTCGAAGCAGACCCCGATCACCGCCAGCGCGAACACCCAGCCGCACCAGACCAGCGACAGCCGGACGATCGCCGAGACGGGGTCATTGCCCAGGTCGCGGCTGGTCGTCGTCTGTCTGATGCCGAGCTTCATGTCAGGACTGAGCGACATGTACGCGGCGAGCAGAAGGGCCACGACTCCGGCCGTCAACGCGAGGCCGCGTACCAGGCCCCTGATCCAGTGGGCGCGCGACAGGTGCGCGCGGTCCGGGACGATGAACACCGACACCGCGATCACCGTGGGCACGTAAAGCAGCGCCGCGTACTTGACCGCGACTGCCAACGCCAGAACAGGGGCCGCCGCCAACACCACGGCGACCGGCATCCGCGCCGTCCGCACCACGATCCAGAACGCCGCCGCCAACAGCAGGATCGCCAGCGCGTCGTAGGTGGCGAACCGGCTGAGGAACAGCGTCGGCGCGGACGTCGCGAACAGCAGCGCCGCGAGGATCGCCGGAGCCTGCCCGTAGAGCCGCCGCGTGATCGTCCAGAGGAGTCCGGTGGTCGCGAGCAGGAACACCAGGCTCATCGCCCGGGCCGCCTCCAGGCCGCCGAGGTGGTCGGCTGCGGCGGCGAGGATCGGATACAGGAACGGGGCGCCCGAGAAGTAGCTCGGGTAGGAGTCGTAGGTCGGCGTGCCGTGCAGCTCCAGCGCGAGCTCACGGTGGCCGGCGTAGAGGTACAGCGACTCGTCCTCGAAGGCCGAGTTGGACAGCCGGTAGGCCAGGACGACCTGCAGGATCATGATCAGCGCCAGCGGGAGCCGACCGCGAAGCAGGGTGTTGATGCGGTCGCCGAGGCTCGATCGCGTTGCCTGCGACTCTGTGGCAGCCTCAGCCACCTCAGCCACCTCAGCCACCTCAACGCCCGCAAGCGCCCCACCCTGTGGTCCCGGCCCGTCCTCGGCCGTGTCGGACCGGGATTCCACCGTCGTCACCGATTCACCTTCAGAATGTCGATCCGCTGGTCCCCGCTCCCGAAGGTCGCCACGACCCCGGCGTGCCCCATGGCCTCCCGCACCGTCGGCAGCCCGTTCGGGTCCTGCCGGATCACGGACGTCGAGACGACGTAGTCGATGTCCTTCCAGCCGTCGGGCATGGTGTGCGCGACCGCCGGGTCCAGGTCCACCTTGTAGAACCAGATCACCCCGAGCCCGGGCTGGAAGCCCTGGTCGGCCAGGTCCGGCCACATCGCGTCGTCGACGACGATCCGGGTGTGCGCGTGGTCCGGGACGTGCGTCCTGATCCAGGACGAGGCCTGGGCGTACTGGTCGTTGGAGTAGGCCGTGTCGGCGGTCGCGTCGCCGGTCTGCCACTGCGGGGCGATCAGGCCGATCAGCACGACGCCGCCGAACGCGGCCACGTCGAGCCGCCGCCACGGCACGTCCCAGCGCCACCAGCCGCGGATCCAGGCTCGCGTCCGTTCTTGCAAGAGAAGAGAAACGACGGCGTCGGCGAGCCCGGCGATCGAGACGGCGAAGAACGGGATCGCCTGGATCACGTACATCGCCGGCAGGTAGCCGGTCGGCCGGGCCCCGACGACGATCAGGATGACGCCGGCAAGCGCGACCGGCCGCAGCCGCCGGACCGCCAGGGCCAGGAACGAGGACGCCGTCCCGGCGTACATCAGGATCGGGTCCCGCACCAGCCACCAGTGCAGCGTCAGGTTCGACACCGATCCGCCGCGCAGGATGTTCCCGGAGCCGGACCGCCCCAGCTGATAGGAGATGGCCCCGAACAGCGAGTTGTGCCCGGGCCCGGCGAACAACTCGCCCTTGAGTAGCGCGTAGAGCGGATACTGCAGGACGATCAGCCCGGCCGCGGACAGGAACCCGACGACGGAGAACTTGCGCGTCGCCTTGTCCGAGCCCTGCCATAGCGCCCACAGCAGCGCCGGCGCGACGACCAGCATCGTCTCCTTCGACAGGATCGAGACCGCCGCGCAGGCCCCGGACCCGACGTGGTGCCACAGGTGCCGCTTCGGCGACAGCGCCAGCACGAAGGCGGCGACCATCCACACCACGGCGAAGTTGTCGAGGTAGATCTCGCGCTGCATGGTCACCGACAGCGGCGACAGCCCGAAGACCACGACGCCCAGCGCGGCGGCCCACCGCGCCATGCCGATCCGGCGGCAGAGCACGTATACGAGCGCCGAGGCGATCGCCGTCACCGGCAGCATGATCACCCGCGCGTGCATCACGACCATGGTCCCGTGGTCGAACAGCGCCGGGATCCAGGACAGCGCGGCGATCTGGATCCAGCCCAGCGGCGGGTGGTCGTACCAGTAGCTGTAGTGCGCGAGGCCGTGGCCGTGCTGGATCGCCCAGGCCTGCGCGAGGTAGGTCCCCTCGTCGTCGCTGACCGTCGGGAAGTTGGCGATGTTCTTGCCCTGCACCAGCACGATGAGGGCCACCAGCGGCAGGCAGACCGACAGGTCGGGGTGGCGGCGGACGAAGTCCAAGGCCCGTCCCCGCATCAGAGTGCGGCCTCGGCTTCCAGGTGCGCGCCGACGTGCTTGGTGAGCTCCCAGTCCTTGCGGCCGCGCGCCTCGCGCCACACCGCGCGCAGCGCCGCCCAGGCCAGGATCAGCTGGTAGACCGGGCCGCCGAGGAGCAGCTTGACGTAGTGCTGCGGCCGCACCGGAAGCTGGTACTGCTTGCCGAAGTCGTGCAGCCCCACGGCTTCGAAGAAGAACGTCGCCAGCATCGGGATCACCGGCAGGAACGAGATCAGCGCGACCCCGATCGGCACGTTCGTGATGAGCGCGACGGTGAAGCCGAGCATGACCAGGATGCCGGAGAACGCCTGGAAGAACGGCGTCATCAGCGTGTAGCGGGCCAGCATGCGCTGGCGCCGCGAGGGGAGCCGCTTCCAGTCCTTCTTCCGCAGGACCTGCAGGAAGCCCTGGTTCCAGCGGGTCCGCTGCTTCATCAGCGCGACGACCGAACCGGGCGTCTCCTCGCGGGTGACCATCTCCGAGTCGTAGGCGACGACCACCTTCGCCCCCTGCGACGAGAGCCGGACGCCGAGGTCGCAGTCCTCCGCCAGGCACTCCTGGTCCCAGCCGCCGTTCGCGCGCAGCAGGTCGGTCCGCACGAACACGGTGTTGCCGCCGAGCGGGATGAAGCCCTTGCTGGCGTGCAGGTGCAGCCGGCTGCGGAACCAGAAGAAGTACTCCAGGCAGTTGCGCAGGCTGTACCAGGAGGAGTGGTAGTTGATGAGCTGCACGCCGCCCTGCACGACCGCGGCGCCGGTGTCCCGGAACGCGTGGTCGACGTGCGCCAGCAGCTCCGGATGCACCTGGTCCTCGGCGTCGAAGACCCCGACGACCTCGCCGCGGCAGTGCGGGAGCGCGTTGTTCAGCGCCTTGGGCTTGTTCTTCTTCTCGTGGTAGTCGGTGACCACCCGGACCCGGTCGGCGTTCCGCGCGGCCAGACCGTGCGCCACCTCGGCGGTCTCCGGGTCGTCGTGGCCGACGATGACCAGGACCTCGTAGTCGGTGTGCGTCGACTCCAGCAGCCGGGTCACCGTGTGGTCCAGGACCTCCTGCTCGTGCCGCGCCGGCACCAGGAGCGAGAACGACAGGCCGCAGTCGCCGTCGGGGGCTGCGAACTTCGTGGATTCGAGCGTCTCCGGCGTGCGCCAGGCGTGCAGCATCCACCACAAGGTGAAAGCCGCGACGCCGAATTGGAACGCGGAGAACAAGATGATGGCGATTGAGAACATTGAGTTGGATCCCCCTGAACGCGACCGGTCGACCCGGGGTGGCCCGCACTCAACACTTTCCCATGGCCAAAGCCAACGCTCTGGGAACGGAGTGTAAATTATTGCGCACCGCGATCGCCGAGGTGCTTGGGCGCTGGTAGTTTCCGGCTTCCGGCACAATGGCCGGATCGGGATCCGCGCAGGGGGTAAAGTGCTTCTTTCGGGCAGAATCACGCGAAGGCGCGCACGGCCGGCGATCGCCGTCGCCGTCGTCGCCGTACTGGTCTCGGCGGTTCTCACCTTGCCCTCACCCGCGGCCAGTGCCGACGTTACCACGGTATCGCAGGATACTTACAGGACCGGATGGGACCGGAACGAACCCGCGCTGACCCCGGCCGGCGTCGCGTCGTCCTCGTTCGGGCAATTGTTCAGCACTCCGGTCGACGGCCAGGTCTACGCACAGCCGATCGTCGTCAAGAACACCGTCGTCGCCGCGACCGAGAATGACAAGATATACGGTATGGATCCCGCCACCGGGGCCATCAGATGGACCGACGACGTGGGTCCGGCCTGGCCGATCACGAAAGTCTGGAGCCAGTGCACAGACCTTTATCCGAACATCGGCGTGACCTCGACCCCGGTTTACGATCCGGCTTCGGGATACGTCTATTTCACGGCCAAGGTCAATGACGGCACGGATATCACCAGTCCCAACTGGTATATGCACGCGGTGTCGCCGGTGGACGGCACGGAGAAGGCCGGCTTCCCGGTGCGGATCGGCGGTTCGCCGTCGAACGACCCGCAGAACGTGCCCTTCAACGCCGAGCACCAGATGCAGCGCCCCGGCCTGCTGCTCCTCAACGGCGTCGTCTACGCGGCCTTCGGCTCGCACTGTGACAACGGTCCCTACCGTGGCTATGTCGTGGGCGTCTCCACTGCCGGGAAGCAGACCGCGATGTGGGCCTCGGAGGTCACCTGGGCCGGCGGCGGCGGTGGCATCTGGCAGTCCGGCGGCGGGATCGTCGCCGACGCCAATGGCGGGATGTACATCGCGACCGGCAACGGCGTCTCGCCGGCCCCGGCGGCCGGAACCAACCCGCCGCCATATCTGTCCGAGGCGGTGGTGCACCTGTCGGTCAATGCCGACGGCTCGCTGTCGACGGCGGACTTCTTCTCGCCGACGAACGCGCACGACCTGGACAGCGCGGACAAGGATCTCGCCTCCGGCGGCCCGATGGCCCTGCCGGACACCTTCGGTACCGCCGCCCACCCGCACCTGCTGATGCAGCAGGGCAAGGACGGTCGGGTCTTCCTGCTCGACCGCGACAATCTCGGCGGCATGGCGCAGGGTCCCGGCGGCACCGACGCCGATGTCAGCACCATGACACCGGGGGCCGGCGGCCAGTGGAACCACCCGGCGTTCTGGGGCGGCGACGGCGGCTACGCCTACGTCGTCGACAACGGCGCACCGCTGCGGGCCCTGAAGTACGGCCTCGACGGCGCCGGGACTCCCGTGCTGAGCCTGGCCGGCACCAGCAGCGGCGGCGGCTTCGGCTACACCTCCGGCGCGCCGGTCGTCACCTCCTCGGGCACCACCTCCGGGACCGCGGTGGTGTGGGTCGAGTACTCCGGCGGCTCCTTCGGCACCGGCGGCCAGCTGCGCGCCTACAACGCCGTGCCGGACGGCAACGGGACGCTGGCGCTGCTGGGCTCCTGGCCGATCGGTTTCGCCTCCAAGTTCGCCACCCCGGCCACCGACGGCGGGAAGGTCTACGTCGGAACGCGCGGCGATGTGCAGAACGGCTCGACGCAGGGCACTGTCATGGCCTTCGGCTCGCCGACCACGGCGGCGCTGACCGCGGCCACGGTGGACCTCGGCAAGGTGAACGTCGGGTCCTCCGGCACCGCCACGCTGACGGTGACCGCGACCAAGCCGGTGACGATCTCGCGGATCACCGCGGCCGCACCGTTCTCGGCGACCGCGCCCACGCTGCCGGTGACGCTGGCCACCGGCGGCACGATGTCGCTGCCGGTGTCTTTCGCGCCGACGGCCGCCGGCTCGGTGACCGGGATCGTCGACTTCGCTACCGACTCCGGCACCGTCGGCGTCGGCGTGACCGGCTACGGCGTCAAGCCCGGTTTCGGTGCCTCGCCGGGCACGGTCGCCTTCAACCAGCAGCCGACGGGGACGACGGACACGGTCAACGTGACCGTCACCGACACGGGTACGGGTGCTGAGACGATCAGCGGCACGACCGCACCCACGAGCCCTTACACGGTCACCGGACTGCCGGCAGCAGGCACCGTCGTCCCGGCCGGCGGCACCTTCGCGTTCAGCATCACCTACGCCCCGACGGTCGCGGCGACGGACAACGCCTCGGTCACTGTGAGCTCCACGTCTGGGACGCTGACCGTGCCGATCTCCGCTTCGGCCATCACCGGACAGGCCAACCTGGTGTTCAGCCCGTCGACCCTGGCGTTCGGGAACGTCCCGGTCGGGGCCACCGCCTCGGCCTCGTTCACGGTGTCGAACACCGGCAACATCCCGACCACGCTGTCCAAGGCGAAGGCGCCCGGCGGCGACTTCAACGTCCCGAACCCGGTCCCCGAAGGCCTTGTTCTCGGTGCGGACCAGACGATCACAGTCACCGTGCAGTTCAAGCCCTCGACGACGGGAGCGCAGACGACTCAGTACACGCTGACGCCCGACAGCGGGCAGGGCGTGATGAACGAGCCGATCACCGGCACCGGCGTGCCGGTCCTGCCGACGCCGCCGACCTCGTGGCAGGCGAACGGCGCGGCGACGCTCCCGAGCAGTGCGGCGGGCACCATCCAGCTGACCCCGGCGACGAACAACCAGCGGGGTTCGGCGTTCTACACCTCCGCGGTGCCGACGAACGGCCTGACCGCGTCGTTCACCGCGCGGATGAGCGGTGGCACCGGCGGCGACGGCTTCAGCTTCGCGTTGGTCGACGCCACCAAGGGCACGGCGGCCGGCGTGGGCGCCGCGGGCGGCGGGATGGGCTTCTCCGGCCTGACCGGGCTCGCGGTGGTCGGTGCCTCGTCGTGGAACGGCAAGCTCGGCTACGGCGACTACGTGTGCGTCGCGCAGGGCCCGGGCGACGGCGGCCAGGACGTCAACTGCCTCGCGGCGGCGAAACTGCCCGCGGCGTGGGGGTCGGCGGCGCACCAGCTCGCCGTCACGGTCACCGGCTCCTCGGTGAAGGTGTCGGTGGACGGGACGCAGCTGCTGAACTACGCGCCGGCCGCCGGGGTCATCCCGGCGAGCGCGTTCGCCGGGTTCACCGGGAGCACCGGCGGACTGAACAACGTCATCGCCGTCAGTGGCCTGAGCATCGCGCCGGGGACCTCGACACCGGTCGGCCAGGCGCTGACCGCGAACCCGGGCTCGGTGGCGTTCGGCAACGTCGCGATCGGCGGCACCGCCTCGCAGAACGTCGTGCTGACCAACAACGGCGGCCGCACCGAGACGGTGACCTCGGTGACGGCCCCGACCGGCGCGTTCACCGCGACGCTGCCGGCCGCGGGGGTGACCGTCGCCCCGGCCGGGACCGTCACGGTGCCCGTGACGTTCGCACCGACCTCGTCCGCCTCCGGGTCGCAGGGTTCTTCGTTCGGCGTCACCACCACCTCCGGGACCGTCACCGTGGCCCTGTCCGGCTACGGCGGCACCGGCGGCGTCACCGCGAACCTGCCGGCGCTGACCGACGCCACGTGGCGGGCCAACGGCACGGCCGTGGTCGCGGCCGGCACCACGGCCGCACCCGGTGGAACGGCCACCCTGACCGCCGACGGCACCACGGGCTCGGCCGGGACCGTCGTCAACAGCACCGCGGTGAACCCGATCGGGCTGACGGCGTCGTTCTCGGCGACCATCTCCGGGTCGGCGACCCAGGGCGCGGACGGCATGACGTTCGCCCTGCTGGACGCGTCGCAGACCACGAACACGGCGCTCGGCCAGGCCGGCGGCGGACTCGGCGTCGCGGCGCTGCCGGCGACGTTCGTCTCGCTGAACACGTATGGCGACATGGGAATCTACGGGCACGCGGCATGGTGCGCGGTCGGGACGGCGACCTTCGGCAACGCCAACCTGAACGCGGTCGCGTCGAACACGGCGATCCCGGCGCTCCGGAACACCGGGGCGCACGCGGTCACGGTCACCATCACCGCGGCGTCGCACGTCGTCGTCACGCTGGACGGCACGCAGGTCCTGGACGCGGCGGTCACGCTGCCGCCGAAGGTGCTGGTGGCGTTCACCGGCGGGGACGGGTCGCTCACCGACACGCATCTGGTGACGAATCCGGTGGTGAGCTACACGCCGTAGTCGGCTGTCGGTCGGGCGCCGCCGTGCTGTAGTAGCGCGGCGGCGCTCGACGGCAGCAGATCGCGATCATGAGGCATGAATATCTTTGATGCCCGTGACGATCAATTCCACGGCGCCGGGCCAGTCCCCGAGGCCCAAGCGGCGAGGCTGTCATTGTCGATCAGCCGGATCCCGAGTTTGGCCGCGTACTCACGCGCTTGCCTGGTGAAACCACCAGTCGTGATGACAACGGCGACGTGCGCTCCATGAATCGCGTAACAAGTCCCTCCGAACCGCTGGAGATCCGGGCCGGACACGTTGTTTCCCTGTGCGTAGCGTTTGGCCTGGATGACGAGTCGCCGACCATCCGGGGTGACGGCTACGACGTCCGCCCCCAGATCGCCGGAGCCTCCGACAACAGACGTCTGCGAACATCCATCTCTGGCACAGAGATAAGCCAGCGCTTCCTCGAACTGCCGTGCGTTCATGGCGTGGTAGGTGGCGATCTCCCGTGCACGAAGGGCCTGCAGCTGCTCCGCAGCCGCTCTGTCGGCCTGCCTCTGCAGCCATCTACGGTACCGCCAGCGCCCGAAGAATCCGGCGACCACGATAGTCCCGATGATCAGGACTGCGCTGCGCAACGGATCTCCAGCGCTGCCATCGGCGGCCACGACCAACAGCACCGGCGCGAGCAACAGGAGCAGCGACGGCATTCTGACCACGGCTTTCACTACAGCCACCACGGTCACGGTCACGAGCCGGCCCGCGAGGACCGTCACGTCCGTCGTAGTCGAGCTCCGTCTGCGTGTCACGACACCACCTCCCCAGTCGCATGCTCGAAAGACGCCTGCTTCATGACCCGAGGACGGCGAACACCAGATAGCGGTGAAGTCGCAATCGGCGGAAACCGCGCCGCTCCACGTCGGCTGCAGCGACCGCCCGATTCCGCTGGTTCACCTGGTCTCGCAGCGCCGCCGCTTCCGATGAGAACTTCACTCGGCCGCCCGCCAGCTCGGCCGACAACTCCTTGTGCCGATCGGCCAGCCGGGTCGCTTCCTGACCCGCCCTGACGTTGAGGTTGATCTTCTCCAACCGGGCCGAGTCTTCTGCCGTGCGGTGCTCGGCATCAAGGCTTGCGAAGTCGGCGCTCTTGGCGTTCCGCAGGGCGGATTCCTGACCGGGCGGCAGCGAAGTCGGCGCGGTGCGCAGCGCCTCACGGGTCAGGCCGTCCCGCCACGCCAGCAGCGCCTTCGCCTTGACCTCCCCTATTCCGTCGATCCGCGTCCTGTTGCCGCCGGGCAGCACGAAATACGCCATACGCGAGGAGTACGCGGGGCTTCCGGCGACAAGCGCGATCTGGACGTCGGCCGCGGTACGGACACCGTGCGCGGTGAGTGTGGCAGCCGCGGCCGGACCCAGGCCATTGATGCCCTTGATGCCCTGGTGAATGGTGTGGCGACGCAGCCGGTCCTGGACGTGGGCGGTACGGATCCGCTCGAGTTCCAACGTGATCCGCCTGCTGTGATCCGCCTCGATCCGCTGCTTGCGTTGAGAGATCGCGGACAACTGCCCGGCAAGTGTGCGGTCCACCCGCGCCACGTCGTTCACTCGCCTGGTGACCGCCTCGCGTTGCTCTCGGACCACGGCGTCGATCTGTTGCGAGATCTGCGTGTCCTGTCTGACGCGGTCCCGCTCCACCTGCTGAAGTCGCCCCGCCGGATCGCCGAAGGCGGCGATCTGTTTCGCCCGCGACCGGCGTGTGTCACGGGCCGTCCGCCACTCCGGACGGGCTCGTCGGCCGAGGTCTGCGATCACAAGTCCGACCGCGATCACGATGGTGCCGAGGTACGCCATCAGCGGGTCGAGGACTATGGCGATGAGTCCCAACGCCGTCGTGAGCAGTCCTGAGAGTGCGAAGACCACATCGGAGGGCCGACGGTGCGTGAACCGCGCCTGCGCAGGGGCCGGTGTGGGCTCGATGTGGTCGTCGAGCCAGGCCGGACGACGGCCGGCGCTCGGCGCGACAGATCCCGCAGCGGTGTGGGGCGCGGGCGACGCTTCGATCACGGAGCTTGTCGAGGTGCCGCGTGACACCGGCGCGAGCTTCGGCATCGAATGAGTCGGTTTGCCCGCGAGGTCCCGGACCATCTCAGCGATCCGGCCCACCTCGCCACCGGTAGCGACCAGTTGGTTCAGCCGCCAGGACGCTGACGGGGTCGCGTAGTCCTCTTCGCAGGTCAGGAGATGCTCGGCATCCGCGGCCCGCAGACGGTCCCACAAAGTCGAGTCAACCGAGAGCGCCATCAGCGAAAGGTAGATGACCCACGCGGAGAATCGATCGATGGTCTCGTTGTAGTCCCCTGAGTTCCGGCGCATGGGAGCCTGGTAGTGCCGGTGTCCCTCTTCGACTGCTCGGGCACTGGCGAGCGCCGGCACGAACATGCCGTCGTAGTCGACGAGCCGCAAGGTGCCGTCGGGTGCCACCAACAGGTTGCCGTGCTGGAGGTCGCCGTGGCCGATGCGAGCGGTTTCGAGATCCGCGACCAGCGCGGCGAAGCGGTCTGCGAGATTGTGGACGGCTACGTGATCGGCGCGGTGCGTCTCCAGCCAGCTGATCAGACCCGTGCCGTCGACCCAGGCCATCTTGAGCACGGGCCAGCGCTTGCCGTGGACGAGTATCCCGTCTGGCAGGTAACTGAAGTCCATGCGCCAGGGTTGCGACAGGGAGCTGTCATCAACTCGGGCGAGATGCCGGCTGATGGCCTCGTACCGGCTGCGCTGATCGGCGACGTCGCGCGTGAAGCACTTGACCGCGTAGCGAAGTCCGCTCGGCGAGGTCATGGAGAACACGGAGGCGAAGTTGCCGGAGATCGGCCTGGGTTGCCTGAGACCCGTCAATTCCGGCCGACCATCACGCAGCTCGGGATCCTGGAAGCAGATCCGTGGGTTCTGAATCGCCTCGGCGTAGTCGGCGCCACTGGGGAAGGTCTGGTTTCCTGCCATGGACCCTATCCGATGTCGAAGTGGACGAAGGCGACGTCGTCATTGCGCATGTCCCCGACGGACCGCAGCGAAGCTATGAAGTCCTCGAACTCCGAAGGTTCTCGACCTGCGAACTCGCGGAGGAGGTTCCACGGCTGCTTGCCGGTTGCCGTACTGGTGAGGAACCACGCAGCGAGGGCGTCCGTCGCCATGAAGAGGGCGTCACCGGATTCGCACTCGCCAGCCGCGACTTTTACGTGCCTGGCGAGAAGCGCGGCGTCGTGGTTACGGCTCCCCGCCAATGCCGGGGTCACACCGAAATCCACCGGATCCGAAACGGGGAACGCGTAAAGCAGTCGGTCGCCACGGACGTGGAACAGGCACGTGTCCCCGAGTGCGGCCGCGTTCCATCGCCACCGCTTTTCGTCGGCACGGACGCTCACCGCAAGGGCCGTGGCGTACGCGCCGCGCTCGAGGCCCGGCTTCTCGTACCAGGCCACCGGTTTGCCGCCGTTCTCCCTGCGTTCGAGGTACGAGGCCAGCCAGGAGTCCCACCCCCGTGCCGCCGCCGCGATCGCGTTCGCGGCGGCCGTCGGGGAACCCACCGTTCTCGGCCTCCGCTCAACGCGACTGGCGAGCTCCTCCGCAAGCAGGCGGGCCCAGTCCCGGGCCAACAGGCTCTCCGATGCCCCATCGCACAGGACGGCCAGGAACGCGTCGGCGATCGGCTGGTCACACTCGACCAGCGGCGACACTACGAGAGCGTCTTCGCACTGGTCTGCGTCATGCCCGTCCTTCGGGACGAGGAACCGCGAAACATAGGCCGGTGTGGCGGTCACCGCAGTTCAGTGGCACGAGTTCCGATGTCCAGGAACTGCACGACGGCACTGATATCGGCGTTGTAGACGAAGCCGCGTGTCCCGTCGCTGACCTTCTTACCCTGTGCGGCGGCATACGATCTCATGTGGCCGGGCAGCAGGCTCGAGATGCCGAACAAGGTGCGCGCGTGGGCATCCGGGAGCGCGGCATCCGTGTCCGGGAACCCGACCGGGGTACCACCGACCGCGGAGACGTGCAGGTTGAACAACAAGACGCCGCCGTCGGCGCTGGCCAGTGACGTGATCTCAGCGGCCGCGGGCCCCGGATCGCCGTCGGTCGACTCCCCGTCCGACAGGTTCAGGACGATCGGCGGAAACCCGCCGGGATGCTCGTCGAGCCACTGCGCGATCAGCCGCCGTGCGTACCCGAGGCCGGCCACCATCGGCGTCCCACCGTTGGCTACCGGAGTCATCCACACCGGAAAGCTCGCTGTCGTCTCGACCAGGCCGCCGGCCCCGTCCGGGACCTTCTTCGACCGTTCCTCGACCCGCGCCGGGTTGTCAGCGATCTGGCTCAACGGTACGAGGTCGCGGCCGGACAGCGGGCCGCCGAGGGCCGGGCCGACGGAATGGCCGTACCCGATGACCGCCACGTGGAAGTAGTCCCTGACGCCCTCTTCCTTGGCGCATTTCACCGACAGCTCCGTAAGCAACCGGTTGATCGCATCGGAGACGACGTCGGCTTTGCGCCCCGGCGCCTCGCCACCGATGGGATCCGACATCGACGCGGACTGGTCGACCAGGAACACGAAGCATCCGGGATTGGACCTGCTGATCTCGGCTGTATAGGTCATTGGCATCCCCCCAAGGATTTCGACGGCCGCACACATGCTCATCAGAGCCCTGTCATGCGACCGATCGCCCGATCATACAGCGGGTGACCGGCCGCGCACAGGGATTGTGCGGGTCCGGCACGCACCAACAGTCCCGCCGGATCGGCTCGTGCTATGCGATGTCAGAGGGCAGCCACCCCAGGGGGAGACGCTCCAAGCCGATGACCACGTCCAAACCGAGGTGCTCGGCGAGGAGAGCCTTGAGATTGCTGCCGTCGATGAGCTCTATACGCCCCATGCGATCGGCGAATTCCCGGTCGGCAGAGCTGAACCACGAGGTCGCCACCAGGATTCCCTTGGCGGCGCGTTTGTCTTGGATGGTGCCTTCCAATGCACGCACCGCCTCGATGGGAATCACCTTGCTGTAGCGCTTAGCCTGAATCACGCACTGTCCGCCGAGCACCGGATCGGGGTTGAAGGCGAACCCGTCCACCCCGTCGTCACGGCTGGCTTGGGTGACCCACGCTTTCAGCCCCATCGCCTCAAACAGTTGGCGCACCAGATGTTCGAACTCCGTCGGGCTCAACTGCAGAAGATCCTTGCGGTGATCAAGCTGGGAAAGCACGTCCAGCTCTTCGACGAACTTGAACCGGCTGAGGTCGAAGGCGAGCACGGGGCGCACACCCTCGAGGTCGTAGGGGTGCGGTGACAGCATGGCGTTTAGGTACTTCAGGCATGTGCCCGGGTCCAGGGTCGGCTCATCGAGCTCGATCTCCTCGAAGTGCTCACGGGTGGTCTTCACGCTGACCAAGCAGGGATGGATGGGTTTGCCGGTCGCCGGGTCCTTGGCACGCACATGCCCGTTGACCAGAATCACGTCCACCAGACTCGGCGGGCTGATCGCGAGGGCGTAGTCGAGAGCCCTCAACGTGAAACGCGCGGCCAGATCACGGAACATCTGTCGGATCTCGGCGGGTTTCCTCGGCTCGGCCACGATGGCCGCTTTGGACGGTGCGTACCGGAAGGCGGCTTCGGCCGGGATCACCGTTTGGCGGGGAAGCTCGATCTCCAGCAGCAGCTCACGTGTCTCCGGGGCGTACGCCGCGCGCACAGCGTCCTGCAGGTGCTCCGGATAGCCGAGCTGCGCCAGCAACTCAGCAACAGCCGCAGCCAGCGCCTCGGCACCGCGGGAATCGAACTCCTCCTCCAGCGCCAGTCGGTGATGGTGCAACCTGCGCTCACGGTCCGCGAGAACCCCGGCGAAGGCAGCGACGCGCTGCTCTACTTCGGCCGTACGTTGCGCGGCCTCGGCCTTCATCTCTTCCACCGCGGCCGCCTTGGCCGCTCGTGCCTCGGCGGCGTCGGCTCTGGACCGTTCAGCCTCCGCCGCCTTGCGCGCCCGGGCCTCGACGTCGCGTTGGCGCGCCGCTTCACGCTCTCGCTGCTGCTCGCGACGCTCCAGATCCCGCTCGATCTTGGCGGCCTCTGCGGCCTGCTGCTTCTTCTGCTGTTCGGCGCGCGCAAGATTCGACTTGTAGGTTGCCAACTCGCGCGCGTCGCGGTTTTTCTGCTCCTGGAGTTCAGCCTGCTGCTGGGCCCGCGCCGCGCGGTCCTGCGCCGCAGCCTGCCGTTTCTCTTCAGCTTCAGCGTGGCGCTGCCGCTCCCGCTGGGCAGCCAGCATTTGCTGCATCAGTGACTTCTTGCGCGCCATGTGGCCCCCAGGCCGGTTCGATCCGGATACGCCGGAGTAAGTACCCTGACTCACCTGGGATCGAACCTGCCGATGACGGGATGCGTTCGCCGGCTGACATCATGTACACGAGCCAGCCGTCCGACGGTTCTGTCAGCTGGCCCTGTGGACCACGCAAACCCGGTGGCGTTCGCTGGTTCGCAAAGCCATCGCGGGGTCGGCGACCCGTACTCGAGCAGCTTCTCAGCCCTGCTCGAAAGTCCCGAGCGGATCGTCGTGCGTCGGTACCCAGCCCAGCTCGCGCCGAGCCTTGGCCGACGTCAGCCGCTGGTCCAGCGCGAACGCGTCCGCGACCGGACCCATCTGGGCGCGGGCCTGTTGGAGAGTGATCGAGACCGTCTTGCCGCCAAGGCCGGCGCCGCGCGAGGCCGCCTCGGCGACCTCCTTCATCGTCGGGTGGTTCTCGCCGACGCCGATGTAGACCGATCCGGCCTTCGCGGCGAGGGCGGCGACGTAGAGCGTGGCGACGTCGTCGACGTGGATCAGCGACCAGCGGTTGGCGCCGTCACCGATGTACGGGACCGCGCCGTCGCGCTTGCCCGGGGCGATGAAGAAGTGCTCGATCAGCCGGTTGTCGCCGCCGTAGAGCAGGCCGGGCTGCACGATGACGGGGCGTGCTCCTTCGGCGGCGCGCGCCAGGACCTGGTCCTCGACCGACTTGCGCCATGCCACGACGCTCGGCGGATTCCACGGCGCGGTCTCGTCCTGCACGCCGTCGGTGTCGCCGTAGACCCAGCTGCCGCCGGTGTGCACGTAGGTTCCGGCCCCGACGCCGTCTTGCATGGCGGTGGCCGCGGCGAGTTCGGTGGCCGGGGAGTCGGCCTGCGCGAGGTGGATCACCGCCTCGGCGCGGGCGGCCGCGTCACGGAGCACGTCCAGGTCGGCGAGGCCGCCGCGGACCGCGACCGCGCCGACACCCGCGACGGCCTGCGCCGACTGCTCGCTGCGCGCCAGCGCCTCCACGGCGTGGCCGTGGCGCACCAGCTCGGCGATCGTGGCCCGGCCGATGTAGCCGGATCCACCTGTCAGGAAAATCCTCATTTGCCATCCTCCGCCGCTGTTCGGGTTCGTCTCCACGATGCGGCCTGATCGACGATCGCGTCCAAGACCTCTTCGGCTCTCTGTGATACCCGCAGGGCATCACAGGACGCGGAATAGGTCTTGGACGGCACAGGGTCGGGAGGTCAAGAGTTGATGTGTCGCCTGCGGCAGCGGCCGCCCGCGAAGCTCGAACGAATCTCGAACGCTCTCCAGAAGGTGATGCAACCATGGCTCACGTCCTGATCACCGGGTCCTCCGACGGGCTCGGCCTGATGGCCGGCCGCCTGCTGATCGCCCAAGGCCACTCGGTCACTCTGCACGCGCGTAACGACAAGCGGGCCGAGCAGACGCGCGCCGCAGTGCCGGCCGCCGAGCACGTGCTGGTGGCCGATCTAGGATCCCTCGACGGCATCCGGTCGCTCGCCGCCGCGGCCAACGCGGCGGGCCGGTTCGACGCCGTCATCCACAACGCGGGCCTCGGCTACCGCGAGCCGCGCCGCGTCGAGACCGTCGACCGCCTGAGCCAGCTGTTCACGGTCAACGTGCTCGCGCCCTACCTGCTGACCGCGTTGATGACGCGGCCGGACCGGCTGGTCTACCTCAGCTCGGGCATGGCGCGCGGTGGGGACCCGGATCTGTCCGATCCGCAGTGGGCCGACCGCCGCTGGAACGGTTCGCAGGCTTACAGCGACAGCAAGCTGTTCGACGTCCTGCTGGCGTTCGGTGTCGCGCGCCGGTGGCCGGACGTGCTGTCGAACTCGGTGGAGCCGGGGTGGGTTCCGACGAAGATGGGCGGGCGCGGCGCGCCGGACGACCTGGATCAGGGCCCGGTGACGCAGGCGTGGCTGGCCGTCAGCGACGACGCGGCGGCGAGGGTCACCGGTCGGCACTTCTACCACCAGCGGGAGCGCCTGGTTTCCGCCGAAGCGCACGAGGCGGCGGTTCAAGACGCGCTCCTCGACTACTGCGCCGAACTCACTGGGACGACGATCCACGGCTGATAGAGCTCACCATGGCCGGAGTTTGAAAGTCGCGGTCCCCCATTTGGCCGAGCGCAACAGCCTCCCCGAGTCCCGTAGAACAAGTTCGGTCGCGCGCGCAGACATACGGTGTGGGTATGTCGCTCGTTCCGTGGTGGACGCTGCTGTCATCCGGTACCGCCCCGATCCTGCTGATCGGCGGCTGGACGGCCGCGGCGGCCCTTCAGCCCACGGGGTTCGATCCGCTCAGCCACACCATCAGCGCGCTGGCCGCCGACCGGGCGACCGACCGGTGGTTGATGACCTCGGTGTTCGCCGGCATCGGCGTGTGCTACCTCGTCACGGCGTACGGGCTCAAGCAGGTACGGCCCGCGGGGCGGATGTGCCTGCTCCTCGGCGGTGTCTGTTCGATCGCGGTGGCGGCCTTTCCGGAACCCGGCGACGGCGGCACCACGCCCCAGCACGTCGTGGCCACCGGGACGGCCTTCGCGGCGCTCGCGGCCTGGCCCTGCCTGGTCGTGGAAGACCGTCCGTCCGCCCCGTGGCCGTTGCGGCCGGGGACCTCGGCCGCGTTCACCGTGGTCGTGCTAATCAGCGCGGCCTGGTTTCTGGTCGAGCTGAACGGCCACGGCTACGCCGGGGTCGCCGAGCGCGTCGTCACGGGGCTCCAGTCGCTGTGGCCGGTGATCGTCGCCGCCGGGCTTCGGTACGCGGCCGGTCAGCAGGGTCGCGACCATCCCGACGAGGAACCCGCCCAGAGCCGGCCCCGGCAGGCGCCCACCTGGCGCGAAGCCGTCGACGGCGAAGGTGGCCAGGCTCTGAGCCGCGGCCGCAATGCCGACCACCAGCAGCACCGGTGACCACCACCCGGCCGGGCCGACCCCGCCGGGCAGGCGCAGCATCGGCCGCTCGGCCCGGCTGACGCCCGCGACCACCGGAACGAGCAGCACCGTCAGCAGGGCCAGCCAGATCACCCGCAGCTCCCACCACCGCGCGCTGCCGATGGCGGGCTGCGCGAACACCCCGGTGGCGTAGAGGGCCAGCGCGGCGACGAGCGCGGGCACGAAGTGCCACAGGTAGACGTTCATGACCACGCTGTTCAGGCGCTTCACCCGCGGCCACAGGCGCGGCCCGGCCAGCCGCCGGGAGGCCCAGGGCTCCGCCGCCAGCACCAGGCCCGACTGGGCGGCGGCGAACGCCAGCAGGGCGATCGAGGGCGGGTTGGTGTTGCCGGAGCCGACCATGTCGACCTTGTACGTACCGGACGCCACCAGCCCCACCAGCAGCGCCGCCCCGACCACGGTCATCGCGTACGGGCGCCACCGCGGCGCGGTCAGCCTGCCGTCCAGCCACGCGAAGCCCCACTGGTGGATGCCGCCCCACACGAACAGGTAGTTGGCGTAGCCGACGAAGTGCAGGCCCGGGGCGGTCCGGACCACCTCGACCAGCGCGGTCGCCACGGCCATCGCGGCCGGCACCGCCAGCCCCCACCGCCGGTGCGCGGCCAGCAGGACCGGCGTGAGCGCGTTGAGCAGCAGGTAGACCGGCAGGAACCACAGGTGCAGGGCCATGAGCCAGGCGATCTCGGCGAGCTCCGCATGGGGCACCCCCGCCGCCTGCGCGATCAGCACCGCGACGATCGCCACCGCGATGTAGGCGGCGGTCGGCCACAGCAGCCGCATGACGCGGTCGCGGACCCACCGGGTCCAGCCCTCGCCCTGGGCGTGGTGCGTGATCCACGACCCGGCGTTGACGTAGCCGCCGACGAGGAAGAAGACCGGCATCACCTGCATGGCCCAGGTGACCCACCGCCCCCAGCCGATGTAGTCGATCGCGTTGACGCCGGACAACCGCCCGTGCCGGTAGGTGACCGAGACCAACAGCCAGTGGCCGTAGACCACCCCGCTGATGGCCACGACCCGCAGCAGGTCCGCGTAGCGATTCCGCGCCATGTCGTCCTTCGGCCGGCCTTGGGCGAACTTCGAGATGAAGGGGGCCTACCCGGGTCTGGGGGAATTATTGGACCGGACCACTGGCAGCGCGGCCACGCTATGGTGGCTCGACCGTTGATGAGGAGCGATGCGCGGGTGGAATTGCCAGAATGGGGTCGCGTTCCGTATGGAGCAAAAGCCGCGGAGTGGAACACCTTCCGGACGCACTCGGACTCGTCTGTCCTTCTGGTAGTCCACAACGTCACTGCGGCCACGCGACTGCTGGATCTGGTGCCCGCCTTTGCCGGCGACTCCCGCCTCGGGCTGGCGTTCACGTGCCCGGGCTCGTCTCCTTTTCGAAACGGCATCTCGGCACTGTTCACGAGCAACGGCTTCGTCGGCCTCGACTGGGCTGACGCCTGCCGACTGCGGTTCGGATTGGCGATATCGGCGTCCCATGGGGGTGCGTTGTGGGAGCTGAATGCGCCAATTGTCATACTTCCACACGGCATGGGATACAATAAGTACCTTGAGTCCGGGAGCCGGGAGCCGGGAGCCGGGAGCCGGGAGCCGGGAGCCGGGAGCCGGGAGCCGGGAGCCGCGAGCCGCGAGCCGCGAGCCGCTCGGTGTTCGGCTTGTCGGATGCCTGGGTCCTCCATGACGGCGAACCCATAGCGACCGCCCAGATCCTGTCCCATTCCGAGCAACTCGAGCGGTTCCGCAAGGCCGCCCCGGCGGCCGCGTCAACCGCCGTCGTCGCCGGCGATCCGTGCTTCGACAGATTGCTGGAGAGCGCACCGGACCGGGACCTCTACCGCTCGGCTCTCGGCCTGGGCGACCGCCGACTGGTGGTCGTGAACACGACCTGGGGCGAGAACTCGCTGTTCGGCAGGCATATCGACCTCGTCGAGCGCCTGGTGGCGGAGTTGCCGGTGGATGACTTCATGGTGGCCGCCGTGATCCATCCCAACGTCGTCCACGCACACGGCAGAGCTGAAGTCGAGCGTGTTCTGGCCCACGCACGCCGCGGCGGACTACTGGTCGTGCCGCCGTTGGAGTGGCGCGCGGCGCTGCTTGCCGCCGACGCCGTCGTGGGCGACCACGGTTCCGTGACGTTCTACGGCGCGGCGCTCGGCATTCCCACTGTTCTCGCAACGTATCCCGCCGACGCGGTGGACCCCGAGTCGCCGATCGCGCAATTCGCCGAAGCGGCGCCGCGGTTACAGCTGGACTCGTGCTTACGGGACCAGATCGAGAAGCTGATGGCCACGTATGAACCTGCTCAGTACGCCGACGTGACGGGCCGCGTGACGTCCTTCCCCGGACGCTCGCTGGAACTTCTCAGAACCCTGTTCTACCGCGTACTGGGCCTGGATGAGCCGCCGTCGCCAGCCGTGCCCGAGCCGGTGCCCGTACTGCATCACCAGCGGCAACGCGTGTCGCCGTTGTGGGCCACAGTAGAAGGTGACAGGGTCGAGCGGTTCCCGATGGCCGTAGCCCACGCCAGCACGCCACGAGTCGGCGGGCATGTGGTCGTCGACGCGACGCAGCCAGCCGGGCGTGCCGCCGAGATGGCCGACGTGATGGTCCGCGACGCGCTCGGGGCGCCACCGGATTGGGCGGAACGAGTCTTCGAGCGCCTGCCGGGCCTGACCGTGGCTGGTCTGATCGATGGCGATACCTGCCGGATGAGGCTGCGGGACGGGACCGAGATCGTCCGCGATACTGCGCCGGGCAGGGACCCCGCGACATTGGCGTCCCAGCTCTACGACGAGATCGTCCGCGTCCCTCTACCCCGCGACCCCTGATCGTTCAACTCTCGACTCCACCTTGCAATGCCTGAGCGCGGGCTCGGACATCAGGTGCCTTGAGCGAGCCCAGCGCTTCGTAGACTTCGGCCGCACGGAGCAAGGCGTTGGTGGCGTTCTCGATGTCGCCGAGCGCCTCGTAGGCCGACGCAAGAGTGGTCAGCGCCACCGCGCCTTGCAGAGGGTTGCGAAGGCGGCCGAACTCCGCGATGGCCAGGTGCACGTGTTCCACGGCTTCGTCGGCTCGGCCGCCGGCGATCAGAAGGTCACTGAGATCGACGAGCGTTCGAGCCAGGTTGTAGGCGCTGTTCCCGTCGGCCTCGTAGGCGGGGATCGCGTGATCGTTGACGATGGCGATGGCCTCGGCCTGCCGACCCAGGGCACCGAGGGCTCGAGCCCGGTGCCGCTGAACGTTGCCGACAGCGGCAGGCCCGGCCTCAGGATCCGCCTCAACCAGCGCGAGCACCTGATCGAACGCGTCAAGGGCCTGCCGCGGCCGCCCGAGCCGCAGATCGGCCAGGCCGACCGACTCGATCGCGGCAGCCAGCAGCTTGGCCATTCCGCTGTCCTCGGCGGCGGGAACGGCGGAAGCGAACTCCGCCGCGGCTTGGTCTATATCGTCCTGGTTGTAGTAGGCAAAGCCAAGCTGCAACCTGATGCGCCCCTCCGCCGCCCGGTCGCCGAGACGCATCGCCGATTCGATGCCCAGCTGGTGGGTGTCGATCCAGTCGCCGAAGGCGTTGCTCCAGAAGTACAGACCCCACAGGACCTCGCACAACTGCCACACAGTGCCGTGGTCGCCCGAGTCGGACGCCGCGATCACGGCGCTTCGCAGATTCGCCTGCTCGGCTTCCAGCCAGCGGACGGCGGCGACGGCATCCTCGAAGGGCGGCTCGTCCGTGAAGTCCGGCCCGATGTGCCAGCGCGGAGAACGGGCCCTGTCGGCCACCGCGGTGCGGCGCAGGTACCAGCCGATGATCGCCTTCTCGGTCGCGATCGACGCGGTGAGATCCGATGCCGCCTCGCGCCGGACGAAGTCCTGCACCAGAGTGTGCAGCCGCCAGCGTCGCAGGAAGCGGGGCGCCCCGGTCTCGTGCAGCGGGGTGACCAGCCCCGACTCGACCAGATCCGCCAGGGCACCGGAGTCTGCCCCCAAGAAGGCGACCAGGTCCGCGCCGAACTCCGCTCCGGGATGGGACGCCAGCGCACGCAGCAGAACTCGGCCGGGCTCCGACAGACCCCTGACGCTGAGCTCCAAGGCGGCGTTCACCGAGTAGTCACCCCCTGATGCCATGATCTGGTCCGCGGCCTGAAGTCTGCTGCGGGTGTCCGCCAACTGCAGAGCCAACTCTTCGGCGGTGTCCCACCGACCGCGGTTCAGTTCCGCGGCGATGACCCGCAACATCAGTGGATGGCCTTCGCTGAACGCCGCCAGTTGGTCGAAGGCTTCCTGTTCGGCGTGGAGGCGTTCCGCGCCGACCAGGCCGGCCAACAGTTCCAGGGCATAGTCGTGTTCGAGCATCGGCACGCGGAGGAACTCCGCGCCGTGGGCCGTGCGGATCCCGCCGAGCTCGTGGTGGGCGGTTACCATGATCAGGCTGCCCTCGGACGTCGGGCACAGCGGCGTCACCTGTGCCGTGCTGACGGGATCGTCGATGAGCACCGCAACCGGCGCATCGGCAGTCATCTGCCGGAACAGCGCCGAGCGCGCGGCCAGACTCGGCGGAACGTCGGCCGGCAGAACGCCCTTGGCGACCAGCCAGCTGTCCAGGGCATCGGCGACCGATACGCCACGACCGGAACGGCCGCCACCGAGATCTGCGTAGTAGACGCCCCCGCGGTATCGCTCACTGCGACTACGCAGATAGCGCAGGGCGGTCGCGGACTTCCCCACCCCGGCCACGCCGCCGAGCTGGACCATCCCGACTTCTCGATCGGCGAACTGGTCCAGACGCTCGTGCACTGCGATCCGGTCGGTGTAGGGGCCATAGCTGGGCGGCAGCATGGCCGGAGTGCCGATCGGACGCGGAGGCGCGGAGCCGAAGAAGTTGATCGTCGCATTGTCGAAACTGCGGCCCTGGACGAGGCTGTGCACCGACCCGGAGACGTCGTTGTCGACCGCTCCCCGATTCGCCTCTCCACCTGCGTCTATCACCTGCCCAGCCTACGGTGACAGGGCTCGTACTTGCCAGACCGACACCTGCCGCGCGCCACTCGGCAAGCATGCTCGGCCGGACGCCGAGCTCACAGCGTAGGATGTCAGAACCCATATTCGACGCGCGAAAGGCCGACATGGATCCCATACTGACTCCGACCATGATCTCGGCCGCGCTGACGAAGTTCCTTGACAGCGCGGCAAGCCAGGCCGGCTCGAAGGCGTGGGACGCCCTGAAGGCCCTCGTGACCCGCCACCGGGGTCGGACCCCTGAGCTGCCAGCATCCGCCGAAGAAGCATCCGCGCTGGCCGACGAACTCGCCACTGCCGCCCAAGCGGACCCGGCCCTGGCCAGAGAGCTCGGCGAGTGGCACCAGTCGGTCATGGGATCGGGAAACGTCACGATCGCAGGCTCGGACAACGTCACGAACAATGTGTCCGGGTCGGCCGAGCGCGTCGTGCAGGGCCGGGACTACACCCACGCGAACATCACGCTCAACTGAGCGATCCGACGCCGAGGGCTTGTAATCGCATGGGGGTTCGGATGGCACGGGGCGATGGGTCGGCACAGACCGTCAGGTTCTGGCGGGCGGTGGAGATATTCAGCCCTCCCTCCATCCGAGAGCGGCCCTCAGACCACAAAGACGTCCTTGACCTGCAGGAAAACCAGGTTCCGCCCTGGCATCCACAGCATCCGAACCAGACCGACGAGCGACTCCGGCCCCCGGCGGGCTTCACCTGGCAGCACACCGTCTTCGGCGGGGTCTTCGAGCTGGAGCGGATGCGTGACGCGGTAGTAGACGTGTTCGGCGACGATCCGCAGTACCGCGACGAGCGGCTCTCCGGGTGCACGGCGCTGTTCGCCCTCACGGTGAACGCCGAGGGCAAGCTCATCAAGGATTCGGAAGTGTTGTCGGCCTGCGCGTGGGCGGTGGGCCGAACCGTCGGGCCGGGGCCGGGGGATCCGAAGTGGCTCGATGATGTCGACTGGGCACTCGCCCGCGTCGGCTTCGGCAGCGCAGTCCGTTCCATGAGTGATCCGGTGATCCCGACTCTGGGCCAGGCCAAGGCCAAGGATCTGGTCGATCGCGCCCGGGAGGCCGCGGCCGAGGCGGCGGCAAGCGGATTGTCGGCGATCGTCGGCCCACTGACGACGTCGTTCGCGGGACCGCTGATCGGAGCCGCGGCGGGGAAGGCGACCGAGACCTTCGCCAAGAAGCTGATCTCCCCGGACGATTCCGCGCCCGAGGGCTCGAAGGAGCGCGACGACGCTTCCGGCGGCGATCCCGCGGACAACAAGCAGAGCACGGCGAAGGTCACCGACCGGCGCCGCCCGCTGACCACGCCGGATCTGTTCGAGTTGCGCAAAGCGCAGGCTTACCTGTTGGGCGTCGAGAAGGCGTTGGACCCCGGCGCGATCTGGGTGGCGAGTCGCCGGGTGCGCGTCAAAGCGAACGAGAACGCCGACAACGGCTTCTTGAACAGCTTCATCCTGGACGACCTCACCCGTGCGGCGAACGCGCTGGATATAAGCCGGGCCAGCGCGCCGTTGACCGCCTACCTGCGCCCCCGCGAGGCGATCGATGTCCACGAGCGCATCGATGTGCGGCAACAGCCCGGAGCAGTCCTCGCCGCCACCGAGCCCCGCCACGTTCCCGGTGGACGCTGGGTCACCAAGGCGGGACATCCACTGGTGCTCAGCCAACAGTTCGCCGTGAACCGGATCTTCGACGCCCAGACCGCCGACCGAGTTCCCGTGTTCGCGGTCAACGGCCCGCCGGGCACCGGCAAGACGACGATGCTGCGCGATGTGATCGCCGGCCTGGTGGTGCAACGCGCCGAACGTCTCGCGGCGCTGCCGCGACCGGAGGCCGCGTTCATCGGGAGCCACTCGTGGAGCACTGAGAACTGGCGCAAGACGGTGCGCCAACTGCGGCCGGAGCTGGTCGGCTTCGAGATGGTCGTGGCGTGTGCGAACAACGGCGCGGCCAAGAACATCACCCGCGAGTTTCCCGGCCCCAAAGGCATCGACGCGTCCTGGCGGGCCACTGCAAAGGACGTCGACTACTTTGCCGGCGCGGCGTCGATCGCGCTGGGCTTGGAGCAATCGCCGCCTGACGGGCAGGCCTGGGCTGCGATCGCCGGGGCGCTTGGCGCCATGAAGTACCGCAAGGCCTTCACCCAGCGTGTGTGGTGGGGCGTCACCGAGCAGGAAGAGAACGCCGCCGCCCGCGAGGAACGGGAGGCCGTTCGGAGCCAAGCCGGACTGGCCGACATCCTCAGTGCCCAGAACAACGGTGGCGAGCCGGTGAACTGGCCCGCTGCGGTTGCCCGGTTCTCCGCTGCCAAGGCAGCCGTCGAGGCCTTGACGACGCTGCGGCAGGCGGCAGCGGACGCCGGCCGCAGAGTCACCGAACTCGCCCTGGACATCAGGACCCTGGCCGATTCGGCCGACCACTTGCGCGAACGGATCCAGGCCACCGATGCCGCACGCGCACAGGCCGATGCCGCGCTCGCCGAGGCGGAGAACGCCAGGGAGCTGACCCGGCGGGCCCGGAGCGAACACTCCGACTACAAACCGGGTCTCTGGGTGAGCCTGTCCACTCGGGGCCGGGCCGGACGGGAATGGCACGAGCGGGATCAAACGCTGGCCGCGGCGATGGCGGCCGCCGATGCCGCCGGCGCCGTTGTCCGCCGCGCCGTGCAGGACGCCGCGAACCGGTCCGACAGCCTGCGTCGCCAACTGGCCGACGTGACCGGTCGGCACTCCGAGGCGACCAAACGGCTCCAGCGCGCGGAGCAGGAGTGGAGCAAGGCGGTGGCCGCCTGGCCGGGCCACGTGCCGACCGCGGACACGATCACGCAGGACGCGGCACGCGAGATGCTCGCCCCCTGGGGCGATGCGGAGATCGCAGAGGCGCGTACCCGGCTGTTCCTGGAAGCCCTCCGGTTGCACAAGTCCTTCCTGCTGGCCAACGCGCGCACGATGCGGCAGAACCTGTACGCGGCATTCGACGTCATCAGCGGCGCGGTTCCGGAGAACGCCGACGGCGAGGCGATCAAGGCGGCATGGCAGTCGCTGTTCCTGGCGATTCCGGTCGTCTCCACCACGTTCGCGTCCGCGGGCCGGCTGTTCTCCCACCTCGGCCCGGGCGACCTGGGCTGGGCGTTCATCGACGAGGCCGGGCAGGCCGCCCCGCAGAATGCCTGCGGGGTACTGCTGCGGGCCCGGCGTGCGGTCGTCGTCGGCGACCCGCTCCAGCTGGAACCGGTGGTCACCATCCCGCACACCGTGCAACAGGCGCTGCGGAACCACTTCGGCGTCGCCGAGGAATGGCTGCCGGGCTGGACCTCGGTCCAGGCCCTGGCCGACCGGCCGGCCCCACACGGCACCTGGCTCGACGTGCCCAGCCCGGACGGCACGACCGACCGGACCTGGGTCGGCGCGCCGCTTCGCGTCCACCGCCGCTGCGACGATCCGACGTTCACCATCAGCAACACCATCGCCTACGGCGGCACCCTGATGGTCAACGGCAAGCATCCGGTCCAGCCCGCCGACGACCCGTACCTGGCGCTTCCGGCCAGCCGGTGGGACCACGTGGAGGCTCCGGACGCTGAGGGAACGTGGATCCCCGCCGAAGGCCGAACCGTGCGCCGGATCGTCGAGGCCCTGCTCGCCCGAAACGTCGATCCCGCCGAGATCAAGGTGATCAGCCCCTTCCGTGACGTCGTCGAAGGCTGTCAAGGGCTGGGCCTGGACCTGCCCGGAGAAGACGCTGTCGGCACCATCCACACCATGCAGGGCAAGGAGGCCGACATCGTGCTCCTGGTCCTGGGCAGCGACCCGCGCAAGCCCGGCCAACGCGGCTGGGCCGCCGCCAAACCGAATCTGCTCAACGTCGCGGCCTCTCGGGCGAAGCGCCGGCTGTACGTCATCGGGAACCGCGACCTGTGGAAGAACGAACGGTACTTCGTCGAGCTGACGCGTCATCTCAACGACATCTAGGACTGAGATGGCCGGCTCGGACTCGAGCCCGGCTGGGCCGATTCCTCCCAGATCAGACCGGCGGCAGCACGTCGCTGGCGCTGATGGTGTACGTCAGCGGAGGGTAGACGAAGTCCGTTTCGTTGTTCTCGCGGCGGCGTAGTTGGTAGAACTCGCGCTGCTGCTCGTCGTCGGCTGGTGTGAGGCGCGCGTCGTTTGCGAGGTAGGCGTGGCCGTCGCGGAAGTGGATGAGGGTCTTTGATGTTCGGAAGGTGACGCCCAGCCATTGGTTGTCCGCCGTTTGGGCGGGCGCGTCCAGGGTGATCTTGTGCTTGAGGCGGCGGTTCGTGGTGACGGAGAAGGCGACGATGCTGTTGTGGGTGAGGGGGATCTCGAACTTCTCGCCGCCGGGTTCCTTGGGTTCGAAGGTCAGCTTCCTTGGCGGGCCGGCTTCGGGGTTCTGGTAGCAGGAGAAGACGGCGATGAAGGACTCGGCGGCCAAGTCGAGGGCTTGGTCGGAGTGGCTGCCCATGGTCGTGTAAGCGTTCGTATAGGTCTCGATGAGGGCGTTGTTGAAGCCGACCGAAAGCGCCGCACGCTCTTGAACCTCCTGCGCTAGCCGCTCGTGCACCGCCCGGAAACGCTGCGCCGGGCTGCCGTATCGAGTGGTGGTGCGCACGAGGGGTACGCCACCCGCCTCGTCGATCCTGGTGAGTACGGCGCCTCGTCGGCCCTTTCCCACGTCTTCCCAGCTCACCGAGGCGGACAACTCTGGAAAGAGATTCGCCTCGGTTGGCAAGGCGAATGACAGGACGTCATCCGAGATCTCAGACTCGCGGGGCATCGTAGTCTCCGGCGTTCATGCTGAAGAGAATGTCGTTGCCGTAGTCGATGAAGGACGCGGTCCTGTTCTCCTCCGCGTACAGCCTGCGCAGCTCGTCCATGCCGTCCGGCGTCGGCGGCTCCAGTTCCACGAGGTCCCCGGCCAGCTTGAGGAACGTCTGGCCGCCCTTGTGCACGGCTTCGGCGTTCGAACAGCGCACCACGTATCCCAGGCGGGTCGGGAGCTGCCCAGCGTCCAGCATCGACGGCCGGATCTCGTGCGTATAGAGGCGGTTGGTGGACAGCGGCATGAAGAACACGGAGCCGGGATAGAGCGTCACAGTGAACTGCGAAGGGAGCGCGGACTCCTCGCGTTGTTCGGTCGACTCCTTGAGGCGGAAGTGGAGTTTGGTCAGTCCACTGACACCCTTCACGCCGTAGTCGAAGGGATCTTCGGCTATGGGCTGCAACTTGTCGAGCTGGTCGTAGAAGGTACAGAAGGCCATGATCCCGTTGGCGGGCATGTCCTTCGTCTTGTCGGCGTGAGCCGAGATCTTGGCCTTGGCCTGCTTCCGCTCAGCCGTGGCGAGGGTGTTGTGGTAGATCTGCGCGAGGACGTGATTCAGCGTTGCCGGGCTCCGGAAAACAGCACCCGCCTCGCGGTTCAGCTCCTCGACGATGCGCGTGTCGGTCGGGCGAAAGTTCTCGGTCGGTCCCGAGAAGTTCGTGGAGCAGCGGAGTAGGCGGAAATGCAGTTCGTCAGCGTTCTGCGTCACCCGCGTCAGATAGATCCCGCTGCGATGGGCCGTTCCCGGCTTCGTGGACTCCGTCAGGGACTGGAACTCGTGCTCCGCACTGATCCGCCCGAAGTGATCGTCGCCGAGTTCGAAGAAGCGGCGGTAGTACACGCCGACGCCGCCCATGCGGATCGGGACCCGGCCGAGGTCGACGAGGGGCCACGGATTGTCGACGCCCTCGCGGTAGCCCTGAGATAGCTCGCGGATAACGAATACCCGAGAGGCCGTACGCACTTGGTCGCTACCGATCCCGGATATATCGCCGCAGAGGTAGACGGTCTTCCGCGCAAGGTCAGGCAAGCCCTTAGCAAGGTCCTCGGGCGTGATGGTGAGCCCGAAGAAGTCCCTGACCAAGTCGTTATCATGCAGCGTGGAAGGCGCCACCAAGATGCTGCCCGCATCGTCGATGCACGCTTCCGCCAGCTCCGACTCGTCCACCAAATCCCCCGTTCATCGGCTGGGAGCCACAGATGAGCTACACATTATCGTTCTACACAGTCCCGGCCGACGAATTGACCGCGCAGCTGACGGCCCGCACAACCTCCAACGACCCGGAGACCGTCGCCAAGCACGCCGTTGAGCTACTGCGGCACTTGGGCAGCCCGGTCGACGCCGTGGACCACAGCTCCGCTGGCGGCACCTGGTTCCGCGACCGCTTCATCGGCGAGGCACTCGCCGGCCTGATCGGCGCCGAGCCCGCCGGGCACCTGCTGGACCGTCCGCTGGCCGGCACAAAATGGACCGGCTACCCATCGATGGGCTGGCTCACCCGGAACGAGCTGGCCGACGCCGTGAGCGCACTGGACGAAGCCGGCGAGGACGCGCTGGCGCCCCTGGACGACCCCGACTCCGAGGAGCTGCTCGAAATCGTCGGCGACATCCTGCACATGGCCGCCCAGACGCATCAGGACCTTGTGACGATCTATTCGTAGTCCGGTCAATCGCGGCGCGCAACCACCCGGTACGCATTGGAAAGCCGGAGGCTGCGTATCAGAGCCTTGGGAATGATCCGGTCCAGCACCGTCGCCACGACCAAAGCCGGAACGCCGAGCGTCACGATCACCACCCGCGCCATCCGCTTCAAGCGTCCCGGACGCCGCGGAAGCCACGGTGCCTCGTCCCGCGGGGCGAGGGCGTCCAGCACGAACCAGGTGGCGGCGAGGAGGTCGACGCGGTCGTGGGGTTCGGCGTGTTGTTCGGCCAGCACGGTGAAGCCGAGGGCGGTGAGGCGGTCCCGGAGGTTCTGGACCGGGGTGAAGTGCAGGTGTTGCGGTTGCAGCCAGGGGAGCCAGCGGCGGCCGAGGAGGCGGGAGTAGCGGCTGGCCGCGTCGGGGACCTCGATCAGCAGGTGTCCGCCGGGTCGCAGGGCCTTGTGTGCCGCCTCCAGTTCCAGGCCGGGCTCCACGCTGTGCTCCAGGTAGTGGAACATGCTCACCACGTCGTAGGTTTCCGCGACTGATGGCGCCATGTCGACGAAGCTGCCGCGGTAGCCGTGGCGGACGCGGCCGGCGCGCTCGGCCAGTTCGGCGCCGTCGGTGAAGTCGAGGCCGTCGAACGCCGTGTCCGGGAAGACGTCGCGCGCCGCCTCGCAGAAGTGGCCGTGGCCGGTGCCGACGTCCAGCCAGGTGTCCGGTGTGCGAGCGGAGCCGGGGACGCCGGGGACGCCGGAGACGTGCGGCAGCAACGCCTTCGCGCGGCGGCGGTACGTCGCGCCGCGGCCGGCGAAGATGCCGCCGCTGCTCTTCTCGCCGAGTCCGTCGTAGAAGTCGCGGTAGTAGAACTCAAGTCCCTCTGAGCTCAGGCGCGGGTTCTGGAAGATGTGCCCGCAGTCCAGGCAGCGGTCCAGGCGGAAGTCGCCGGGCTTGTGCTGGAGCAGGTCGGTGGTGTGCAGGCGTTCACGCAGGCGGTCCGAGGCGCACCACGGGCAGACGGTGCGGCGCGGTTCGAAGAACCGGTCGAGGCCGTCCTTGAGGTCGGCCTCGTAAGCGGGGCGGCGTAAGGCGATCGCCTCGGCGCGGCGTGGTGCGGTCGCGGTCGGTGCTCCGGCAAGCTCCGGTGCTCCGGCGGGCTGGTGTGTCGGTTCGGGCTCATCGGTCGGACCCACGCGAGTTAAGTATCACAGCTCGCATCCCGACGCCAGAGCGGGCAAAGGTACGAAATCAGGGCCCGAAGCTCCGATCAGGGCGTTTGAGCCGCAAGTTTCGTCTCAGGGTCGGAAGACACCCTCTGTGTGCAATTTCGTTGATACAGCTTAACAGGGGACTATCTTCCGACATCACGTTCGATGTGCCAAACTCCCTACCCGTTGGTAACCGTAAATCAGTGGCCTTACGGCCGCGCCGCGCAGGACGGAGCCGCGATGCCCGTTGCACGGGATCGACGAGACCTGGTCGTCGGGATCGGACCTTGCGGTATCCCGAACGCGCGCCTGGCTGCAGCGGTCGGCCGCGGCGGGGGCACCGGGGTCGTGGACCTCGGCACCGGCGGGAGGGCGGCGCGCGAGGCGCTGGCGCTGGCTGCGGAATGGCTCCCCGACGGGTTCGGCGTCAGGTGCGGGCAGGGCTGTGCGCTGGAACCCGCCGAATTGGCCGAGCTCATCGGGATCGGCCCGGGAAAGGTCGACCTGGTAGTGCTCGGTTCGGGAGCACCGTGGGGCGTGGACGAACTGGCCGCGACCGGCTGCCGAGTCCTGGTCGAAGTGACCGACGTCGCAGAGGCGCACGCCGCCAGGACCGCAGGCGCCCACGGGCTGATCGCCAAGGGATCCGAAGCCGGCGGCCCCGTCGGCGAACTGAGCACCTTCATCCTCCTCCAGCGCCTCCTCACCGAACTCGGCCTCGACCTCCCGGTCTGGGCCGCCGGCGGTATCGGCGAGCACACCGCCGCCGCAGCGGTCATCGGCGGCGCGGCCGGCGTCGTCCTGGACACTCAGCTGGCGCTGCTTCCGGAAGCCGAACTCCCTGAGGAGATCCGCGCCGCGCTGCGTGCCATGGACGGATCCGAGACGGTCGTCGTCGACGGCCACCGGGTACTTCGCGCGCCCGCATCCGTCCCCATCGGCCAGGACGGATTCCTCGCCGACCGCTTCCTGAAGCGTCACAACGACACCGTCGGTGCGGTGCGTGCGGTGCGCTCGGCGATCATCGAGGCGATCCGCGACGAGAACGGCGCCGAATCCCTTGCTCCGCAAGCGCCGCTCGCCGCCTCTCTCAGCCTTCGTATACCGTTGGCTCAGGGTCCGATGACGCGCGTCAGCGACCAGCCGTCGTTCGCCGCAGCAGTCGCCGACGACGGAGCGCTGCCCTTCCTCGCCCTGGCGCTCGCGACCGGCGAACAGACCCGCGCGATGATGGAGCAGACGGCGGCCGCGCTCGGCGAGCGTCCCTGGGGTGTCGGGATCCTGGGATTCGCCCCTGCCGAGCTCCGGGCCGCGCAGCTGGAGATCGTCAGGGAACTGCGACCGGCATACGCGATCGTCGCAGGCGGACGCCCCACTCAGGCTCGCGCCCTGGAAGACTCCGGCATCGCGACGTTTCTCCACGCCCCCTCCCCCGGCCTGCTCCGCCAGTTCATCACCGCCGGGACCCGCAGATTCATCTTCGAAGGCTCGGAATGCGGCGGCCACACCGGCCCTCGCGCGAGCTTCCCGCTCTGGGAGGCGCAACTCGGCGTCATCGAGGACTGGCTTGCCGAACAAGCGAAAGCAAAGCCCAACACAGATCCGGCAGACAGCCTCCAAATCCTGTTCGCCGGCGGCATTCACGACGCACGCTCGGCTGCGATGGTCGCCGCGATGGCCCGCTCGGTCGTCAACGCCGGGGTGCAGATCGGCGTGCTGATGGGCACCGCCTATCTGTTCACCGAAGAAGCCGTGGAGCGCGGCGCGATCCAACCGCTGTTCCAACGCCAGGCCCTGACCGCCGAGGCGACCGCACTGTTGGAATCCGCTCCCGGCCACACCACGCGCGGCATCGTCAGCCCCTTCACCACCGAGTTCCAGGCCCTGCGACAGGAGCTGCGAGCCCGCGACGTCCCCGAGCGCGAAGCCTGGGAACAGCTCGAACAACTCAACGTCGGCCGCCTCCGTATCGCCAGCAAAGCACTGATACGTGAGGGCTCTGAGTTGCTCCCGGTCGACGAGGACCGTCAGCTCCGCGAAGGGCTGTTCATGGCGGGCCAGGTGGCGGTGCTCCGCGACTCCGTCACCACCGTCGCCGACCTGCACGCCGAGGTCACCGAAGGCGCGAGCGCGTTCTACGCCGCGAGCGCGTCCGAAGCGGCCCGAGAGCTCGGAGTCCGCGCCGAATCCGACGACGCCGCGCACGAACCCCCGGCGCCCCTCGACATCGCCATCGTCGGCATGGCCTGCGTTTTCCCCGGCTCCCCGGACCTCGCGGCGTTCTGGGCCACGATCCTCGACGGCGCGGACCGCGTCACCGAGGTCCCGGCAGAGCGCTGGGACCCCGAGCTCTTCTTCGACCCGGACGCCGTCGGCTCGGCGGCCGGCCGTGGCACGCCCTCCAAGTGGGGCGGCTTCCTCCCGCCGATCCCCTTCGACCCGCTGCGCTACGGCATCCCGCCGAACGCGCTGAACAGCATCGAGCCGGCGCAGTTGCTCGCGCTGGAGGTCGCGCGGCGAGCACTCGTCGACGCCGGGTACGACCGGCCCGGCGTGGACCACGACCGCACCTCAGTGGTCTTCGGCGCGGAAGCCGGCAGCGACCTGTCCAACGCTGGCGTCCTGCGCACCACGCTCCCCGCCTACCTCGGCCCACTGCCCGCCGACCTGGACGCACAACTCCCCCGGCTCACCGAGGACTCGTTCACCGGCGTCCTGTCAAACGTCATCGCCGGCCGCATCGCCAACCGCCTGGATCTGGGCGGCGCCAACTACACCGTGGACGCGGCGTGCGCGTCCTCGCTCGCGGCCGTCGACATCGCGTGCAAGGAACTCACGCTCGGCACCAGCGACCTGGTGCTGTGCGGCGGCGTCGACATGCACAACGGGATCAACGACTTCCTGCTGTTCTCCTCGGTCCACGCGCTGTCCCCGACCGGCCGCACCCGCGCCTTCGACGCCGCCGCCGACGGCATCGCGCTCGGCGAGGGCGCGGCCTGCGTCGTGCTGAAGCGGCTCGCGGACGCCGAGCGCGACGGGGACCGGGTCTACGCGGTAGTCAAGGGCGTCGGCAGCGCCAGCGACGGACGCGCGCTGGGGCTGACGGCGCCCCGGCCGGAGGGCCAGCGGCGCGCGCTGGACCGCGCCTACCGATCGGCGGGCGTGTCCCCGGCCCGGGTCGGCCTCGTGGAGGCGCACGGCACCGGGACCGTGGTCGGCGACCGAACTGAACTCAGTACCCTGACGAAGCTGTTCGCCGAGGAAGGCGCCGAACCCGGAGGCTGCGCGCTGGGCTCGGTCAAGTCCCAGATCGGCCACACCAAGTGCGCCGCGGGCCTGGCCGGACTCGTCAAAACCGCGCTCGCCGTGCACACCGGCGTGCGGCCGCCGACGGTGAACATGACCAGCCCGAACCCCGCGTGGAACGCCGCCGAGAGCCCGTTCGCGTTCCGCGCGGCCGCGACGCCCTGGGCCGTGCCGCCGGGCGAACGCCTCGCGGGCGTCAGTGCTTTCGGTTTCGGCGGCACCAACTTCCACGTGGTTCTCTCAGGACACGAACGAGCCGTGGATCCGCGCCACGGTCGGTCCGAATGGCCCGCGGAACTCTTCGTCTTTCGCGGCCCCGACCGCGCCGCCGCGCACCGCGCCATCAGGACACTGCTAGACCGGACGACCGGAGACGCCGACAAGACTCCGTGGCGGCTCCGCGATTTGGCGCTGGCCGCAGCGCGGGCCTCCGACGCACGGACGGACCGCGCCTGGATCGCGCTGGTGGCCTCAGATCTCGACGACTTCGCATCCCTCGCCGAGCGTGCGCTGGCCGGTGAGCACGACCCGGCCGCAGGGCTGCACCAGCCGCCGGACGAGGTGTTCTTCGGACCCGGCGCACCGGAATCCGGGGGCACCGCGTTCCTCTTCCCCGGACAGGGCAGCCAGCGCCCCGGGATGCTCGCCGAGCTGTTCGTCGCGTTTCCCGAGCTCCAGCACTACCTGCGGCTCGGCCGCGAATGGGCCGACGTCCTGAACCCGCCGCGCGCCTTCGACGACGCCACCGCCGCCGACCAGGACCTGCATATCCGCGATACGCGAGTCGCGCAGCCGGTGCTCGGCATCGCCGGGCTCACCATGGACCATCTGCTGCGCAAGCTCGGGATCCGGCCCGACGCGGTCGCCGGTCACAGCTACGGGGAACTGGTCGCGTTGGCCAGCGCCGGCGCGCTGGATCCGGCCGCGCTGCTGGACGCCAGCCGGGGACGCGCGGAGGTGATTCTGGAGGCGGCCGGTGACGACCCGGGTTCCATGGCCGCGGTCGCGGCGGGAAGCCGGGAAGTCGTCGCCGTGCTCAAAGAGCACGGGCTCGCCGACCGTGTGGTCCCGGCGAATCAGAACTCTCCGAAGCAGGTCGTGATCTCCGGTCCCACCGAGGCGGTGGACGAGGCGATATCTCGGCTGCGGTCCGCAGGGTTCGGGGCGAAGCGCATCGCAGTGGCGTGCGCGTTCCACAGCCCGGTCGTCGCGGCCGCGGGTGAGGCGTTCGCGCGCCTGCTGAAGGACGTTCCGGTCCGTGCCCCGGAGACGCCGGTCTACGCGAACCGGACGGCTGCCCCGTACGGCCCGGGCGCCGACGACGTCCGCGACGAGCTGACCGCACAGATCGGCTCGCCGGTGCGCTTCGCCGACGAGATCGAGGCGATGTACGCCTCGGGCGTGCGGGTGTTCGTCGAGGCCGGGCCCGGCAGGGTTCTGACACGCCTCGTGGACGCGATCCTGGAGGACCGGCCGCATCTGGCCGTGGCCTGCGAGGACAAGCCCGGCGTCGGGCTGCGCGGCCTGCTCACGGCGGTGGCCCGGCTGGCCACCTCCGGCGTCGCGCTGCGCACCGGCTGGCTGTTCGAGGGCCGCGACGCCCGGGACGCGGCCACCGCGACCGCGGCCCCGCGGCCGGGCTGGACGGTCGACGGCCACCTCGTCCGCACCGCCGACGGGTCCTGCGTGCCCGGCGGTCTCACCCCGGCTCGACGAATCTCCCTGGAGGGGAGCATCTTGACGCCCGATTCCGTGACTCCGGCCAGCCAGGACGCGCTGCTCGCCGAGTTCCTGAGGACCAACCGCGAGATGATCGCCGCGCAGCGGGACGTGATGCTGGCGTACCTCGGCGGTGCGCCGGGGGCCGGGCGCGTGGTGTGGCAGGACGCTGAGAGACCCGCCGTGCCGCTGGCCGTTCCCGCTATCGCCTCGGCGCCGGTGGCCGTCGCGCCCGAGCCGCCGACACCGGACCGGGCCGAGGTTCCCGCCGCCGATCTGCTCGGCACGATCCTGGGGATCATCAGTGCCCGGACCGGATATCCGACCGACATGATCGAGCCCGACCTCGACCTTGAGGCCGAGTTGAGCATCGACTCCATCAAACGCACGGAGATCGCCGGCGAGCTTGCCGAGCGCCTGGGGCTGTCGGCCGCCGAGCTCGAAGACGAGCAGTTGGAGGAGTTGGCCAAGGCACGTACGGCGCACGCCATCGCCGACTGGCTTCGCGCGCACCTCGACGGCGGATCCGAAGTCGATGGGACGAGCGGCGTTCCGGCGTCATCGGGCTCTGAGATGGTGGCTGCGGCCCCGAAACGGTTCGTCATGCGCGAGGAAGAGCACAGCTTCGCAGAGCCCGTTGATACCGGAATCCTGACCGGGACCCGCTTCGTGATCGTCGGCGCGGAGGGCACCGACAATGTGGCGCGGGCGGTGTCCAGTCGGCTCGCCGAGCTCGGCGCGACCGTCGGCGGCAAGGCGGGTGCCGACGGGATCGTGCATCTCGGAGCGCTCGGCGCCGGGGACAGTGAGGAGGCCCGGGTCCTCCCCCACGGCTTTGCCGAGATCAAGGAGGCGCTGGCCGGATCGCCGCGGTGGTTCGTCGCCGTCGCGCCGGTTCAGGACCGTGTCGCCGGTGCGGGGCTGCGGGGTCTGTGGCGCACCATCAGCCGCGAATACCCGCAGACCACTGCGCGGCTCGTCGAAGTCGATCGGGACGCGTCGGTCGAAGACCTCGCGATGCAGCTCGTCGAGGAGATCGTCGGTGCGGACCGGGAGCCGGTCGTCCTGCGGTCCGAGGGGCTGCGGCGCCGCATCGCGCCGGTGGAGACAGCGCTGGGAACGCTGGCCACGAGTGGGGCCGGACCGGCTGGGGACGGGACCGCCGAGGTACAAGCGCTCGGGCTGGACCGGGACTCGGTTGTCGTGCTCGTCGGGGGCGCGCGTGGGATCACGGCGCATGTTGCCGAGGCTGTGGCGGCTGCGTGCCGGTGCCGCGTGGAACTTGTTGGCCGTACGCCGCTGCCGGACGGCGCCGAGCCCGCCGCGACGGCGTCGGCCGCAGATGGGGTGGCTCTGCGCGCCGCGCTCATCGCTGGCGGATTGAGCGCGCCGGCCCAGATCGAGCGCGAGGTCGGCCGCATTCTGGCGGGTCGGGAGGTGTCTGCGACAGTCGCGCGGATCAGTGCCCTGGGAAGCGCGGTGAGATACCACTCGGTCGACGTGCAGAACAGCGAAGCGCTGCATCGGCTTCTGAAGGGGATCCACGCCGAGCACGGCCGGATCGACGCGGTCTTCTACGCCGCCGGCGTCATCGAGGACAAGCTGATCGTTGATAAGGATCCTGCGTCCTTCGCCCGCGTCTTCGCCACGAAGGCCGACGGCGCCCGGGTGCTGCTGGCAGGGCTCGACGATCTTCCGGAGCGTCCGCGGTACACGGTCTTGTTCGGCAGCATCGCGGCCGTGTTCGGCAACCGTGGGCAGGGCGACTACGCGAGCGCCAACGACGCGTTGGAGGCGTTGGGCGCGGACTGGTCGGCTCGGACCGGGGCGCATTGTCTGACTGTTCATTGGGGGCCGTGGGCGCCTTCGGCCGAGCACGGCGGGATGGTGACGCCGGAGCTGGCGCAGTCCTACGGCAAGCGGGGCATCGCGCTGATCGATCCCGAGAAGGGGGTGCTGGCGCTGCTGCGTGAGCTGGCTTGGGGCGACGGTTCGGCGGCGGTGGTCTACACGGCTTCGCAGTGGTGAGCGGGGGCGGGGCGGTCGGGGTATCGGGCATGCCAGTCACGGGA
>NZ_JAACYW010000469.1 GCF_015356825.1 Catenulispora rubra | reverse complement strand
GTTCGCCGTCCACGAAAAGGACGGCTACCCGGTCAACTGGCCCACCGACCCCGAGAGCTGGCTGACCCCGGACCCCATGCTCGGCGCCTGGGTGGCAGCCGACGGCCCGTCGATCCTGGGCCACGTGGCACTCGCACCACCCAGCGACGCGTTCGCGGAAGGCATCAGCCAACCGGCCCAGAAGCTCGCCCTGGTAGGCCGCCTGTTCGTGGCAGTGGACGCGCGCCGAGGCGGCCTCGCCTCAGACCTGCTGTCGCACGCAGCCCAGTCGGCGCGCGACGAAGGACGCCGGGCAGTCCTCGAAGTGGACGCGAACGCCGCCGGCGCAGTCGCCTTCTACGAACGAGCCGGCTGGCGCTTCCTCCGCGACGACACCGGCGACTGGATCGCGGCCGACGGACTGCCGGCGCGGGTGCGCATCTATCTGGCGCCGGAGGGATAGGGCGGTCGCACAAAACGCTGCTCGCCGAGTCTGTCGCGAAGGCCAACTGCTGTGCCGGTACTTCTGCTGCTGTCCGGCGGCTGTGCAGTGCAAAGGCGAGCTTGTTGTGCTGGCGCTTCTGCGGTTACCCGGCCAACTCCGCAGCAGCCTCAGCCCTTCCGCCGCCGCATCATCGCCGTCCCCGCGAACGCCGCACTCGCCGCCGCCACCAGACCCCCGGCGAGCGTCCCCACGGAATCAGCAGCCTGCTTCTCCGGCTCGCTCACCTGGGCGGCGAGTGCCACCGGATGGGTGGATGCCGCGTGCGCGGGGCCGGCGCACAGTGCTGCGAGGGTCAAGGGCGCAACGGCGAGGCCGGTGAGAAGGCGATGTCTCATGATCACAGTCGAGACCTCCGCCCTCCCCGGGTCCAGGACCGACACGTCTCCGATCGGCCGGCGGCGGCATAAGACTGATGATCTGCGGGCTAGCCCTTGAACCATCCGGGAATGTCGAAGCGCGTCTCCCGGTCGGCCGTCATCGCGCGCAGCCCCTCCTCGATCGCGACCATCTGCTCCTCGCCGAGCTGCTCGGCCCACTGCGCTCGCAGCCGGGCCATCGCCTCGAACGCCCGCTGCTGCACCTCCACGCCGCGGGCCGTCAGTCGGATGATCTTGCTGCGCGCGTCCGCCGGGTCGGCGACCCGCTCCACATACCCTTCGCGTTCGAGCCCTTCGATGGTCTTGCCCGCGGCCTGCTTCGACACCCCGAGCCGGCGCCCGAGTTCGGAGGCGGTGACGCCGTCCCCGATCGCCTTGAACGCGACGCCGTGCAGCGACCGGAATCCGGGGTGGCCGGCCTCGGCGAGTTCGGCGTGCACGTCGTCGATCAGGGCACGGAACCCGAGCAGCAGCAGCCAGGGCAGGTCAGAGCCTCGCGGCGGCAACGTGCTTGACACGATCGACAACCTCATTGTCTATTAAGGACAACACTGTTGTCGATCCTACCCGCAGGAGCCGAGCATGTCCGTCATCCGCACCTCCCAGACCCGCCGCAGCCAGACCCCGGCGGCCACCATGACCACCCTCGCCTCGCCGACCCTGGGCACCGCCGACCGGCCGGTCTGGCGCGTGGACGTCGTCGCCGGGGCGCCGTCGGGGCCGCGGCACGTGATCGACGTCGAGCAGATCTGGGTCTTCACCGGCGGCGCCGCCACCGTGGAGCTGGCGGGGGAGTCGTACGCCGTGGCCGCCGGCGACACCATCGTGGTGCCGGCCGGCGCCGAGCGCTCCGTCGCCGCGGACCCCGCGAGCGGGTTCAGCGCGATCGTGACCGCCCCGGCCGGCGGCCGGGCGTGGACGCTGCCGCGCGAGGGCGACGGCATCGTCCCGCCGTGGACCGTCTGATGCCGACCGAACGAAGCCGATCGCGCGAAGCGAACGAGGGGTAGAACCAGCCGCCTGAATCAGCCGCTCAACGTCCCCAGCGTGACCGTCGCAGTCTTCTTCGACCCGTCCGAAGCCGTGTAGTCCACCTTCACCTGCTGCCCTGGCTTCAGCGTCACCAGCACCTGGGACAGCGTCGTCGGATCCGGCGTCGGCGTCCCGTTCACCGCGGTGATCACGTCGCCGACCTTCAGCCCGGCGGCCCCCGCGGCGCTGTTCGCCTCCAGCTGCGCGATCCCCACCCCGACCGGCGACCCGGTGTTGTCCACCACCCCGATCACCTTCACCCCGAGCGCGGCGCGGCCGGAGTCGGTCACCTTGCCGGAGGCGATCAGCTGGTCGGCGATCCGGGTCGCGGTCGCGGTCGGGATCGCGAAGCCGATGCCGGGCGCGGCGCTGTTGCCGAGTTCGGGGTTGAGCGCGGCGGCCGAGGGGATGCCGACGACCTCGCTCGACAGGTCCACCAGCGCGCCGCCGCTGTTGCCGTTGTTGATCGCCGCCGAGGTCTGGATGGCGTCGCCGACGGTGATCGCGGCCCCGCCGCCGGAGGCGTCGTTGGAGGTGACGGTGCGCCCCAGCGCCGAGACGATGCCCTGGGTCACCGTGCCGGTCAGCCCCAGCGGACTGCCCATCGCCAGCACGATCTGCCCGACCCGCAGCTTGGTGGAGTCGCCGAACTTCGCCGGCTTCAGCCCGCCGCCGCCGTTGCCGACCCGGATCACCGCCAGGTCGCCGGCCGGGTAGCTGCCGACCAGCGAGGCGGTCAGCGGCTGCCCGCCGGTGGGCTGCGTCACCGTGAAGCTGGTGGCGCGCCCGACGACGTGCGCGTTGGTGACGATGTCGCCCTTGCTGTCGTAGACCACGCCGGAGCCCAGGCCGCTGTCCGTGCTGATCTGCACCACCGACGGCAGCACGTTGCTCACCACGGTCTCGTAGTCCGACTGCAGCTGGTCCGAGGTCTGCCCGCTCGGCGCGCCGGACGCCGAAGACGCCGAAGACCCCGCCGCCGACGTCGCCGAACTCGTTGACGCCGCAGCCGGCGAGGAGTCCGAGGACTTCGCCTTCGACGATCCGCAGCCGGCGGCGGCCAGCAGGATCGCGCACACCGCGGCGGCGGCCGCACCCTTGTTCGCACGCTGCTTCAACGGTGACCTCGCTGAGTCGGGGGGCAACGGTCATCCGGGGGTCTGCGCGCGCCGGGGCCTGCGCAAACGTCGCCAGCGCCGGACGTGTGAACCGGCCCGCGCGGCGGGGCGTGCGGCGGCCCGTGTGACAGAATCCGGCGCAGACGGCAACTACAGGTGTGAGCGAGACGACGACGCAGCGACCACAGCGCCCTCGAGATCAGCCGCGATCGGAGCGAACGCATCCGGGACGCCCCCGGCGGCCCGCCCCGGACCACGACCCCGCCGCCGGTTTCGAGCACGTGTACCGCGCCAACATCGACGCGGTCACCGCCTACTTCGCCCGACGCACCACCGATCCGCAGACGGTCGCCGACCTGACCGCGGACACCTTCGTCGAGGCGATCACCTCCTACACCACCTTCGACCCCCGCCGCGGAACCGCGCGCGCCTGGCTGTTCGGCATAGCCCGCCGGATCTTCGCCGGGCACTGCGAGTCCGACGCCCGGCAGCGCGAGCGCGCGGTCCGGCTGGCGGGCCGCCGCGACCTGGCGGCGGACCACGTCGAAGAACTCCTCGACCGCATCGACGCCGAGCGCGAGGGCCGGACCCTGGTCAGCGAGCTGACCCGGCTGCCGGACCTGGACCGCCAGGCCGTCGAACTGGTCGACATCGCGGGCCTGAAGGCCAAGGAGGCGGCGCAGGTACTCGGCATCTCCGCGGGCGCGCTCCGCATGCGGCTCATGCGCGCCCGAACCCGTCTACGCAGGGCGCACGCCACGCGCCCGGAACCCGGAGTGACACCATGACCAACTTCGCCGACCACCTCTTCGAGGACCTGATGGCCGAGCACGGGGCCGAGCTGACCTCGGCTGCCGCGGCCGCGCAGGCCCCGGCTCCCGCGTCTCGCCGCCGCTACGCCCGCCCGGCCTGGGCTGGCGTCGGCACCGTCGCAGCGGCCGGCGCCGCAGCCGTCGGCTTCGGCGTCTTCGGCGGCACCGCCGCGGCCTACGCCGTGACGGACAACCACGACGGCACCGTGACCGTCTCCGTCGACGACGCCGGGGGCATCGCCGGCGCGAACGCCAAGCTCCACCAGCTCGGCGCCAGCGTCGCGGTGATCAAGGCCACGCCGGGCTGCCCGTCGATCAACACCTTCGCCGCCCCGAACCAGAACGCCGGCAAGACCACGCTCGGCGTGCAGGTCGGCCCCGGCGGCCTCAGCTCCGTCACGGTCCAGGGCCAGGGCCTGCCGAAGAATGACACGATGCTGGTCGTCTTCAGCTTCGACGGCGGCAAGGGCCAGGTCGCCTCGGTGCTGACCGACCAGCCCGTGCCGACCTGCGTGAGCCTGCCGGCCGGCCCGCCGAACGGCGCCGTGACCGGCAACGGCAACGGCAACGGCAACGGTCAGCTGAGCCAGACCGGGGGACCGGACTCCGGTTCCGTGCCGGCGCTGAACCAGCAGAAGGGCTGATCAGGGAACGAAGAGCTCCGGGTCGGCGCGGGGGCGCTGACCCGGAGCTTGATGCTGCTTTGCTGGCGGTGCCGCTACTTCTGGGCGAGAGCTGCGTCCAGCTCCCGTTCCTCCGCCGGAACGGCCGGCACCTCCCGATACCGCTCATGCGCGGTCTGCCGCGTGACCCCCAGCGCGTCCCCGATGAGCTCCCAACTCAGCTCCTGCGCGCGAGCCGCCCCGACCGCCGCCGCGATCTCCGTCCCGATCCGGGTCTGCGTCACCCGCAGCGCCTTGACCACCGCCAGCGGCCGCGCGTCGTACTCGCCGTCCTTCCGCGCCTTCTCCAGCACGCCGACCAGCCCCTCGGCGGCCTTGGCGACCGACAGGAAGTACACGGTGACGTCGTCCATGTGCGCGTCCCACAGCGCCCGCGCCGCCTCCTCGGCCTGCGGATCGTAGGCGACACGCTCGCCACGCCAGCCGCACACGCACGCCGGGACCAGCCACGCCGGCTCGGCGCCCGGGTCGTCCGAGCCGCTGCCCGCCGACCACCAGCCGTCCCGGAACTCCATCTCGGACCACCGGCCGCCCGAGCCGTACGTCGGGATCACGCCGTTGGCGAGCACCCCGACCGCGTGGCCCTCGTGTTCCTCGTCGGGGACGCCTTCGTAGAGCCAGCCCATCACGCGCTCCTTCGATGTCAGGATTTCCTTACGCGTGACTGTATGGAAACCCTGACATGATCGCAAGCAGGTCGCCTCCCGCGCCGCGCCTCCCGCCGCCACGCCCACGCGCGCCCGACGCGCCCCGCCTCACTCCGCCGGCCGAACCCCACTGGCCCCACCCGCGCATCAGCCTTCGAATGGAGCGGCGCGGGTCCACGCGGCGCCCCGCCCCAGCGAGCGACCGAACCGGAGGTCCCCGGCGTGGCGGACCCGCAGGATCAGCAGGAACCGCAGAATCCTCAGGCGGCACCTTCACCGGCGCCTTCACCGGCACCCTCACCGGCACCCTCACCGGCACCCTCACCG
>NZ_JAACYW010000468.1 GCF_015356825.1 Catenulispora rubra | reverse complement strand
AAACGGCTACCCGGCCTTCTACATCCCCAACAGCGTCACCTCGTTCCGGGGCTACGGCATGGGCGTCTACTCCAACTTCACATCGGGACCACCCATCGAAAGCGCGATGGCCATCCAAGCCCCGAACACCCCCGGCGTGCAGTTCAACGACCTGCTGACCGTCTGGCTCAACAACTACGGAGGCATCCAATCAGTGATCAACGGAACCGGCGCGGCCGTCAGCTCGGGCAATGCGGGACCGGTCAACGTGGTCTCGTATCCGTGAGGTAGGTAGACGGTGGCTCGTACGCTCCGCGGGAGCGTACGAGCCACCTCCGGCCGCCTGAGCCCACCGCTATGGTGTGCCGGTGACCATGAAGACGGGCATCGAACTCGGTGCGGAGGCCGCTCGCAGACTGCGGCGGTGGGGTTCGGCCGAGTGCGCGATCGAGCCGGGCCTGACCGACGCGGAGTTCAGCCGGATCGAGGACGAGTTCGGGTTCGAGTTCGCCGACGACCACCGGGCGTTTCTCGCCGCCGGTCTGCCGGTCAGCGTGCCGTACGACGACCCGCCCGGTGTCCTGCGGGCCTGGGCCGAACCGTGGCCGGACTGGCGTGACGGCGACCGTGCGGCGCTGCGCAGGCAGCTGGCCTGGCCGCTTGAGTGCGTGGAGAACTACGTCGAGCACTACGGGTTCTGGCTTGAGGAATGGGGTCCACGGCCGGAGGCTCTGGAAGCGGCGCTGTCGGTGACTCGGAACGAGCTGGCCAAGGTCCCGGTGCTGGTGCCCGTGTACGCGCATCGTTTCCTGCCGGCCGGCCGCGGCACCCACGGCCATCCGGTTCTGTCCGTCTACCACACCGACACCATCTACTACGGTGCCGACCTGGCTGAATGGGTCCGAGCTGAATTCGAGGACGAGAGCGGCGAGGGTACGGACGAGCCGGGCCCCGACCGCGTGCCCGAGTCTCCGCAGGCAACTGTGCGGTTCTGGCGGGACGTGCTGTAGTCCGGGGTCGGTCGCAGGTCGGCTGTGATACTTGGCCGATGGTGTCCGATGAGCTGCGGCAGGTGGCGGAGGCGTTGGGCGAGTCGGCGGTCGCGGCGCGGGTGTTGGCCGGCGGGTTCTCGCACGAGACCTCTTTGCTCACCCTGGGCAGTGGTCAGGTCGTTGTCCGATTCGGTGGCGCCGACCATGGGATTGAGGCTGCGGTCATGGATGCCGCTCGCGCGCACGTTCCCGTTCCCCAAGTGCTCAAGGTCCTTGACGCCGGGTCGCTGGGCGCGGGCGCTCGGTCGGCCATGGTGCTGGAGTACGTGAACGGGACGCCGTTGAGCCAGGTGCTCGACGGCGCCGAGAACGATGCCGCAACCGATGCCGAGACCGATGCCGGGGAGCTGGAGCGGCTCGGTGCCGAGGTCGGGCGGGTGGCCGCTCGGCTCGGCGCGGTGCGGTTCGGCCATCCTGGGTTCTTCGCCGATGCCCGGCTGAGCGTCGCGCCGGGACCTCCGTGGTCGCAGCAGCTCCCCGAATTCGCCGCGCAGTGCATGACGGCCACGCCCGAGGAGCGGCTGGACGCGGCCACGCGCACGGCGTGGGCAGAGCTCTGCTCGATCCACGCCCAGGCCCTGGTCGGAGTCGACGACCAAGCCCGCTTGGTCCACGCCGACCTGAATCCCAAGAACATCCTCGTCACCCGCGCCCACGGCGGTTGGCGGGTCGACGCGATCCTGGACTGGGAGTTCGACTTCTCCGGCTCTCCGTATGCTGACGCCGCCAACATGGTCAGGTTCCGCGCCGACACCCCCGGCGCGTACCGAGCCGGTTTCCGAGCGGCCTTCGCCGACCATCTGCCGGCCGACTTGCGGTCCGGCGAGGACTGGCTTTACCTCGGGCGGGTCATGGACATGTTCGCGCTCAGCGACTTGGTGACCCGCCCCGTCGGGCACCGCGTCGCCGACCAGGCGGCACAAGAGATCCGCCGCTGGGTTGCCCACGGAGTCCCCGACTCCTGGTGAGACTTCGCCGGGGAGAAAGTGTGTGGACACTGCCACACCCGGGCCGAAACAGTAGACGCATGGAGACCGACAGCCAGCGGAACCGGATCGCGTGGGAAGCAGCGTCGGAGAAGCACGTTCTCGAATACCAAGAACATCTGGCTCAGGCCAGGGACGAGTGCTCGCTGTTCGCCGCCGAGCTGGACTTGCTGCGGCCCGTCCTCGCGTCCTCGCCCGACGTCGTGCATCTGCAGAGCGGCCACGGCCTCGACGACATCGCCCTGGTCAAGGCTGGCGCGCGCCAGGTCGTCGGCGTCGACTTCAGCCAGGTCGCGGCGACGGCGGCGCAACGGCGCGCGGACGAGTTGGGCGCGTCGTGCAGCTACGTGGTCGCGGAGCTACCAGGCGCACCGCTACGCGACGAATGCGCCGACCTCGTCTACACCGGCAAAGGCGCGCTGATCTGGCTCCCGGACTTGCGCGCCTGGGCCGCCGACGTCGCCCGCCTGCTGCGGCCCTCAGGCCACCTGTTCGTCTACGAGGCCCACCCGACGGTACCCCTGTGGACCTGGGACGAGGACGAGCCCCGCATCCGCCCCGACCGCGGCTACTTCGCCCGCTCGCACGTCAACGACACCTTCCCCGCACACGGAGCGGTGGAGTCGCAGGCCACCCTGGCGGACATCATCAACGCGGTACTCTCCGCCGGCCTGGAGCTGCTGCACGTCGCAGAGTACGCCGAACCCTTCTGGCGCCCCGACGGCATCGCCGCGGCGGCATGGGACGGACGTCTGCCGAACGCTTTCGCGCTCCTCGCGCGGCGCAGACATGACGCGATCGGGTAGCGGGCATTTGAATCCGTACGGCCTGGCCGCGTCGGCCTACCTGCTGGTCGGCGGCGTCGTGGTGCGGCCGTTCCGCACCGCCGCCTCGGCACCGAGCACCGACTCGGTACTCAGCACTGTCTCGGCACCGGGCAGCGCCTCACCGGCACCGGTTTCGGCACTGGTCTCGGCACCGCGCCGCTCGACGAACGTCTTGAATCGGGCGGTGTCGTCCCTGACCTGGTGCCCGTCCATGCCGAGGACGCGGCCGGCCCGCTCCGCCAGACCGCGCGGCTGCCAGGTGAGCTGCACGGTCACCCGGGTGTCGTGGTCGCCGAGGCGTTGGAACGTCACCATCCCGGCGTGGCCGGTGTCCCCGCCGGTGCTCTGCCACGCGATGCGTTCGTCGGCGAGCTGCTCGGTGATCTCGGCGTCGAACTCCCGTCGCACACTGCCTATCGTGATCACCCAGTGGGTGCGGTGGTCGTCGATCCGGCTGACCGACGCGACGCCGTCCATGAACGCGGGGAACGACTCGAACTGTGTCCACTGGTGGTAGGCGGTGCTGATCGGCACGTTCACATCGACCGACTCGATGACCTGACTCATGCGGTGTCTTCGATCCGCATGCAGTCGATGAGGTCGGGGAGCCGGACGGTGGCGAAACCGATCCCCACATCGCTGAAGCCATAGGGGATGACGAGGTTCTCGCCGTGGCGGATCGCACCGCATGAATACACGACGTTCGGCACGTAACCGTCGCGCTCTTCGGCGTCCGGGGTCAGGAGCGGCCCGTTCAGGCTGCCGACGACCTTCCGGGGATCCTCCAGGTCCAGGAGCATGGCGCCGATGCCGTAGACGCGCATCGGACCGACGCCGTGGGTCAGCACGAGCCATCCCTCGGGGGTCTCGATCGGCGACCCGCAGTTGCCGCGCTGAACAAGGTCCCAGCTCAGCTCCGGTCTTCTCAGAGGCTGCGCATCGCCCCAGACGCGCCCGTCCGTAGAGGTGGCGACCGAGGTGCTCTCACGGTCCCATCGGGAAAGAGCCATGTGGACGCCGCCGACCAGCCGGGGGAACAGCGCCATGCCCTTGTTCCGGGCGGCGGGGCCCAGCAGCGGGGAGATGCGGAACGTCCGGAGGTCCGCGGTCTCGATGAGCTGGGGTGCGGTGGTGAAGCCGTCGAAGGCGTTGTAGGTGGCGCGATAGCCGGCCACTCCGCCCTCGTCGGTGAAGCGGACGAAGCGGGCGTCTTCCATCCCGCGCGAATCAGTGGGACTGATCGGCCGCAGCACCCGCTCGGAGAGGTCGGTGTCCTGGGGGAACTCCAGCACGTACTGGCACGCCGCGACCAGACGGATGCTCTCGATCGCGGCGTGCGCGCCGTTGCGGGCCATCAGACCTGCCGGGAGCTCGGCGAGCACGTGTTCGAGGTCTGCGTCGGTGAACTGCGCCGGAAGCCGGTGCAGGAAGTAGGACTGGACTTCGTTGTCGTCCCCCGCTTCGGCCAGCCCGTTCTCGAAGAACCTCCGGTCGTACCGCGGCGCGCGGGACCGGCCGGCGTTCGCGAACCGTGACGGTTCGTCCAGGGCGACGGCTCCGTCCGGCCCGATCACGCCGGTACGGAACTCGACGCAGGACAAGTGTCCTTCGCCGATGGCGCGCGCGCTCAGCACGAAGCGGAGACATCCCGGGGCCAGACCGCTCTGATCAGGGTGTTCGATCATGGAAGGGTTCGTCAGGGCCGCGGCCTCGATCGCGTATTCGCGGGTGAAGTAGGCGCCGATGAGCAGGCGGCGCTGGTCTGAGACCTGCGCCCCGGCCGCGATGCGGTGGCCGACGGTTTCGGAGTGCTCTGCGAACGTCTCCTCCAGATCCCGGTGCCGCGCCGAGAAGTCCGCCAAGGTGCGGGTATAGGCGCGGTCGACCGTGTCGTCGTCCAGGGCCATGATGCGCTCGAACACCATCGCCGCGCGCGAGACGCTGCCGGGGAGTTCCTCGCCGGGGACGAACAGGTCGGTGACGACCCGGCGGGGATCATGGCGCAGTCGCGCCCCGCCTCGGACCACGAGGTCCGCCCGGCCGCCGCCGTGCGATGCGGCGTCGAGGGTCTCGATCGTCGGATTCTCCGGGCGGACTGTCGTCTTCGTCATGCGGAAGCCTTGGCCCGGGCGCCGATCAGCGAGGCGGCCAGCGCGCGGTAGGAGCCGGCGACCGCGGACCATTCCAGGGCCGGCGCGACGCGGCCGGACGCCGCGGCCATCGACGCCGCCAGCCCCGGCCGGGTCAGCACCGAGCGCAGCGCCTCGGTCGTGGCGGCGACGTCCCGGTGCGGGACCAGCAGGCCGGCGCCGTCGGCCAGCAGTTCCACCGCGTGCGGGAACCGGGTGGCCACGATCGGGCGGCGGGCGGCGACGGCCTCGATGAGCACGCCGGAGGTGGCCTGCTCGGTCGAGTCGTAGGGCAGCAGCACGACGTCGGCCTGGTGGACGAGGTCGGTCAGCGCGGCGGTGGTGCGGTAGGCGGGATCGAATTCGACGTCGGCGGACACGCCGAGGTCCCGGGCCCGGGCCTGCAGGGAGTCGCGGTACGCCTCGCCGTCCCGGGCCAGCACCTTGGGATGGGTGCGGCCCGCGATCAGGTAGCGCGGGGCCGGATCGACGTCGTGCAGGCCGGCGAACGCCTCGATCGCCCACTCGATGCCCTTGCCGGGTCCGATCAGGCCCCAGGTCAGGAT
>NZ_JAACYW010000467.1 GCF_015356825.1 Catenulispora rubra | reverse complement strand
CCGTTGCCGTTGCCGTTGCCCCCACCGCCGCCGCCCCCGTCAGGGCCGGCGGTGATGTTCGGGTCCTTGTACTTCGCGTTCGTGATGTTGAAGAAGACCATGGCTACTCGTTGAGTGCGGTCAGCGCCGCGTCGTAGGCCTGCACCATCGCGTCGCCGGCGCCGAGCATCGTGCCGGTGTAGCTCAGGTCTCCGGCCAGCGTCACCGGGGTGTTGCGGTCGTGGCCGTCCGCATAGGTGGAGCCGGACCAGATGAACGCCGCCGCGTCCCCCATCGCCTGGTTCATGTGCGCGATGTGCAGCAGGTTGTTCGGACCCGCCTCGTTGTACTTGTGCATCTCCGTCGACAGCGCGGTGACGTAGTCCGTGAACGCCTTCAGCGTCGTCTTGAACGCGTCGGCCGCCGGCCCCTTCCAGCTCTGCAGAATGCTGTCGCGCGCCGCGTTGACCGCGGTCACGTAGTTGTCGAGCATCGTGCGGATGGTCAGGATCGCGTAGTGCGCGGTCTCCAGCGTCAGCGGCTTGGCCCAGGTCCCCTCCGGCGGCAGCGAGCCGTACGAGCCGTCGCCGCAGCCGCCGACGATCGCCGTGATGGCCTGGTTCCACGTGTAGCCCGCGAACCCCTTACCGGTCGACGGCGCCGTGGTGTCGTCGTGCCGGTCGCTGGAGCCGGGCGGGTTGCCGACCGTGACGTTCAGCGTGTAGCTGCAGTCCGAGCTGGAGCTGGTGGACGTCGTGCTGGTGACCTTCGGCGGCGGGGGCGGCGGAGGCTTGTGCTGGTTGTAGTAACCCACGGGTTCGTCGGCCATTACGAGCCCCCCTTGCCCTTCGGGGGCGGCGTCTTCCCGCCGTTGCCACCCTGGTTGTTCAGGTAGTTGCTCAGGTTGTCCTGCAACGCGCTGCCCAGAGCCTGCAGATCGGTCTCGATCTGCTGGTCGCCCTTGTCGTAGTCGTCGGCGACCTTCTTCAGCGTGTCGGCCAGCATCGACACCATCGTGTGGAGGTTGCCGTCCGACATCTGCGTGCTGTTCGGGTCCTGGATCAGCTTCGTGTACATCGTCGACAGCTGCGTGTCGACGGTGTTCTTCAGGTTGTACGCACTCGGGATGTAGCTGTCGTCCTTGGCGTAGCCGGGCAGGATCCCGACCGCGGTGACGTCCGGCCCGGCCATCGCGCTGCCCTTCCCGGAGCTGCGCCCGGTGTACAGGTCGTAGCGCAGCGGCGCGCCGGAGTACCCGCCGGTCGCCGAGCAGTCCACCAGCCACGAGGGCCCGGCGGTGAACAGCCCGCCGGCGGCGGTCAGCGTGTCCGAGAACCACTGGGCCAGGGCCCTGATGGCGTCGGCGTCGGCGGCCACGGTGCCGATGGTCGGCCCCGGGATGGCGGTGTGGGAGCCGACGTTCCAGCTGTCGCCGGAATCGGTGGTCACAACCCTCTCCTAACTCTCGCGCTCACGGACTCGCTCGGGAATCAGGGTTCTCAGTGGCCCATGGTCTGCCACCGCTTGGTGGCCGTGTTCTCGGTGTGCACGATGCTGTCGGTGATGTCGTTCAGCTTCACGCCGAAGTGCGACAGCAGCTCGTTCATCGAGTTCGCGGCGCGGTCCCAGTTCGCCTTCTGCGCCTCGTACTCGTCGCCAGCCGGGCCGGTCCACGTCGACTTCAGACGGTCGCCGTAGGACTGGAGCGCGACCAGGCGGTCCTCGATGTTCTTGCTGGCGGTGCCCAGGGTGCTGACGAGCTGGGCCATGTTGTCGGTGTTGGCGACGAAAGCCATTACGGTCTCCTAGCGGTGCGTCGGTGGTGGCTGTGCGGCGGGACGGTCGGGGTGCTACGGGGCGGCCCGGGGGCGGATCACATGCCCAGCAAAGCCCTCTGAGCTGCCGTGTAGTCGTTCCCGCCGCCGCTGATGGTCTTCACGGCGTCCACCGCCCACGCCTCGTTGTCGGCGTAGTCCTTGGCGCTCGCGCCGAGCACCTCGCGCATGGTCTCCAGCGCCTTGCAGATGTCGCCGAACTGGATCAGCCACTCGTCGAACAGCTCGCGGTACTTGGTCGCCGCGTCGCTCTGCCACTGCATCGCCTCGTGGTCGGCGCGGACCGGCGCGACGTAGGAGTTCAGGTCGTCCAGGGCGGACGAGAACTCGCCGGCCGCCCGGGCCATCGCGTCGTGTTCGTGCTGGAGTGTCGGGTCCACCATCGCAGGGCTCCTGTTGTCTGATCGTTCCTGGCGGTCGTCGTTGGCATCCCAGCAGCCGCCGAGGATGCCCAACAAGGGGGCGTCCGTGAGATGTTGAGCAAATGGTGAGCCACACGCGAAAGTGGTCTCATGAGAGTTCTGGTGACCGGCCTTGGCCGTCGGCGCAGCCGTACGGTCAGCGGCGGTCTGGCGATCCTCGGGTTCGAGGTGCGTGAGACCGACGCGGACGCCGATCCGCAGGTCGCGGCGGATGTGGTGCTGCTGGACTGCGGCGTGATCGACAACGAGGTGCTGGCGTACTGCCGTCGGCTGCGGCGCCGCACGCAGGCCCCGATCATCGCCGTAACCCAGCGCGTGGACCTGCAGGCCTGGCTCCGCGGCCACGAGGCGGGGATCGACGACTACGCGGTCCAGCCCTTCGGCCTGCAAGAGCTGGCCGCGCGGCTCCGGCTGGCGGTCGCGCCGGGCCGCGAACAGCCGGCGCCGGTGGTCCCGGCCGGCCCGCCGAGCCGGCTGACCGCCGGACCGCTGGTCGTGGTCGAGGACTCGCGGGCGGTCACGGCCCACGGTACCCGCGTCGACCTGCGCCCCAAGGAGTACCAGCTGCTGGTCGCGTTGATGCGGCAGCTCGGCCGGGCGGTGCCGCGCGAGGAGCTGATCAGCGCTCTGTGGCCGGCCGGCTGGGAGGGCGCGGAGCGCTCGCTGGAGGTGCACGTGGCCTCGCTCCGCGCGAAGATCGCGCTGCCCGGGCTGATCTCCACGGTGCGCGGGGTCGGCTACCGGATGGTGACGCCGGAGTCGTTCCACCGGCTGACGGCCGCGTGAGGCGACCCGGCGTGCCCCACTCGCCGGGTCAGCCCGCAGTCCGCGTCGCGAAGATCACACGGGGGTCTTCTCAGGCCGTGCACTGCAATCTCGCCGCGGAGACCCCGTAGCGCCAGCCGGCCGGATAGTCGATCCCGTGGTCGAGCAGGGTGAGTTTGACCGCGGTTCCGCCGACGGCGACGGTCCCCAGCACAGTCCACTGCCCGTGGGTCGCGTTCTGGTCCACCGTGAAACGGGTCACAACGCTGCCGGCCGAGACTTGGTACCCCGCCGCGGTGCCGCCGGTGTCGGTGGCCTTGCCGTCCCAGGGCACGTAGACGCTCACCACGCAGGACGCGAACCCTGCGGTCCCGCTACCGAACGACCACACGGCCTTGTTGGCGCCGTTGGAAGAGTCGCCGGTCATCGGCATCGACTGCATCGACCCGTTGCAGCCGTCGCTGCCCCAGCCGCCGCTGCCGTTCCCGCCCCAGCCTGAGTCGGCGCCGGACCCGTCGGCGCTGTAGCCGCCGCCAGCCGGCTTGGCGCAGCCGGGGCCGGCGACCAGTGTGACGGTCGCCGGCGTCGCGGACGGCGGCACCGGGGCGGACGGGACGCCGGGCGCGGAGGCGCTGCGCTGCGGCATGCCCGGCCCCGACGACTGCGTGGTGCCGGGTACGGACGAGCTACCAGTGGGCTTCGGCGCGCCGGGCACCGACGTGGACGTGGACGTGGTGGTAGCGCCGGGGTACTTGGCCGTCGACTGCCCGGTCTGCCACACCCACGGGGACCCGCTGGCGGAGCTGCTGGCATAGCCGCCGTCGCCGCTGCTGGAGACCTGCTCGCCGATCAGGCCGGCGGTCGGGGCGGCCGCCTTGTTCGCGGACTTGCCAGAGCCGCCGCCAACGGTCGCGGCGACCGCGCCGCCGACCACCAGGACACCGGCCACCGCTGCCGCGATGAGGCCCTTGGAACGCCCCGACGCGCCGACCGGGGAAAGCCGCACAGTGCGCGCACGCGGGTCGGCCGACAATGGGCTGCGGTTATCAGGGATTTCGAGTTCGACGTCGTCATCCGGAGCGGCCTCGCTCCCGGTGCGGGAGCTGGTGACGGCGATGCTGTCGACATCGGCGTCATCGCCGGGAGGCGGCGCGATCTGAAATGGACTCGCTATCGGCCTGGCGGCGCCGGGACCGCTGGTCGCTGAGGCGGCGATCAGGTGGCCGTGCGCGGGTGGCACCTCCGGGGCCGGGTTCTCGGCGTCGGGCAGGGGAACCGTGTCGCGCTCGGTCTGGTCGTCGTCGGCCATCGGCGCTTCCTCCTCGCTGGTGTCGGGCCGATCATGGCGCTGACACGGTAGCGGGCCTAGGTGTACGGGCGTCAGCCGCGTCGAGCGCGGGTCCTTCGGGGAACAGGTCGAGGATCGCGGCCGGGACGGACGTCGGGGTCGCCGACGCGTAGCCGAGGCGTCCGAGGTCGTCCTTGGACGCCACCGGGAAGCGGGCACCGGCGGCGGTCAGCAGTTGGGCCACGCCGCCGGCCGTCGAGGTCGCGAGCGCGCCGTCGCCGGGCCGCACCAGGACGCGGTCCGCGTGGCCGTTCGTGCCGTCGGTGGCGCTCCACGCCCCGGCGGTGTCCACGGCGGCCGCGGTGACCGACCGGATGCGGTACACCGGGGTCGCCGGAGCCACCGGAGTCGCTGCCGCGCCAGTGCCCTGCGTCTCCTCGACGCACACCGCACCCGCGCCGCTGGTGGCGCCGGTCAGGCCGGAACCGACCGCGAGCGTCGGCAGCGCGGCGGGCAGATCGCCGGGAAGCGCTGCGGTCACTTGGTTCTGCTCCTTCGCCGCCACCAACCGGTTCGGGTCCAGCGGCTTCGGAGCCGGGGAGCCCCCGGCCCGCAACAACGCGGCCTGCGTCGGGGTCACCGGGGTCAGGCCCTGCGCCGTGACCACGTACTCGTAGCTGCCGCTCGCGTCCTGGTAGGTGTACAGGTCCCCGACGGTCCCCAGATTGCCGGAAGCCGTGCGCGCGCCGACGCTCAGCGGCGCGATGTCCGACCCGGCGGGAACTGTGTTGAGCCAGGCCGCGCCCACGATCGTCGGCTGCGCGGCGGTCATCTGGAACGCCGTCATCAGGGGTAGGGGTGCCTTCAGTAGATGCCGCTTGCCGCCCCAGACCAGGTAACGCGCGTCGTTGACGCCGACGTATACCGCTTGGCCGTCGGCCACGTCGGTGCCCGCGACCTCGACCCCGAGCGCGGCGGAGACCTGGGCCTTGCCGTCCGCGCCGGCCGAGGAGCACACCGTCCACGGGCCCCCGACCAACGCCGAGGGATCCGGTACGTCCGCAGGCGCGCCGATGATCCCCACCGGAGTCCCGCGCGGCACGTCTTTCAGCGCCGACGCCGGCACGGTGCGCACCGCGTACTTCGGCAGCGCCAGCATTGCCGACGCCTGGTTGAGTACCTGATGCAGAACGCCGCCTGTATAAAGGTACTGATTATAAGTACCCTGTTCCACGACCACCGACTGCCCGTCCTGCCAGGAGGAATCGGCCTTCGGCGAGATCAGCCCGACC
>NZ_JAACYW010000466.1 GCF_015356825.1 Catenulispora rubra | reverse complement strand
TGGCGGAATCAAGCCGCATCACACTTGCTGTGGTCCGGCTCCGTCCGGCTTGACACCGCCAAACCGGGCAGGTTGGCTGCGCCCGCTGACGCGGCGAGGGACCCAGAACCAAACCCCCGCATGGTCCGGAGGACCCGGCGGAGGACACCACCAGCCGGGCTCGCCCGTCACCGCCGCTGAAAAAGCCGCGGGCCCCGGCCGCGCCCGGAGCGCAGTCGGGGCCCGTGGCCCGAAAACCAGAGCCCTTACAGGCCCTGCATGATCTCGCGCATGAGCTGCGCGGTGGCCGACGGCGTCTTGCCGACCTTCACGCCGACGGCTTCGAGCGCCTCCTGCTTGGCGGCGGCGGTGCCGGCCGAGCCGGAGACGATGGCGCCGGCGTGGCCCATGGTCTTGCCCTCGGGGGCGGTGAAGCCGGCGACGTAGCCCACCACCGGCTTGGTGATGTGCTCCTTGATGTAGGCCGCCGCGCGCTCTTCGGCGTCGCCGCCGATTTCGCCGATCATGACGATCGCCGCGGTGTCCGGGTCGTCCTGGAAGGCCTGGAGGCAGTCGATGTGCGTGGTGCCGATGACCGGGTCGCCGCCGATGCCGACGGCGGTGGAGAAGCCGAAGTCGCGCAGCTCGTACATCATCTGGTAGGTCAGGGTGCCGGACTTGGACACCAGGCCGATCTTGCCGGCCTTGGTGATGGTGGCCGGGATGATGCCCGCGTTGGAGGCGCCGGGGGTGATCAGGCCCGGGCAGTTCGGGCCGATGATGCGGGTCTTGGCGCCCTTGGCGAGGTTGTACGCCCACACCTCGGCGGTGTCGTGGACCGGCACGCCTTCGGTGATGATCACGCACAGCGGGATCTCGGCGTCGACCGCCTCCAGGGCCGCGGCCTTGGTGAAGGCCGGCGGGACGAAGACCACGGACACGTCCGCGCCGGTCTTGTCCATCGCCTCGGCCACGGTGCCGAAGACCGGGACCTCGACGCCGTCGACGTCCACTGTGGTGCCGGCCTTGCGCGGGTTCACGCCGCCGACGATCTTGGTGCCCGAGGCCAGCATGCGCTTGGTGTGCTTCATGCCCTCGGAGCCGGTCATGCCCTGGACGATGACCTTGCTGTTCTCAGTGAGGAAGATAGCCATTTCTTTTGCCCAGTCCCCTTAGCGCGCGTTCGCCAGCTCGGCCGCGCGGTCCGCGGCGCCGTCCATGGTGTCGACCTGCTCCACGCCCGGCAGCTTGGCGTCCACCAGGATCTGGCGGCCCAGCTCGGCGTTGTTGCCGTCCAGGCGGACGACCAGCGGCTTGCTGCCGGCCGCGGCGCCCAGCAGCTCGAAGGCCTGCACGATGCCGTTGGCGACCGCGTCGCAGGCGGTGATGCCGCCGAAGACGTTGACGAACACCGACTTCACGGCCGGGTCGTTCAGGATGATGTCCAGGCCGTTGGCCATGACCTCTGCCGAGGCACCGCCGCCGATGTCCAGGAAGTTCGCCGGCTTGACGTTGCCGTGCTTCTCGCCGGCGTAGGCGACCACGTCCAGGGTGGACATGACCAGGCCCGCGCCGTTGCCGATGATGCCGACCTCGCCGTCGAGCTTGACGTAGTTCAGGTGCTTGGCCTTGGCCTTGGCCTCCAGCGGGTCCGCCGAGGCCTTGTCCTCCAGCGCCTCGTGGTCCTCGTGGCGGAAGGCGGCGTTCTCGTCCAGCGAGACCTTGCCGTCCAGCGCGACGATCTGCCCCGAGGAGGTCTTCACCAGCGGGTTGACCTCGACCAGGGTGGCGTCCTCCTTGACGAAGACCTGCCACAGCTGCACCAGCGCGGCGGCGACCTGGTCGGCCACGTGGTGCGGGAAGTTCGCGGCCTTGACGATCTCGTCGGCCTTCTCCTGCGAGAGCCCCTCGTGGTAGGCCGCGGCGTCGACCGGGACCTTCGCCAGCGCCTCGGGCTTGGTGACCGCGATCTCCTCGATCTCCATACCGCCCTCGACGCTGGCCATCGCCAGGAAGGTGCGGTTGGAGCGGTCCAGCAGGAACGAGACGTAGTACTCCGCCTCGATCTCGGCGGTCTGGGCCAGCATCACCTTGTGGACCGTGTGGCCCTTGATGTCCATGCCCAGGATCGCGGCGGCCTTCTCCTTGGCGTCCGCCGGGCCCTCGGCCAGCTTCACACCGCCGGCCTTGCCGCGGCCTCCGACCTTCACCTGGGCCTTGACGACCACCCGGCCGCCCAGCTTCTCGGCAGCGGCTTCCGCCTGCTCCGGGGTCTCGGCCACTTCGCCGCCCAGCACCGGCACACCGTGCTTAGCGAAGATGTCCCTCGCCTGGTACTCGAAAAGATCCACGCGCGTCCGTCCCTCATCAAAGGAAGATTCCGGTACGGCTACCGCTACGGAAAACGCGGATGCCGTCCACCTCATCGCAGGGTAGTCCGGTGCGCTGCCAGATCACGAACCGGGAGCCGGACACCGGGGGTGTGAATTCGGGCACACGGGGGACCCGCCACTGGCCCCGACATCCGAGACGGGACCAGTGGAGTTGAGCCGGATCCGAAGGTTTTGCTATGCGTTCCGGTCGCATTCCCGCGCGCGCAACGCGCGGGCCGCGTCGTCCCGGGCCTCCAGCACCAGCCGCCGCAGCGCCGGCGCCTTGGCCGCGTCGGAGGCCAGCCACGCGTCGGTGCGCGCGAGCAGTTCCGGCGAGGTCAGCGGCCACGGGAAGCCGCCGCTGACGATCCGCTCGGCGTTCTGGATGCTGCGCTCGGCCCAGATCGTCGCCAGCTGCGCGAAATACGGCTCGACGTAAGGCTCGGCCAGCTTGTCCCCGTCGACCTGGTAGAACTCGGACAGCACGGCGCCGATCAGGTCGTTGGGCTGATCGGGTGTCTCCACGACCAGCCGCCAGGCCTCCGCCTTGGCCTCGGCCAGCGGACGCGCGGCGCGGGCGGCGGCCCGGTGCCGGCGGCCGTCGGCGGTGTCGTCGGCCGCGGCCTCGCGCTCGGCCAGCAGCCCGTCGTCGTCCAGGCCCTCGGCGGCCAGCGTCTCGATGATCGCCCAGCGCAGGTCCTGGTCGACGGCCAGCCCGCCGAACGACAGCGCTCCGGACAGCAGGGCCTTGAGCTTGTCGAAGTCCGAGTCCTGACTCGCCGCGCGCACCGCGCCGTAGACGAAGGCCACCTGGTGGTCGCCGCCGGCCGGCGCCGCCGCCAGCAGCTCCCACAGCCGGGTGGAGATCGCGACGTCGGCGGCCGGGCGGTGGGCCGGGTCGAGGTACTCCCCGCGCACCACGCGCACCTGGCGCAGCAGGTTCTGCACGACGCTGATGTCGGTCTCGGCCTCGATGTTGCGCAGCACGATCGCGATGAAGCGGCGCCCGGACATCACCGCGTCCCGCGTCATGTGCCAGACGCCGGACCAGGCCAGCGCGCGGGCCATGGAGTCCGGCAGGGCCGCGATGCCGCCGCGCTCGAAGGCGTCGAGCTCCGCCGGGGTGAAGCGGATCTTGGCGTAGGTCAGGTCCAGGTCGTTGAGCAGCACCAGGCCCGGCCGCGGCTTGCCGAGCAGCTGCGGCAGCTCGGTGCGCGCGCCGTCGATGTCCAGCTCGAACCGCTCCACCAGCTCCACGGCGCCGGTGGCCGGGTTCGGGGAGTAGCAGCCCACGGCGATCCGGTGCGGACGCAGGGTCGGAAACTCCGGCACCGCGCTCTGCGCGATGGCCGCGGCGGTGACCACGCCGTTCGCGTCGGTTTCCAGCTCGGCGGTCAGGGTGTTGACGCCGGCGGTCTCCAGCCAGGCCTTCGACCAGGTCTTCAGGTCGCGGCCGGAGGTCTCCTCCAGCGCGGCCAGCAGGTCGTCCAGGGTGGTGTTGCCGAAGGCGTGGCGCTTGAAGTAGCGGCGGGCGCCCTCCAGGAACGCCTCCTCGCCGACGTAGGCGGCCAGCTGCTTGAGGACCGAGGCGCCCTTGGCGTAGGTGATGCCGTCGAAGTTGAGGCGGGCGTCCTCCAGGTCGCGGATGTCGGCCACGATCGGGTGCGTGGTCGGCAGCTGGTCCTGGCGGTAGGCCCAGGCCTTGCGGCCGTTGGCGAAGGAGACCCACGCGTGCTCCCAGCGGGTGGCGCGGGTCAGGGCGTAGGCGCCCATGAAGTCGGCGAAGGACTCCTTGAGCCACAGGTCGTCCCACCACTTCATGGTGACCAGGTCGCCGAACCACATGTGCGCCATCTCGTGCATGATCGTGTTGGCGCGGCCCTGGTAGGAGGCGTCGGTGGTCTTGGAGCGGAAGACCATGCGCTCGTTGAAGGTGACCAGGCCCGGGTTCTCCATGGCGCCGAGGTTGTACTCGGGCACGAAGGCGGAGTCGTACTTCCCGAAGGGGTAGGGGTAGTCGAAGATCTCGTGGTAGAAGTCCAGGCCGGCCTTGGTGACGTCGAGGATCGCCGCGGCGTCGAAGTAGGGCGCCAACGACTTGCGGACCATGGCGCTGACCGGGATCAGCAGCTCCGAGCCGTCCTTGAGCGCGACGGTGTGCTCGTCCTCGACCACGTGGTAGTCGCCGGCCACGATCGCGGTGATGTAGGTGGAGATCGGCTCGGTGGCGTTGAAGCGCCAGACGTTGGCGCCGTCCGCACCCTGCGTCAGCTCCTCCAGCGTCTCGTTGGACCAGACGCGCCACCCCTGCGGGGCGGTGACGGTGAACTGGAAACGGGCCTTGAGGTCCGGCTGCTCGAAGTTGGCGAACAGCCGCCGCGAGTCGGCGGGCTCGAACTGGGTGTAGAGGTACACCTCGCCGTCCACCGGGTCCACGAAGCGGTGCAGGCCCTCGCCGGTGTGGCTGTAGGCGGCGTCGGCGTCGATGACGACGACGTTCTCGGCCCGCAGCCCGCGCAGGTGCACGCGCGCGCCGTCGAAGACCTCGGCCGGGTCCAGCGCCTCGCCGTTGAGCGTCACGCTGCGCACCGCCGGCGCCAGCAGATCGACGAAGGAGGCGGCGCCGGGCTCGGAACAGCCGAAGGTGATGGTGCTCCTCGACCCGAACGTGGTGTCGCCGCGCGTCAGATCGAGCTCGACCGCGTAGTGCCCGGCCGTCAAAAGCCGGGCACGCTCCGCCGCCTCGTCGCGGGTCAGATTGCCGCCAGTCATCGGTTTACTCCTGTCGCGCGGTAAGGGCCGTCCGCGTCGACGACCGCCTTCGACGATCCTAAGAGCGCCAGGAAGCCGACGGCGGCGCCGCACCCCGCGGCGATCGCGGCGTCCCGGTAGATCAACAATCCGTCGGTGTTCGCCCGCCACACGGTGACGAACCCGCCGCCGCCCTGATGCGCAGCCATCGAGACGATCACCGCCTGCCCCGCGATGTACGCGGCCATACCCACGACGAAGCCCAACGGCGGCCGCGCCAGACCACCCACCCGAGCGATGCCGCTGGCCGCCAGGACCAGCACGAGGACGTCGAGGGTGACGCCGGCGGCGGGTTCTTTGAGCTCACTGGCCAGCCCGCCGGGCAGGACGTGCGGGCTGAGCACCGCGGTCGCGTTGTAGACGGCCATGGCGACGGCGCTGCGCCGCGCGCCGAGCAGGAATCCGAGCCCGAGAGCGGTCGCGGCGAAGGCGATGTCGGCGGCGGTGCCAGCGGGCAGCAGGCCGAAG
>NZ_JAACYW010000465.1 GCF_015356825.1 Catenulispora rubra | reverse complement strand
GTGTTCTGGCGTGGTGCCCGGTCGGGTCCGGTGCGGCCGGTGGGGGGCGGCCGGGCACCACGTCAAGGCGCTGATCTACATGTTAATCATATGTCCGGCGAGTCCGTGGACGGCTTCCTTAACCGCTTCGCCAAGAGTCGGGTGGGCGTGGATGTTTCGGCCTACTTCGTGGACCGTCAGGTCCCATTGCTGGGCCAACGTGAGCTCGGGCAGGAGCTCGGTCACCTCAGGGCCGATGAGGTGCGCGCCGAGGAGTTCGCCGTACTTGGCGTCGCTGATCACCTTGACGAAGCCGACCGCGTCGCCGAGCCCCGCGGCCTTGCCGTTGGCACTGAACGGGAACTTGGCGACCTTGACGTCGAAACCCTCCAGCCGGGCCTGCTCCTCGGTCCAGCCGAAGCTGGCGATCTGCGGCTGGCAGTAGGTGGCGCGCGGCACCATCACGAAGTCGATCTCCATCGTCTCCGCGCCGGCGATGGTCTCGGCGGCCACCACGGCCTGGGTCTCGGCGACGTGCGCGAGCATCACCTTCGCGGTGACGTCGCCGATGGCGAAGATGTTCGGGACGTTGGTCCGGCCGCGGCCGTCCACCGCGATCGCGCCGCGCTCGGTGAGCGCCACGCCGGTCTTGTCCAGGCCGTAGCCGTCGACGTTCGGCGCGAAGCCGATGGCCTGCAGCACCTTGTCGGCCTCCAGCACCTGCTGGGCGCCGTCCTTGCCGGTGACGGTGACCCGCACCTTGGGGCCGGAGTCGTCGATGGTGTCGACCCGGGTCCCGGTGAGCACGTCGATGCCGAGCTTGCGGTACTGGCGGGCCAGTTCCTTGGAGACCTCGATGTCCTCCAGCGGGACCATGCGCTCCAGGAACTCGACGATGGTGACCTTGACGCCGTAGCTGTTGAGCACGTAGCCGAACTCGACGCCGATCGCCCCGGCGCCGGCGATGACGATGCTCTCCGGCAGCGTGGCGGACAGGATCTGCTCTTCGTAGGTCACCACGCGCGGCGAGAGCTGGGTGCCCGGCAGCAGCCGGGTGCGCGCGCCGGTGGCGATGATGCAGTGGTCGAAGGTGAGGGTCTCGGTGGTGCCGTCGGACTTGGCGACGCTGAGCGTGCGCTGGTCCAGGAAGGTGCCGCGGCCGTCGTACTCCGCGATCTTGTTCTTGCGCATCAGGTAGTGGACGCCCTTGACCCGGCCGTCGGCGACCTGCCGGCTGCGCTCGAAGGCGGCGCCGTAGTCGAAGGTGATCGGGCCGTTCGAGGAGATCCCGTAGGTCTTCGCCTCGTGCTGCACGGTGTGCGCCAGCTCCGCGTTGCGCAGCAGCGCCTTGGACGGGATGCACCCGACGTTCAGGCAGACCCCGCCCCAGTAGCGCTCCTCGACAACGGCGACCGTCTTGCCGAGCTGGGTCGCTCGGACCGCCGCTGTGTACCCGCCGGGCCCCGCGCCCAGGACGACGACATCGAAATGCGTGCTCATGGCTCCGACTCTAACCGCCGGGACATATGGCACGCCTGGTGACCGGTGGAGGTGTGGGACGTACGGCGTTGAAAAGGCGCTGGTCCGGGGGTTGTCGGAGGTTTCGGGGCCGGTCAGGGGGTGAGACGGACCGATCGGTGTCGCGGTCGGAGTCGGCGGCACGGGAGTGGGGTGGGGCTGGCGGTACAGATGAGATCTACGGTGGCAATGTGGCTGGTGTTGCTGGCGTGCCGGGCCACCGACTCGCGGCTACGTTGGGAGCGTGCAGGAACTGATCACCACCCCAGCCGGCGACGCGCGCCTGACCCGCTTCCCGACTCCGTCGCGCACCAAGCGCCGCGCGCTCCTGGCGCTCGGGCACGGGGCCGGTGGTGGCGTCGAGGCCGCGGATCTGCAGGCGCTCGCCGCGGCGCTGCCGTCGGGCGGGATCGAGGTGGTGCTCGTCGAGCAGCCGTGGCGGGTGGCGGGCAAGAAGATCGCGCCGGCGCCGAAGACGCTCGACGAGGGCTGGATCCCGGTGGCCGAGACCTTGCGCAGGCGGGCCCGCGCGACGCCATTCCTGGCCGGCGGACGCAGCGCCGGGGCGCGCGTGGCCTGCCGGACCGCGCTCAGCACCGGTGCCGCCGGCGTCGTCGCGCTCGCGTTCCCGCTGCATCCGCCGGGCAAGCCGGAGAAGTCGCGCGCCGCGGAACTGCTCGACACCGGGCTGCCGACGCTGGTCGTCCAGGCCGGTGCCGACTCGTTCGGGACCGCGGCCGAGTTCCCCGAACTGCCGCCGACACACCACCTCGTCGGGCTGCCGGCCGGCGACCACGCGTTCAAGGTGAAGAAGGCTGATCCTCCCGTGCTGGACGCCCTGGTGGCGGCGGTCGCGGACTGGATCGACGCGCTGCTGCGGTAAGGAGTCATCTAGAGTCTGGGGCATGGACCACCCCCGAGCGATGCTCTTCGATTTCTCCGGCACCCTGATGCGCATCGAGCCGGCGGAGCGATGGGTCCGCGCCGTCGCCGACGAGGGCGGACTCGCGCTGGACGACGGCGAGGTCGAGCACTGGGCCCATCGCCTGATCGAGGCCGGGGCCTGGTACGGCGCCTATCCGACGTACGTGCCGGAGCACCTCGCGGAGCTCTACGAGGCCCGCGACTTGGACGAGCCGCACCACCGCGCCTGCTACACCGGGCTGATCCGGGAGTCCGGGTGGCCGTGGCCGGAGCTGGTCGATCCGCTGTACGACCGGAGCAACGCCGCGGAGGCGTGGCTGCCGTACCCGGACGCGCTGGAGACGGTGCGCGAGGCCAAGGACCGGGGGTTGGCGACCGCGGTGATCAGCAACATCTCCTTCGACATCCGGCCGCATCTGAAGCACGCCGGGTTGCTGGATCTGCTGGACGCGGTGGTGCTCAGCTACGAGGTCGGGCTGATCAAGCCGGACCCGAAGATCTTCCAGCTCGCTTGCGACGCGCTCGGCGTGGACCCGGCGTCGGCCGTCATGGTCGGCGACCATGCGGCCGACGGCGGCGGGTCCGCGCTCGGCGTGCGTACTTTCTACGTCGATCTGGTGCCGGTCGAGGAGCGGCCGGATGCCTTGATCAGTGTGCTGCGAGAAGTTACGGCTTCGTAGACGGAGTTGAGTTCGGGTTTGTAGGCGGATTCGGAGTCGGAGGCGGCTCGGCGGCGGCGGTGGGTTCCTGCGGCCTGCGTACCGAGCGCAGCAGCACCTCCGAGACGTCCGCGACCCGCACCGCGTCGTCGGCCTTCCCCTGCTGTTTGCGGGTGTTCACGCCGTCGGTGAGCATCACGATGCAGTAGGGGCAGGCGGCGGTCACCAGGTCCGGCGACGTACCCAGCGCCTCGTCGGTGCGGGTCTCGTTGATCCGCGAGCCGATCGTCTCCTCCATCCACATCCGCGCGCCGCCGGCCCCGCAGCAGAACGACTTCTCGCGGTTGCGCGGCATCTCGGTGAGCTTCACGCCGGGGATGGTGCCGAGGATGTCGCGCGGAGCGTCGAAGACCCGGTTGTGGCGGCCGAGGTAGCAGGGGTCGTGGTAAGTGACCGCGACGTCCACCTCGCCGGTCGGCTTGATGCGGCCGTCCTTGATGAGGCGGGCCAGCAGTTCGGTGTGGTGCACGACCTCGTAGTGGCCGCCGAGCTGCGGGTACTCGTTGGCCAGGGTGTTGAAGCAGTGCGCGCAGGTGACGACGATCTTCTTGGCGCCGGCGGAGTTCAGCGTCTCCACGTTCTGCGACGCCAGCTCGTGGAACAGGAACTCCTGGCCCAGGCGGCGGGCGGCGTCGCCGGTGCAGGTCTCCCCCGAGCCCAGGATCATGAACTCGACGCCGGCCTCGTGCAGGAGCTCGGCGACGTTGCGGGAGGTCTTCTTGGCGTTGTCGTCGAGCGAGCCCGCGCAGCCGACCCAGAAGAGGTATTCGACGTCTTCCGGGAGGCGCTCCTCGCCATTGGCACCGAGGACGCGGACCTCGAAGGGCAGGCCGGCGGTCCATTCCAGGCGGGCCTTGGCGCCGCGGCCCCACGGGTCGCCGTTCTTCTCCAGGTTGCGGAGCATCGTGCCGGCCTCGCGGGGGAACTCGGCCTCGATGAGGACCTGGTAGCGGCGCATGTCGACGATGTGGTCGACGTGCTCGATGTCCACCGGGCACTGCTCGACGCAGGCGCCGCAGGTGACGCAGGACCAGAGGATGTCGGGGTCGATGACGCCGTTGACGTCCGCGCCGCCGATGAGGGGACGCTGGGCTTCCTTGAAGACGTCGACTGCGGTCGTCTCCAGAGCGGCCTTGGCCTCCTCGCCGTCGGCGAGCAGGTACGGGGCCTTGTTCAGCGCGTGGTCGCGCAGGGCCATGATGAGCAGCTTCGGGCTCAGCGGCTTCTCGGTGTTCCAGGCCGGGCACTGGGACTGGCAGCGTCCGCACTCGGTGCAGGTGGCGAGGTCCAGCAGGCCCTTCCAGGTGAAGTCCTCGATGGCGCCGCGGCCGATCTTGTCGTCCTCGCCGGGGTCCTCGAAGTCCACGGCCTTGCCGCCGGAGTAGACCGGCAGCAGCGGGCCCAGGGCGCGGGGGCGGCGGGAGAAGGCGACGTTGAACGGGGCCAGGAAGATATGCAGGTGCTTGGAGTTCACGACCAGCACCAGGAAGCCCAGGACCACGCCGAGGGAGGCGAGCAGGCCGACGGTCTCCAGGACGTCGTTGCCGGTCTTGCCGGCGCCGTGCAGCAGGTGGCCGGCGGCCTGGCTGGCGAAGGCGCCGTGTGGGAAGGGGAAGTTGCCGGTGTTGATCTGCGCGCCGCGGTAGAGCAGCAGGGTCCACATGACGTTGAAGATCATGAAGAGCACGACCCACGCGGCGGTGGTGTGGGAGCCGAAGAAGCGGGACTTGCGACCGCGCTTGTCAGGGTTCTGCTTGATGCGGATGGCCGTGAAGGCCAGCAGGCCGACCAGGACCGCGACGATGAAGAAGTCCTCCAGGAAGCCCAGCCAGGTGTCGGTGCCGATGAGCGGGATGTGGAAGTCCCGGTCGAACAGCGCGCCGAAGCCCTCGACGATGGTGGCGCCGAGGATCATGAAGCCCCAGAAGACGGCGAAGTGCGCCAGCCCCGGACCGGACCAGCGCAGCAGCTTGCGCTGTCCGAGGACCTCGGTGACCACCGCCCACAGGCGGGTGGCCGGCTGGTCAGCGCGCCCGGGCTCGGCCGGCTGCATCGTGCGGCCCAGGCGATAGAGCATCAGCACCCGGCGTCCGGCCAGTGCGAACGCCGTGAGCGTGATCGCCGCGCCGATGATGAGTCGTACGGCCACGGGGGCCTCCGTTCGTTATGAGGGGAAGGTGGAGCGTCTTTGGAGCTCTGCCAGCAGCGCGGGCAGGATGGCGCGCGCGTCGCCGACGACGCCGAGTTCGGCGAGCTTGAAGATCGGTGCGTTCGGATCGTCGCCGATGGCCACGACGGTCTTCGCACCCTGCATCCCGGCCCGGTGCCGCACCGAACCGGACACGCCGCAGGCGAGGTAGAGGCGCGGATGCACGGTCTTGCCGGTGAGCCCGACGCGCGCCTCCGGCGGGATCCAGCCGAGCTCGGCGGCGGTGTGCGAGCCGGCGACGGCGGCGCCGAGGGCTTCGGCGACATCGGCGAGGACGGCGAAGGCGGCACGGGAGCCGATGCCGCGTCCGCCGGCGACGACGATGTCGGCGTGGTCGAGGGCGGGGTGGGT
>NZ_JAACYW010000464.1 GCF_015356825.1 Catenulispora rubra | reverse complement strand
ACTCGGGGCGGACGTGGAGGGGTGCGAGCTCGGCGCTGTCGACGGCGAGCTGCTGGGAGTGGTCGTCGGCACGGTGGCCGGGACCCACTTGACGTCGGCGCTCGCGGACACCGGGGTGTTCTCCGCCTGCGCGAGGATCAGGTTCTGCGACGGCGCACCGTCGGCGCTGAGGAACACCCGGCCGGCCTGGATGCCGCTGACGGTCCCCGTGGCGGTCAGCGAGACGTCGCCGCTGGTCGGTGTGCTCGGCAGCTGGACGTAGACGGTGTCGCCGGCCTTGAACGTCGCGTGCGCGGAGATGGCCCTGCCGCCGGCGTCCACGAGCTTGGCGCCGGTCTTGTGCGCGTCGTTCAGGGCGACGGAGATGGACCCGGCCGAGGTATTGCTGGTCAGCGTGAACGCGACCTTGGACCCGGCCTGCGGCGCGGCCTTCGACACCGGGGTCAAGCTGAGGGAGGCCTGCGGCGGGGCACCCTTCAGGTTGTTCGTGTTCGTGGCCGCGGAGACCAGGTAGTGGTAGAGGTCGATGACCGCCTGGTCCTTCTCAGCCGTCGTGTCCAGCGCGGTCTTGCCGTCCTCGGAGAGGTTCCAGATCGCCGCCTGTGTGCCCTCGGCGGCCTCCTTGTCGGTCAGGCCGCTGATCCCGGAGGCGTTGGCCAGGTGACCCAGGTCGAGCTGCGGGTAGGAGTTGTTGAGGATCCACTTGATCCCCTCGAGGTGCTGCGTGGAGATGCCGGTTCCGGCATCGCTCCAGGCGTGCTCGTTGTAGGTCTCGTCCTGATTGAGTTCGACCGTCTTCTGGATGCAGTAGGTCCACAGCTCGTTGCTGCTTCCCGGCACTGCCAGACCTATCAGCCTCGCGTTCGAAGCGTGGTCCGGAGAGTCGTCGGTCATCGGCACGGAGCCGCCGGCCCCGGTGTTCTCGAACTTGGCGCCGGTGACGCCGTCCGCGTGAGCCGTACCCGCCACCATCGCGGTGGACGCCGCGCCGAGGAACATCGCGGCGGCGATTCTCCGTCCGTTCGTGGACGTCGGTTTCTGCATGGATCCCCATCCCTTTGCGTGGTTTCGGCGCCGTGTGTGGCATCCACGGCGCCCAGATCAGGCATACGCTATTGGATGGACGGGCATTGACGCTGCCTTACTCCTTGAGAGTTTGTCGGGCAGCAGCCCATTGATTCATCGTTGTCTGTCAGGCGTCCGACTGGGCGCCCCGAGTGGCCCCCACCGAAGCCACCACCACGCACAACACCGCGATCCACTGCGACCACCGCAGCGACTCCCCGAGCACCAACAGCCCGATCAGTGCCGCCACCGCCGGCTCCAGGCTCATCAGGATCCCGAACACGCTCGGCGGGATCTTGCGCAGCGCCTCCAGGTCCAGCGAGTACGGCAGCACCGACGAGAGCAGCGCCACGCCGAGCCCGACCACCAGCACCCACGGCCGCAGCAGCGCCGTGCCGCCGCTGGCCACGCCGAACGGCACCGCCAAAAGGGCCGCGACGGCCATGCCCAGGGCCAGACCGTCGCCTTCGCTGGTGTGCCGGCCGAGCGCGGCGCCCAACAGGATGTACAGGCCCCAGAACAGGCCGGCGCCGAGCGCGAACAGCACGCCGACCAGGTCGACCTTGCCGCCGCCTTCGGTCAGCAGCAGCACCCCGCCGCCGGCGAGCACCGCCCACAACGCGTCCAGCCAGCGCCGCGACCCGGCCAGCGCCACCGCCAGCGGCCCCAGGAACTCGGTCGTCACCGCGATGCCCAGCGGGATCCGGGCCAGCGACTGGTAGAAGCACAGGTTCATCGAGCCCAGCACCACGCCGTAGCCGAGCACCGCCGTCCAGGCGCGGCGGTCCATGCGCAGCTTCGGACGCCAGAACCCCGTCAGCACCGCCGCGGCGAAGAACAGCCGCAGCGCCACCGCCCCGAAGCCGCCGACCGCGCCGAACAGGTGCTTGGCCAGCGCCGCGCCCAGCTGGCTGCTGAGGATGCCCAGCAACACCAGAACCGTCGGCGGGATCGAGCCGAGAGCCCGTGCGGTGAGCGCGGTCGACGCGGACCGGGACTCCGGGGAGGACGAGGACGACGAGGACCGGTTGCGCTCGGTCTCGTCGATGCTGAATGCGGTCACGCCTGGATTGTTGCCGATCAAGGCGGAGTGCGTCGTGTTGTTTAGCCAGGCGTCGGTGACGATCAGCGCCGACGATCAGTCCGACCAAGCGCCTCCAGCGCGGCCTGGAACGCCGGGTCCGTCCCGTCGGCGAACTGTTCCGGCGTCAGCGTCGGCACCGCGACGTCCGGCGGGATCCCGGCGATGTCGTACGTACGCCCCGACGGCGTGAGGTACTCCTCGTCGGGCAGCCCGAACATCCAGCCGTTCGGCAGCTGCCGGTCCAGGATGTCGGAGAACACACCCTGCGTGTTCTCCCCGACGACGACCGGCCGCGGGGACCGGTTGAGCAACGCCTGCGTGACCGACTCCCCGGCGCTGAACGTCGAGCCGCCGGCCAGGATCGAGATCGGCCCGGTGTAGTGCGGTGCCGCCGACGGACGCACCACGAACGGCTGCGGCCGGGTGAAGCGCTCCGGGTCGGTCGGGTCGTTGCGCGTCTGCTTGGCGTACGCGAAGAACGGACTCCCGGTCAGCCGCGAAGCCAGCATCAAACCCAACGGATCGTCGCCCCCGCCGTTGATACGCACGTCGAGGACCAAGCCGCGCAAACGGTTCGGGCCGGTCGTGCGGTCGGCGGTGAAGACGGCGTCGAGGGCGGAGCTGAACGCGGCGGCGTTGGCGGCGAACGTGTCGTCCGTCGTGAAGCCGGTGAAGCCCGCGATCCGCAGGTAGCCGATGCCGCCGGGCAGCGTGGCGAACCCGACGCGGCCCTGGCACCAGGTCTGGAGCGGCGAGGTGGCGTCGGCCAGGTCGGCGTGCTTGATCAGGGCCACGGTCTGCGCTTCGAGTTCGTTGTTGGGCACCTGGGTCCCGGGGCGCGCCGAGAACACCCTGACCCCGTCGGCGACCAGGCCGACGTGCGCGTCGTGCAGCGGGGTGATCATGGCGGCGAAGACGTCGCGGAGCTGCGCGTCGGTGGTGGTCGCGGTGACCTGCGGCCGGTAGGTGTCGTAGACCTGCTTCCAGTCGATGCCGCGCTGCGCGAAGAAGGGGTAGTTCTCTGCGAAGGTCCGCCAGAAGACGTCGAAGGTCTCGATCGGCGTCGCCGGGGCGGCCTGCGTGCAGGCCGCGGGCAGGGCCGGCAGCCGGGTGAGGGCGCGGTAGTTGACGTTCGCGTCGATGTGCCAGCGGGCGTGGTTGGGGCCCGGGCCTGCGGTGAAGGTCGATACGCTGCCGTCGCCGTCGGAGGTGGTGTCGCGGATGCAGCTGATCGCGGTGGTGTCGTAGAGCTCGTAGGTGCCGCCGGTGATGCGCACGATGGTGCTGTAGCCGTCGGTGCGCCAGACCCCGTCGAGCTGGTTGTGGGCCTGCGTCGATGTCGGTCCCGTCGCCGGTCCCGACGCCGATGCCGCCGCCGGGACAGCCGTCGCGGCCACCACGGACGTCGCCAGCATTCCCGTCAGGACCGCGGCCAGTGTCGGACTCGTGTATTTCGTCACGGATCCATGCTTGTCCTGGGCGGGGTGTGACAACACCGTGCTATCCCCCGTCTTCAGTAGCGGCCAGCACGGTGATTTTCGGGATAGGTAGCGGTCTTGACCTAAGCTGAGCAGCGGACGGGTACGTGCCGGGAGGCGAGGGGGACCAGGTGTTCGAGGTCGTCGCGGGACGCTATGTCCTGATCGACAGCATCGGCTCCGGCGGTTCCGGAGAGGTGTGGCGCGCCTTCGACCGCAAGCGCGGCGAATACTGCGCGGCTAAGGTGATCCGGCGTCCGGAGGCCGCGACGCTGGTGCGGGCGGTGTTCGAGCAGGGCGTGCGGCTGGAGCATCCGCACGTCGTGACGCCCTACGCCTGGGCCGCCGACGACGAGCAGGTGCTGCTGGCGATGCCGCTGGTGCGCGGCGGGTCGCTGGCCGTGCTGCTGCGCGACCTCGGCCTGCTGCCCGCGCGGTACGGCGCCGAGGTGCTGCGGCAGCTGCTGGTGGCGCTGGAGCACGTGCACGCCGAGGGCATCGTGCACCGGGACGTGAAGCCGGCGAACGTGCTGCTGGAGCCGACCGGGACCGGGGCGCCGCAGGCCAGGCTGGCGGACTTCGGCCTGGTGCTGACCCCGGACCGGCCGCGGATCACCGGGATGTTCATGGTCGTCGGCACCCGGGACTACCTGGCGCCGGAGTCGCTGGAGAACGGCGACCAGGGCGTCGCGCAGGACTTGTACGCGGCCGGGCTCGTGGGGGTCGAGATGGTCGGCCCGAAGCCGGCCGACTCGCGCGCGCAGGCCCTGGCGGAGCTGCTCGCGGCGCTGAGCGACCCGGAACCGGCGCGGCGTCCGGAGTCGGCGACCGCGGCGCTGGACCGGCTGGCGGAGGTCCTGGACGGCTGGCCGCTGGAGACGCCCGCACCGATGCCGGAGAGCGACGAGCCGGTCGAGGTGTTCGAGCAGATCGGTCCGCTGCCGGCCGGGTGGGGGCCGCACGGGCCGGTCGCGGAGGCGGACACGGCGGACACGGTGGGAGTGGAGTGGCTGTGGTCGCCGGACCCGGCCAGGGGCGCGCCGCCTGCGATGGTGGAGCCGCGAGAAAATCCGGGCGGCTCCGGCTCCGGCTCTGGCTCTGGTTCTGGCTCTGGCTCCGGTTCTGGTTCTGGTTCTGGTTCTGGTTCCGGTTTTGGTCCTGGCTCCGGCTCCGTGGACAGCAAGGAGACTGAGACACGGGTTCTCGGCAGCATGCCCGGTGCCGACCGGCGCACGATTCCGGCCGGCGGTGGAAAGGCCGAAAGTTCGCCATCCGGCGAAGCGCCTGGCGGTTGGCAAGGTCGGACAGTGCCGCTTGGTGGCGGGTCCGGTGGCGGGTCTGGTGCCGGGTCCGGTGGCGCGGCCGGCGATGGGCGGGCTCAGGGTTCGCCATCCGGTGGCGCGCCGGCCGATTGGCAGATGCAGACTGTGCAGCTTGGCGGCGGTTCCGGTGGTTCCGGTGGTTCCGGTGGTGTGGACAGCGGTCGGCAAGCTCCAGGTCCGCCACCCGCCGAAGGCCCCGGTGACTGGCAAGGTCGGACCGTGCCGCTTGCCGGCGGTTCAGGCGGCTCAGGCGGATCAGGCGGTGCGACCGGCCATTGGCACAACCGGACCGTGCACCTCGACGGCGGCTCCGGCGGTGCGGTCGTCGGCCGACATGCTCAAGGGCCGCCATCCGATGGCGCGCCCGGCGAGTGGCACAACCGTACTGTGCCGCTCGCCGGTGGTTCCGGCGGCCATCAAGCCCATCAAGGCCGTCAGGCCTGGAACCGGGCTCCGGCCGAGCCCGACATCGACCGCGTCCGGCTCATCCCGGTTCCCGTCACCAACTCCGGCGCCGCTCCGCCGACGCCCTCGGCCGTCCGCTGGCACTGGGTCGGGATCGTCGCCGCCGTCGTTGTTCTGGCGAGCGTGGTCGGCGTGGTCGTGATGGCCATGCTCTGATCCGCCCGCCGGTTTCCCCGTCGGTTTCCTCTTCCGCGTCGCCCCGCGGGATCCAGGATCGTCGTTGTCCTGGCCCGCGGCAGCCTCCGCGCCGGCCGGCGAGGCGTGGTGCCCGATACCCGCCCGCCGACCGGCCGCACCGCCACCAGCCCC
>NZ_JAACYW010000463.1 GCF_015356825.1 Catenulispora rubra | reverse complement strand
GTGGGGGATGTGGCGGTGCGGGCCTATTGAGGTGGCGCGCCTTGAGGTGGGGCTGCGCTGCTTTTTGCCGATGCGCAGACGGGCCCCGCCCCGTCCTGGGGGACAAACCACCCTGAATCAATTATCGAACACCGTCAACCGCCGAGAGAAGGCCTACGCGGCGAATACCACTCGGTCGGAGCAGCGCGAGGCCCGCGGACCTCAGCCCGAAGGCGCCGAGCTCGGCGGCCCCGACTTCGCCCCCGACGACGCGCTCGGCGTCCCGCTGCCGCTCGGCGAGCTCGGCGCTCCCGACGAGGGCGCGCCGCCAGAAGGCGCGCTTGTCGTCCCGCTGCCGCTGGGCGGGGAGGTCGGGGCGTTCGGGGTGGTGTGCTTGTACAGGGCCTCGGCGATCTTCAGCGTGAAGGTCTTCGCGTCGTCGCCCTTCACCAGCGCCTCTTGGGTGGTGATCAGGTACGTGCGGTTGCCGTCGTACATCACCAGGACGGCGTCCTTGCCTGTCTCGGTGACGAATGTGGCGGGGTGGCCGGCGACCGAGATCGGGGCGTACTGGTCGCCCTGGCCGGCGAAGGTGCCGACGGTGCCGGCGCCGTGGCTCTGGGCGGTGGCGGCGTCCGCGTAGATCGCGAGCTGGATCTCCACCTGGTCGCCGGTGACCTTGCCGGTGGCGTCCTGGACGACGCCGTACTGGCAGCGGACGCGCCCCAGCTGCTTGGCCGCCGTGGGCTGGAAGGCCGTGAAGAAGTCGCCGCCGTTGAGGGGGCTGCCCAGGGCCAGCTGCATGTCGGCGTCGGTGACCAGGCCGCTGCAGTTCTTCGGCAGCTGGGCCGGGGTCAGCGTCGGGCCTGCCGCCGGGTCGAAGCTGGGCTGCTGGGTCGGCGTGCTGGACGTCGGGGAGCCGGGGAAGGAGCCGGCGGCGGTGGTGCTCGAGGAGGAGCCCTTGTGCACCGAACCGCTGCCGCCGCACGCGGTCAGCGCCAAGGCCGCCGCGCAGGCGACGCCGAGCGCGGCCACGCCTGTGCCGGATATGCGCGTCAGGGGCCGGCGGGCCGCAGCCGGGGCCGGGGTCGTAAGGGTCCGCATGCTTGGCAACCTATCGAATCGGTGTGGCGGGCGAGAAGGTTTTCCGATCAGCTCCGCGACCCTCACCCCGAGGTGACCGACGGGGACATCCCGTTGGCGGCGAGCAGGCGCGGCGCACCGCTGCCGTCAGCGGGCACAGCGTACAGGTCGCTGCCGGGGTCGTCGGCGTGCGGGACCGCGTACATGACCGTGCTGTCGTTCAGCCACGCGGCCTGGTCATCGACGCTGCGGGTCTCGGCCAGCGGCGTCTCCTGCATGGTGGCCAGGTTCAGCACGGTGAAGCGCCAGGGGTGCCGGATGTCGTCGGACACGCGCTTCTTGAACACCAGGCGCGTCCCGTCCGGGGACAGCGAGGGGCACTCCACGTTCTCCCGCAGCGCGGTCATCTTGCGCGCCTTGAAGTCGCCCTTCATCAGCCACGTCTTACCGTTGCTGCCCATAGTGGCGTAGAACGTATTGTCGTCAGCGGTATAGGTGACGCCCCAGAAGTTGATGTCGACGGCTTTATAGAGGCTGCCGTCCACGTAGGCGTTGAAGTTCTCTAGAGAGTCGACGTACTGCCCCGTCTTAAGGTCCAGCATCGAGGCACGAGTAGATGCGCCGGGCGTCGTATAGGAGTCGCCGTACACGAAGATCGTCCACGCCGCCATGCGGCCGTCCGCAGACAGTCGCGCGCGGTTCGGCGTACCGGCGATGGCCACCTTCTTGATCTGCTTAAGAGAACTGTCGTAGACCTCCGCATAGGCCTGGCTCATGAGGCTTCCCTCGGATTGCAGACAGAGGAGTACGCCAGAAGCCGTGTAGGACCGTTCGCACGGAACAGTGGAAACCGTGGGCACGGCCGTCGACGCCGCACCGATAGGAGACTCCACCAGCTTGCCGAAGTCCGGGCCCTGCACCATCGACCGGTAGGTCAACTCCCCCGCAGCAACCGTGAAGCCTCCGCTGACGCCGGCACGCTTAGTGGAACGTCCCAGGAAGGCCGTCAGTCCGGCGGCGACAGCGATCACGACCAATACGGCGATCGACGAGATGAGGATCTTGGCGCGGTTGTCGCGCGGTGCGGCATCACCCTCATCACCACTGACTTCCCCCAAGGTCTCCTCCTCAAGGTCAGCCATCGGCATGTTCCTTCCACGGCGACACCAGCAGCGTCGAGATGGTGATCGCCACAGCCATGGCGCCGGAGAACCAGAGCATGACCGTCTTGGGATCGGTGTGCGACCACGCCACCCCGAACGCGACGGACGACGCGAACCCGGCGACGGCACCGATCGACTGCATCACCGCGAGCCCAGAGGTACGCAGCGCGGAAGGGATGCGCGGGCCGCAGTACGCCATGAGAACGCCGTCAGTGGCCGCGTAGGCGATGCCGGGAAGCACGAGTGCGGACACCAACAGGACGCCGTCAGGGACGTTCGTAGCCAGGAGCGCATAAGCGAGGACAAGGAGCAGGTGCCCGACGACGAACACCTTCCAGCGCCCCACCCGGTCGGCCAGGCGACCCACCGGGATGGCCATCAGGACGAACGTCCCCATGGTGCCGGTGGCGAGCAACGCGTACTCGGAAGCGCTGAGTTGCATTCTGTGCGCGAGCGTCAGGTACACGAAGGTGTCGCTCACCCAGGCGAGTGCCAGAAGCCCCACCGCGATACCCGTAAGGATGAACCATTTCTGTCGCAACAACCTGAAGGCCGCACGCAGAGACGCCTCAGAACGCTCCTGCAGTTCCTTCTTGTGGTCCGTCACGTAAAGGCAGAACACCACCAGACCGATGGCCGCAACGCAGAAGGCGATGATGAACAGCGCGTCGAACGCTTTGCGTTCCGTCCCGAACTTCGCCGTCCACAGCAGTACGAACGACGCGATGAGCGGACCTGTAGCCGCGCCGATGTTGTCGAGCATGCGGTGCACGCCGAATGAGCGCCCCAGGATCTGCGGCGGAGACGACAGCGAGATCAGCGCATCGCGCGGCGCAGAGCGCATCCCCTTACCGAAGCGGTCCGCACTAAGGAGTCCGCTCAGGCCGCCGAAGGAGGGCCCGACGATGGGGAACCCAAGTTTGGTCACCGCGGAGGCGCCATACCCGATGCCGGCCAAGAGCTTGCGGCGCTGCCACCGGTCCGACAAATACGCGGCAGGGATGGCCAGCAGCGCGGGGATGCCGTTGTAGAGCCCGTCCAGGAAACCGATCGCCGTCGGGGTCTCGTGGAGCACGTTGAGCAAGTAGTAGCCGACCACCGCGACCAGCATCTCCGAGGAGACGTCCGTCAGGAGGCTCACCGTGCCGAGCATCTTGACGTTGAAAGGGACCCGCTCCCGCGTGCTCCTGGTTTCCTGGATGCGCTTGGCGGTTCTCGATCCCGTCAAATACACGTCGAAACAATAGCGAAAGCCCCGTCCGCTTCAGGCGGACGGGGCTTTTTAGCTACGAACTGTTACGCGGCGAGCCTCAGCTCTGGCCGCCCGACAGCTTCTCGCGCAGCGCCGCCAGGGCCTCGTCGGAGGCCAGAGCGCCGCCGGCGCTCTCCTCGGCCGCACCCGAGGAGTACGACGAGGGGGCACCCTCGGCGTTCTCCTGGACACCGGCCTCGGCGTCGGCCTTGCGGGCCTCGGCGATCTGCTTCTGGTGCGACTCGTAGCGGGTGTGGGCCTCGGCGTACTGGCCCTCCCACACTTCGCGCTGGGCGTCGTAGCCCTCGAGCCACTCGCCCGTCTCCGGGTCGAAGCCCTCGGGGTAGATGTAGTTGCCCTGGTCGTCGTACGTCGCGGCCATGCCGTACAGCGCCGGGTCGAACTGGTCGGTCTCGATGTCGCCGGTGAGGCCCTCGTTGGCCTGCTTCAGGGACAGCGAGATGCGACGGCGGTCCAGGTCGATGTCGATGACCTTGACGAAGATCTCGTCGCCCACGTTGACGACCTGCTCCGGGACCTCCACGTGGCGCTCGGCCAGCTCGGAGATGTGGACCAGGCCCTCGATGCCCTCGTCCACCCGGACGAACGCGCCGAACGGCACCAGCTTGGTGACCTTGCCGGGCACGACCTGGCCGATGGCGTGGGTGCGGGCGAAGGTCTGCCACGGGTCCTCCATGGTCGCCTTCAGGGACAGCGAGACGCGCTCGCGGTCCATGTCGACGTCCAGGACCTCGACCGTGACCTCCTGGCCGACCTCGACGACCTCGGAGGGGTGGTCGATGTGCTTCCAGGACAGCTCCGAGACGTGCACCAGGCCGTCCACGCCGCCCAGGTCGACGAAGGCGCCGAAGTTCACGATCGACGACACGACGCCGGAGCGGACCTGGCCCTTCTGCAGGGTCGTGAGGAAGTTCTGGCGGACCTCGGACTGGGTCTGCTCGAGCCAGGCACGGCGGGACAGGACCACGTTGTTGCGGTTCTTGTCCAGCTCGATGATCTTGGCCTCGAGCTCCTTGCCGACGTACGGCTGCAGGTCGCGCACACGGCGCATCTCGACCAGGGAGGCGGGCAGGAAGCCGCGCAGACCGATGTCCAGGATCAGGCCGCCCTTGACGACCTCGATGACGGTACCGGTGACGATGCCGTCCTTCTCCTTGATCTCCTCGATCGTGCCCCAGGCGCGCTCGTACTGCGCGCGCTTCTTGGACAGGATGAGACGGCCTTCCTTGTCCTCCTTCTGGAGGACCAGGGCCTCGATGTGGTCGCCCACGGCGACGACCTCGTTGGGGTCGACGTCGTGCTTGATCGAGAGCTCCCGCGACGGGATCACGCCCTCGGTCTTGTAACCGATGTCGAGCAGGACTTCGTCCCGGTCGACCTTGACGATGACACCCTCGACGATGTCGCCGTCGTTGAAGTACTTGATGGTCTGGTCGATCGCGGCGAGGAATTCCTCCGCCGAACCGATGTCGTTGATGGCGACCTGAGGCGTTCGGGCGGTCTCGGTGCTGCTCGTCATGGGGAAGGGGGCTCCGGATACGGACACATTGTGGGCGACGGCCTCCACCGGTCGGGGATGCCGACGCTGGGACGAGTCCATCACCAGTCAAGAGCCGAACGGTCGACGAGGATCGGGTATCCAGCGAAGAAGATTCAGAACCTGCCCGCAGCGCATCGCCCAGAATACGGGTCGTACGCACGCGTGGTCAATCCGATACCCGCCCCCACCGGGGACGCCGACACGGCCCACGGCGCGACCGGGCACAACGAGCGGGCGCCCGGCTAACATCTCCACCTGCGTGATCGTCTTACGACCCGCTGGTGAAAGGATGCCCGCACTGTGACCGATGTGACGGAAGAGTCCCCGGAATTCCCCGGTGACCCCGGAATCGAAGATAACGATACGGTCCGCGTGGCCCGCCGTCACCTGTCAGATTCCGCCACGATCCGGGCGAACCGGGGCTGGTGGGACGCCAACGCCGACGATTACCAGGCCGAACACGGTGCGTTCCTGGGCGACGACCGCTTCATCTGGTGCCCGGAAGGTCTCGACGAGGCCGACGCGCGACTGTTGGGCACCGATCTGGCAGGAAAGCGCGTCCTGGAGGTCGGCGCCGGCGCCGCGCAGTGCTCCCGCTGGCTGGCGGCGCAGGGGGCTTACGCGGTGGCTTCCGACCTTTCGTTCGGGCAACTGGCTCATGCTCTGCGGATCGACGCGGGGACGGTTTTGGCGGCGGGGGCCGGGGCGGCAGGAGCCGGGG
>NZ_JAACYW010000462.1 GCF_015356825.1 Catenulispora rubra | reverse complement strand
CGCCCCGACCGCCAGCGCCGACCCCAGCCAGCCGGCCACGAACCACCCGCGCCGCCGCACTTGCGGCTGAGGCTCCGCCACCGGCTCCAAAACCCCATCACCGGACTCACTCACAACAGTCCCGCCTGATCCCTCGTGACCGCGGCAACCTCGTCCGTCGACGGCGCACTCTTCGCCCGGTTCACGAACACCTGCTCCACCAACTCCCCGTGCCGCACCAGCCCGTAAGCCGCGTACATCCCACTGGAGTCCTTGTCCCCGGGGCTGCCCACGGCCCCGGTAGCCGTCCCCGCGATGGCGGGCAGGGTCGTGTCCACCGGGAAATTCGTCGACGCGCTGAACAACTTCGCGCCCGCGACCGTCCGGAACTGCACCAGATCGATCTCGACGTACGTCCCGTCCGCCAGCGTCCACCCGGTCCGCGCCGCACGCCGGAACCCCTCCGCGTTCAGCTTCATCAGCGCACTGGACGGATTCCGGTAGTACTCCGCCAGATCCCCGATCGTGAACCACTCCCGAGGCGCGAACCCCGTCATGTCCTTCGCCCCCGCCGGCTTCGCCAGCAGCACCGCGCGCAGGTCGCCGTCGAGCTTCGCGCCGTCGTCCGTCGTCGCGTCGCGCGGGTCCGCGATCCCGGACCCGGCCGCCGCCGCCAGCGTCTGCTGGAACGGCGGCAACGGCGTGGCCGACCGCGCGCGCTGGATCAGGAAGCCGCCGACGGTGCCGCCGACCAGCCCGAGCACGACCGCCGAGGAGAACAGCAGTCCGGTCCGTCGCTTCACGCCCTCACCTCCCCGAGTCCAGCCGGGCGATCTGCTTGCGCACCCGGTCGATCAGCACCGCGTGGTCCACCGGCGGCTGGCCGAAGACGTCGACCTCGAAGAACACGTCGCCCCGGAACCCGACCGCGCGCAGCCGCGCCTCGCCCAGCGACGCGTCGAGCGGGATGTCGTACGCCTTCTCGTCCGGATAGCCGGGGATGCCGAACGCCGACCAGCCCGGCATCTCCTTGTCGGCGTCGGCCCAGGCCCGTGCGACGCTCGCCGAGCCGAAGTGCAGCAGGCGCACGGTGACGTGGTACTTCGCGTCCCCGGTCTGGTACGAGCGGGTCGCGCCGCCCTTGAAACCCGCCTGCCCGAGCAACTTCAGAACTTCGGAGCTGTTCGCGTAGGGCGCCGCCGCAGCGGCCGCGGTCAACGTGTCGCCGTCCGGCGTGCCGACCGCCGAGGCGTCGGATGGGACCGGCAGTAGGAAGTACCGGATGTCGCCGCTGTGCACGCCGTTCGAGACGCTTCCGGTCACCGTCGAGGACGGCGACGGCGGCGCCGACGACGAAGACGATGAAGAAAACGAAGGGACCGGCGGAGAAGAAGACGAACTCGAATCAGGGCTCGGCGAAGGCCCGGATCCCGAAGCGGAACCAGAACCCGAGGGCGACGTCGCAGCAGCCTGCGAAACACCGTCCGTTCCCGACGAATGACCCCGCCCCACGGCCACCACGGCCCCGGCGGTCCCACCCGCGATCAGAACCCATCCGACAGAGAACGCCGCGATGGTCGCACGTCTGCGACCGGCGCCCGGACCAAGCACTTCTGGCAACGCCCACCCCTGAAACTGACGAGAGATCGCCGAGACATCGACGAGACGAGGATCTTCCCAGTCGAGAAGATGTTCGGATAACCTCATTTGACATCACGGTTGGGCCACGATTTCCCGCCGCAGGTCGGACGCGCGGAGGCAGGCCCGGAAGCACACGCGACGGCCGGTCCGGATTCCACCGATCGGCGGCCCGGCCCCCACCCGCGACCGCCGAACGATTGCGGCCCGAGCAGCGGCGGGTCAAGGTGTTCGGGACGTCGGTCCGCGACCCGGACCGCCGCTGAGGCGTGCCATGAGAAACGCCCGACGAACCCCGACGAACCCCGACGAACCCCGACGAACCCCGACCCGGAAGGCGGTCCCGCGATGAAGGCCCTCCAGTACCCCGCGGTCGGAGCCGCCCCGGTGGTCGTCGACGTCCCCGAACCCGAACCGGGCCCCGGTCAGGTCCTGCTGAAGGTCACCGCCGCCGGCGTGTGCCACTCCGACATCGCGGTGATGAGCATGCCCGCCGCCGCGCTCCGCTTCCCGCTGCCGCTCACCCTCGGCCACGAGGGCGCCGGCACCGTCGCGGCGCTCGGCGAGGGCGCGAGCGGCTTCGCCGTCGGCGACAGCGTGGCCGTCTACGGGCCCTGGGGCTGCGGGATGTGCCACATGTGCGCGCAGGGCAAGGAGAACTACTGCCTGCGCGCCGCCGAGCTCCAGATCTTCCCTCCCGGCCTCGGCGCGCCCGGCGCGATCGCGCAGTACCTGCTCGTCGACTCCGCGCGGCACCTCGTCCCGCTCGGCGGCCTGGACCCGGTGCGCGGCGTCCCGCTCACCGATGCCGGCCTGACGCCGTACCACGCGATCAAGACCGCCCTGCCCAAGCTGGTCGGCGGCAGCACGGCCGTGGTCATCGGCGCCGGCGGCCTCGGGCACGTCGCGATCCAGCTGCTGCGCGCCCTGAGCCCGGCCCGCGTCGTGGCGCTGGACGTGGCGCCGGAGAAGCTGGAACTGGCCCGGGAAGTCGGTGCGGACGAGGCGCTGATGTCGGACGAGAAGGCCCCGGCGGCGGTGAAGGAGCTGACCGGCGGCCGCGGCGCCGAGGCGGTGTTCGACTTCGTCGGCGCGCCGGCTACCGTGGCCCTCGCCTCGGCCTGCGCCGGCGTGGAGTCCGACGTGACGATCGTCGGCATCGGCGGCGGCAGCGCGCAGGTCGGGTTCGGCGTGACGCCGTACGACGCGGCGTTCCGGGCGCCGTACTGGGGAACGCGGGCCGAGCTGATCGAAGTGCTCGACCTGGCGCGCGACGGATCGGTGTCGGTCCACGTCGAGACGTACAGCCTGGACGAGGCGCCGAAGGCCTACGAGCGGCTGCACGCCGGCCAGGTCCGGGGGCGGGCGGTCATCGTGCCCGGCGACTGACGCATATTCTGCTGGGGTGACTGGCTCGATCATGGAATCCGGCGACCCCTTCTCCGCGCCGACTGTTCCCACGGCTCCCATCGCGACGACCGTGCCCGCCGTCGCGGCGGCCACCGAAGCCGAAGCAGCCGCGCGCGACGCGAACCCGCAGTACGTCCTGCCGCTGGTCGTCCGCATCGAGCGCGCGACGCCTCCACAGCGCGCTGACGCGCTGGAGACGTCGGCGCGAGCCGTCCTGACCTTCCTGTCCGACCCCCGCTCCACCGAGCCCGACGGGGAGTGGACGCCGTTGGTCCACGCCTGGACCGACGGCCGCATCCGCAAGGTCGTGCGCCGCGCCCGCGGTGCGGAATGGACCCGTGCCGAAGCGCTGCCGGGCATCACGGTCGTCGGCACTGCCGAGGACAACCCGGCGCAGGTCCGCGTCTACCCGCCGGTCCCGCTCGACGCGTGGCCGAAGGACCTCGCACGCCTCCAGGTCTCCGGCACCGACCTGGAGGACGCCGAACCGCCCGCGCCGGTCGTCCCGGGCTCGCAGCCGGTGCTGTGGCTGAATCCCGAGCTGGAGATGACCGCCGGCAAGGCGATGGCCCAGGTCGGCCACGCCGCGCAGATCGCCTGGTGGCGCCTGAGCGACGCGCAGCGCAAGGAGTGGGCCGACGCCGGCTTCCCGCTCGCCGTGCGGGTCGCGGCGAAGGACGCGTGGCCGGCGCTCGCCGACTCCGGACGGCCGTTGGTGCGCGACGCCGGCTTCACCGAGATCGCGCCGGGCTCGTGCACCGTGGTCGCCGATCTGCCCGTGCTCGGCGACAGCTGATCGGCTGCTGGCCGCCGCTGCCGAACCACCGCTCCCGACCACCAACTCAGAATTCGAAGACCGGTTCGACCCGATCGGTCGGCATTTGCCGCCCCGCAAAGCTCATCAGGGGTTTACAGCGGACACACGGCTGGGAAAGGCTCCAAGCGTCCTGACCAACCTCTCAGGGAGCTGAAACATGCGGACATCCCGCCTCTCCAGCCGGTCCGGCCGCTTCGTCGCGGCGGCGGCCCTGCTGCTCGGCGTCAGCGTTGCCGCCGCGTCGGGCGCCGGAGCCACCGGTGGTGCCGCCCCGGTGCGTCCGGGGCACGCCACCGTGGTCGCCGCTGACGACGCGGCTCCGGCCGCCGTGGCGCACACCGCCGCCACCACCGCCGCCGACCCCTGCGGCTTCGTCCCGGCCGTGCCCGCCGACGACTTCAAGGGCATCCCGCAGTTCGACGCGAAGAAGGCGGCGCAGCCCTACTCGGTGGTGTTCCACACCAGCGAGGGCGACATCACTGTCAAGGCACTGACCTCGGCCGCGCCCTGCACCACCTTCTCCTTCCGCTTCCTGATCGACCACGGCTACTACAACGGCACCCACTGCCACCGCCTCACCACCCAGCGCCTGTGGGTGCTCCAGTGCGGCGACCCGACCGGCACCGGCAGCGGCGGCCCCGGCTACTCCTTCAACGACGAGAACCTCACCGGCGCCACGTACCCGGCCGGCACCGTCGCCATGGCCAACGCCGGCCCGAACACCAACGGCAGCCAGTTCTTCTTCACCTGGAAGGACACCAAGCTGCGGCCGGACTACACGCCGTTCGGCGTCGTGACCAGCGGCATGGACGTGCTGCAGAAGATCGCCGCGGCCGGCGAGGACGACCAGAACGCGGCCGGCGACGGCTACCCGAACGACTACGTGCTGTTCCGCCACGTGCGGATCCACACGGACCACTAGCAGTCCGCGGCGCTTTGCCGCGTGCGGGCCGGTCGACGACTTCGGTGAGGAGTCGGCCGGCCCGTCCCGTGTTCCTGTTGCCGGACCCCCGCACGCCCCGCAGCATCGAACCATGGACAGTGATCTGAGTCCGCCGCAGAACCTGGCCGACGGCGAGGCGTCGACCATCGAGTCCGGCTCCGGCGTCGGCGACGACACCGCGGCGGCCATCGCGACCATCGACCTGGAACCGGCCGGCATCGAGTTCGCCGACCTGACCGCCCTGGTCACCGGCGCGGCCTCGGGCATCGGCCTGGCGACCGCCCGCCGCCTGGCCGCCGGCGGCGCCGCCGTGGCGCTGGCCGACCACGACCTGGACGGCGCCGAGCGCGCCGCCACCGAACTCGCCGAGTCCGGCGTCCCCGCGCTGGCCATCCGCCTGGACGTGACCGACCCCGCCTCCGTCGAGTCCGCCGTGGCAGCCGCCGTCGCGGGCCTGGGCCCGCTGCGCCTGGCGGTCAACAACGCGGGCATCGCCGGCCCCACCGTCCCCACCGGCGACTACCCGATCGAGGACTGGCGCCGCGTCCTGGCCACCAACCTCGACGGCGTCTTCTACTCCATGCGCTACGAGATCCCCGCGATGCTGGCAGCGGGCGGCGGCAGCATCGTCAACATGGCATCCATCCTCGGCACCAACGGCTTCGCCGGAGCCGCAGCCTACAGCGCGGCCAAGCACGGCGTCGTCGGCCTGACCAAGACCGCGGCCCTGGAGTACGCCGGCCACGGCATTCGGGTGAACTCCGTCGGCCCCGGCTTCATCGAGACACCCCTGCTGTCGAACACGGACGCCGCGGGGCACGAACTGCTGGTGTCCCTGCACCCGATGGGGCGGTTGGGACTTGCCGACGAGGTGGCGGAGCTGGTCGCGTTTCTGCTGTCGGATCGGGCGACTTTCATTACTGGGAGCTACCACCTGGTGGATGGGGGGTACGCGGCTCAGTAGGGGGCGGCAG
>NZ_JAACYW010000461.1 GCF_015356825.1 Catenulispora rubra | reverse complement strand
GGTGGGGACGGCGATGGGGACTACGCTCGCGTTCTGCGGGGCTGTGGCCGGCTGGGGCGTCATGGTGCTGATAGCACGACGGCGCGAGGCGACACTGCGGCTGCGCTGCGACGAAGCCGAGGCCGAGAACGCTCGGTGGCGGCAGGCGCACAGCGGTCGATTGCGCGAGCCCAGGAGCGGCAACGGCGGCAGCAGTGGCAGCGACAGCAGCAACGGCGGAGGCAGCCGGGCCGAGCAGACACAAGCGCAAACGCAATCCAGAGACCAGGAATGCAACCGCGACCAAGCCCGCGAACCGACCGCCAACGGCCCCGACTTCACCGAGCGCGCCTTCGTGAACATCGGCCGCCGGGTCCAGGCGATCGTCCACCGCCAGCTCGGCGACCTCGGCGAAATGGAGGAACGCCACGGCAGCGACCCGGCCGTCTTCGCCGACCTGATGCGCCTGGACCACGGCACGGCCCTGATCGGCCGCTTCGCCGACAGCCTCGTGGTCCTGGCCGGCGAGCGCCCGGGACGCCAGTGGAGCGAACCGGTCCCGGTCTTCAGCGTCCTGCGCGGCGCGATGTCCCGGATCGTCGACTACCGCCGGGTCGAACTAGCGGCGGCCCCGGAAGTCGAGCTGGCCGGCACGGTCGTGGAAGCGGTCGTGCACGCCCTGGCCGAACTCCTCGACAACGCCACCCGCTATTCGCCCCCTGATTCCCGCGTCATCCTCACCGCCCGCCGCACCGCCACCGGCGTCGTGATCGAGGTCGTCGACGCCGGGGTGGGCATGGCGCCGCAGGCCGCCGAGCACGTCGCACGCGTCCTGGCGGACCCCGGCTCGCCTGGGCTGGACCTGGCCGACGTCGGCGGCTCCCCGAGGCTCGGCCTGGCGGTGATCGGCCGCCTCGCGCGCACCGTCGGGTTCCAGGCCACCGTGCGGCCCTCGGCGGCGGGCGGGGTCAAGGCCCAGCTGGTGGTGCCGAAGGAGCTCGTGTTGGAGCACCCCGGGAAGTCGGCCGGCGGGCCGGTTCCCCCGGATCCGCGCTCCCCCGACGAACCGACTCCACGTGCCAACGGTACGTACGACGGCCGGCCCGGCGGGCTCCCGCAACGACGCCGCCGTCCGCCGACGATGACACCGATGACGCCGATGACACCGATGACGCCTACGACGGCACCGCGTGACACCCGCAACGGAACCCCCGTCCCCGGACAGTGGCTGGACGCCTTCCGCGGCGACGGGCACGCCCCTGAATCAGAGCACGAATCAAGGCACGAATCAGCACACGAAGACAGCGACCCCGACCCCCGAAACGACGACGGACAGCGAGGTGCGGCGTCGTGACCCGACCCGGCGTGCAGATGGACTGGCTCCTCAAAGGCCTCGTTGAGGACGTCCCGGGAGCCCGCCACGCGCTGGTGCTCAGCGCGGACGGCCTGCGCCTGGCGCACTACGCCGTCGACGAAGCCGTGGCGGACCGCCTCGCCGCGGTCTGCGCCGGCCTGCAGAGCCTGTCGGGGGCGGTGGCCGAGCTGTTCCCCGGCGCGGACCAGCGCACCCGGATGATCGTGATCGAGGTCGGCGGCGGCTTCTTCTACCTGATGGCCGCCGGCGACGGCGCGTTCCTGGCCGTGGTGGCCGACGAGGGGGTGGACTCGGGGCTGATGGGACGGCAGATGCGCGATCTCGTGGTCCGCATCGGCGAGCACCTGGCGAGTCCGGCGCGCCGAGGAGGGCCGGTAACCCTGTGAGCAACGGATCGCCGCCGCCCCGGACGTCCTGGCCGCAGTCCGGGCCGTTCCGGCCGCCCCCCAGGCCCGCGGTGCCCCGGCACGCCGCGAGCGACGCGGCCGAGGACGGCGCGCCGGAGTCACCGGCACCGGCGACCGCCGCGGAGCCCTCGGCCGCCACGCCCCACCGCCGCGCACGCCTGGAGCGCGTCTACGTCATCACGAACGGCCGCTCGGCCCCGGGCGCCGACCTCGACCTGGTCACGCTGATCGTGGCCACCGACGCCGCGCCGCCGGGCCTGCCGCCGGAGCAGGCCACGATCATGCGCCTGTGCCGCCGTCCGCTGTCCGTCGCCGAGCTCTCGGCCCACCTGCGCCTGCCCTTCAGCGCCACCGCCGTGCTCGTCGACGACCTCCTCACGGCCGGGCTGGCCGTCCAGCGGCGGCCGGTCCGGCCCGCCGCCATCGACCACGAACTGCTCGAGCAGGTGATCAATGGCCTCCGGCGCCTCTAACCGCGCCCCCGCTGCCGACGCCGCGGATGTCTCGCACGCTGCTGACGTCTCGGACGCTACTGACGCAGCCGACAAGACCGACACCACCGACGCTCCTGAAACCACCAACGTCTCCGAGGAGCCAGGCCTGGAGCCCGGCCTGCCCACGACCACCACGGTCGCCCTGAAGATCGCGGTGGTCGGACCGCTCGGCGTCGGCAAGACCACCTTCGTCACCTCGGTGAGCGACATCGCCCCGCTGACCACCGAGGAGCCCATGTCAGGGCCCGCACCGGCAGGCGCGCCGCCGACGAAGACCACCACGACCGTGGCCATGGACTTCGGCCGCATCAGCCTCGACGAACGCGTGGTCCTCTACCTGTTCGGCACCCCCGGCCAGGAACGCTTCTGGTTCCTGTGGGACGGCCTGGTCGAGGGCGCGCTCGGCGCGATAGTGCTGGTCGACGTCCGGCGCCTGGAGGAGAGCTTCGACGTCCTGGAACGGTTGGAGGACCGCGGCGTCCCGTTCGTCGTCGCAGCGAACTGCTTCCCCGACGCTCCGCTCTACGCGGTCGAGGAATTGTGCGCGGCGATGGACCTGCCGAGCTCAGTCCCGGTCGTACTCTGCGACGCCCGGGAACGGAGCTCGTGCCGCGATGTCCTGCTCGATCTGAGCACCTATCTCCTGGCCCTGACTCATCCGGCGCCGGGCGTCACCCCGAACACGATCCGGTAGTCGCAATCGCCCTTGCAGGACATGGTCGCCGAGTCGTCGAAGGCATAGGAGTACGCGTAGGGCTCAGCATCCTTATAAACCAGCTTCGCGTAGTCGACGGGCCACTTCGCCGGGAGGCAGTTCTCCCGTCCCGACCACGCGCCGCGGCAGCAGTACGCGTCGCCGCCGAACGCCGTGCAGGGGGTCGTGCACGCCACGACCTGGCCGGCCGCCTTCACCTGCATCGGGCCCGGGCAGACGATCGGCTTGGTGCAGGCGCCCTGGTAGCAGCCGGTGGACGAGACCGGGTCCGGGCCGACGCGGTGGCTGGTGTTGATGTACATCGGGAGGTTCGAGCCGTCGACGAGGCTGACGTCGTAGAAGTCCATGCCGTCGAACGAGTCGAGGGTCAGCTCGGCGAGGGTGGCCGGCGGGTTGTCGCCGCTCAGGCAGTGGCCGCCGGAGCAACCAGTCTTTCCCCACACCCGGCCGCCCCAGCCCTGCGGCACCGCGAACGTGACGCTCTGGCCCGGGTCGAGGCGCCAGTTGGTCTGCGGAATCGGGTGCTGGGCGTTGGGGTTCGTGGTGGCCCAGATGGTCTGGTTGACGGCGTTGACGATGGTGATCAGGTGCCCGCCGGCGGGGCGGGTGACCGAGGTCGGGTTGGACGCCGACTGCGTCGTGGTGCCGGCCGGGGTCGTGGCCGACGACGACGAGCCCGATGTGGCGCTTGCGCTCCGGCTCGTGCTCGTGCTCACGTGCGCCGAAGAGCTGGCCGACGTCGCCGACGCGGACGAAGACGATGCCGAAGACGAACCGGGCGCGCTCTGCGTCTGCGTCGGAAGCGTCGATCCGGTGGTGCTCTGCTGTGTCGTGGACACGGACTGCCCGGCCTGAACACTGCCGCTCTTGCTGGATCCGACGCCGGCGAGCCAGAGCACGAGGCCCAGGGCCGCCACGGCCGCCAAGCCGCCGGCGACGATCGGTTGGTACTTGCGACGTCCGTCGCGGTGGCCGGTCATGGGCTCACTCCCCAAGTTATGCGATAGCTGCACTCCCCCGTGCATGTCAGGACACTGGTGGCGTCGTCGTTCACGTAGGAGTACGCGAACGGCTCGGCCTTCTTGAACACCGCCGCGGAATCGACGGGCCACTTGGTCGGGTCGCACGCGGCCCGGCTCGACCACTGGCCGAGACAGCACATCTGGTCGCCGCCGAGGGCCAGGCACGAGCTCCGGCACGCGGTGACCGCCCCGCCGCGCACCACCTGGAGCACCGAGGGGCACGACGCGCTGGCGTCCCGCGTGCAGCCGGCCTTGGTGCAGCCGTCCGGGCTCATCGGGTCCGCGCCGCGACCGCCGGACTGGTTGATGTACATCGGCAGGTTGTTGCCCTCGACGAGGCTGACGTCGTAGAAGTCCATGCCCTGCCAGGCGTTCAGGTTGAACTCGGCGAGGGTGGACGGGAACTCGCCCCACGTGCTGCCGCACTGGAACTTGCCCTGGCAGTCCCCTGACAGGCAGTGGCCGGTCCCGGCGGCGTTGAACGTGCAGCTGGCGCGCGCCCAGACGCGGACGTCCCAGTGGTCGGGGATGCTGATGGTGACGCTGGCTCCGGGCGCCAGGACCCAGCCAGTGGCGGCGACGGGGTGCTTGGGGTCGGCGGCTACTGCGGGCCAGATGGTCTGGTTGAGTTTGTTGACCATGGTCAGGGTTCGAGGACCTGCCGCGGTTGTTGTCGCGGGGGCGGTGGACGAGGAGGCGGCTGACGTGCGGGGAGACGGGGTGGTGCTGCGCGATCCGGTGGTGGCGGACGGTGAGGTGCTGGACGCGCCTGCGGAAGAGGAAGACGGAGCAGAGGCGGATGGTCCTGACGTCGGTGTCTGCGTCTGCGTCGACGTCTGCGTCTGCTGAGCGGCTGTCGAGCCGGCCGAGGTAGAGGTCCCGTTGGCCGACGTGGATGCCGCGAACGGCGACGACGGCGATGAGCTCGAACAGCCGGCAACCGCCATGACACAGAACATTGCGACGGTCAGCGGCAGCAACCATCGAAGCCGCTTCTCAGGATCCTTCATAAGCCACTCCCATCGGTGTCGGGCCGCCGTTCTGGAACAGCGCGGTGCCTGTCTGGGACCCGGATGCCGCCAGGCCGAACCACGCGTAGCGCTCGACGTACGGCAGCGAATCGAGCATCGCCGCGGAATCGGTCACGAAGGCCGCCTGCTGGTCGGGGGCGGGGTATTGGGAGCCGCCGCCGGAGAAGGAGATGAGCGCGTACTCCGTGACCCAGATCGGCAGGTGGTAGCGGTCGTGGATGGATTGGAGATAGGTGCGCAGCTGGTCGGTCGCGGGGCCCGGGCGGAAGTCCGAGCCGTACCAGTGCACGGTGATGAAGTCGACGCGGTAGCCGCGCGCGGCGGCGCCGGCCATGAAGCGGTCGAGCCAGCCGCCGGGCGTCGCGGCGCCGTAGGCGACCGCCGGGCTGCCCATCCGCAGGCCGGTCGCCTGGAGCTTGGGCCACAGGTCCAGGGCCTGCTCGACGGTCATGTTCGACTGCGCGGACATGTCCGGCTCGTTGAAGCCGAGCAGGACGGAGCCCTGCGACTTGGCGGTGGCCAGGGTCGCGGAGTCGGCGTTCTTGGCGCCCCAGATCATCGGTACGAACTCCGGTCCCGCGCTCCCGATGTGGTCCATGCGGCTCGGCGACCAGTCGTAGTACCAGGACGCCTTGGAGGCGGTCAGCGCCGCGTCGAAGCCGGGAGCGCTCCAGGCGGCGACGCCCTTCTTCGGGCCGGAGACCGCCGGGTGCGAGGGCGGGGGTGCCGCGGGGGTCTTGGT
>NZ_JAACYW010000460.1 GCF_015356825.1 Catenulispora rubra | reverse complement strand
ATCGTGGCAGGCGCAGGGGCCGGGGCAGGGGCCGACCAGCCACTCCCACCGCCGAATACCCAGAGCGGGGGCGCGATCCGCGGCCTCGCATTTCGCCGCCAAGGCCGCCGTCGCCTTGGCCGCGACGTCGGCGATCATCGGGGCCGTGGTGGTGACGACCGGGGCGACCGACTCCAAGGCCGACTCGCAGCCCGGCGGCGCCGTGACGTCGCTAAGCTCCGTTGATGGAAGCTCCACTTCCCTAGCCGCCACGCCCACGCCTTCGGATTCCCAGACGTCCACGTCCGTGTCGAGCAGCTCGGCCACGCCGTCGCCTCGTTCGGACTCCGCCAAGCCGACTCCGAGTACTTCGAAGAGCTCCATGAAGCCCCCCACGCAATCCACGGCCAGCTCGTCCGTATCGCAGAGTTCTCATCCAGCCTCGACGGGCGCTCCGTCCACTTCGTCGTCCTCGTCCAGCTCCTCCTCGTCGCAGTCGTCGCCGGCGAACCAGGTCCTGGCCGTGATCAACCAGGCGCGCGCCGGCCAGGGCTTGCCGCCGTTGACGCTCAGCGCCGGTCTCAACAAGAGCGCCTCAGCGCATACGTCTGTGATGTCGTCCGGCTGTGGTCTGTCGCACCAGTGCCCGGGCGAGCCGGCGCTCGGCGACCGCGAGACCGCCGCGGGCGTCTCGTGGTCGGCGGCGGGCGAGAACATCGGCGACGGCGGACCGGTGTCGGACACGAACGCCGCCATCGCCTCGATGGCCGTCGGCCTGACCAACAGCATGCTGGCCGAGCAGCCGCCGGACGACGGGCACCGTCGCAACATCCTGAGCACCGACTACCACCACATCGGGATATCGGTGTTCCGGGACAGCGGCGGCACGGTCTGGATGACGCAGGACTTCTCGGACTGAGAGTCTTGTCGCATGCAGGCCGACAAGACTGACGAGTTGACGCCCGATCTGCTTCCGCCGGGCACTCACGCACTCCGCAGTGAGCCCTTGACCGGAGGCGTGGCGCACACGGCCTGGCGGGTCGCGCTGTCCGATGGTCGCGAGGTCGTGGTGAAGGGCGGCCATTCCGTGCCGGAGGGCTTCTTCGGGCAGGAGGCCGAGAGCCTTGAGGCGCTGCGGGACATCGGCGGCCTGCCCACGCCGCGGATCCTGCACGTCGGTCCCCATTCGCTGGTCCTGGAAGCCCTGAACTCCGAACTGCCGGACAACCCGCACTTCTGGGAGGCCGCAGGCCGCGCCGTCGCCGGGCTGCACGGCCACGGTTCGGACCGCCACGGTTGGGACCACGACGGCATGCTCGGCCTGCTGCCGCAGGAGAACGCCTGGGACGAGGACGGGTTTCGGTTCTTCGCCGAACACCGGATCCTGCGCTATCTGCGCGAGCCGAGGGTCGAGGCGGCTTTCGAGACCGTGGAACTGCGCGCACTGGAGCGCTTGGCCGAGCGTCTTCCCCGCCTGCTTCCGGAGGCGCCCGCGGTGCTGGTCCACGGCGACCTGTGGCAGGCCAACATCATCGCCGACTTCGACGACCTTCCGGTGTTCATCGACCCGGCGGTGTACTACGGCTGGGCCGAGATCGACGTGAGCATGATGTATTGCACCGGCGGCGTGCCGGAGGAGTTCTTCGCCGCGTACCACGAGGTGCGTCCGCCGGTCGGCGACTGGCGGGAGCGTATGACGCTGCTGAACCTTCGCGAGTGGCTGTGCGTCGTCGCGCACTTCGGGGCGGAGGAGCGGTATGTGACGCTCATCCGTGAAGTGCTGAAGCGGTTCTCATAGGCTCTCGCCGATATACGTCTATGAGAGGAGCCGCACCATGGTGACGATGCGTGCCGTACGTCTGAACCTGTCGAACCCTTCCAGCCCCACCTTGAGCGTCGAGGACGTCGAGAAGCCGACGCCGGCGACCGGCGAGGTGCTGGTCAAGGTCGAGGCGGCGGGGGTCTGCCTGTCGGACGTCCACCTGGTGCGCGGCTACTTCGCCAGGCCCCGGCTGCTGGTCGGGGACACGGTCACGCTCGGTCACGAGATCGCCGGCACGGTCGCCGAGGTCGGGCCCGGCGTCACCACCTGGAAGCCTGGCGCCCGCGCGGTGCTCCAGGCCGGCGAGATCCGCGACGGCCAGGTCTGGACACGCGGCGTGGACTACGACGGCGGCTGGGCCGAGTACGCGCTGGCGCGCCAGGACACGCTGGTCGCCCTGCCGGACTCCATCCCCTTCGAGCAGGGCGCGATCATCCCGGACGCGGTGTCGACGCCATGGGGCGCCATCACCGCGACGGCCCACGTCGGCCCGGCCCAGTCGGTCGGCGTATGGGGCATCGGCGGCCTCGGCGCGCACGCGGTGCAACTCCTGCGCGCAATCGGCGCCTGCCCGATCATCGCCATCGACCCCTCCCCAGCCGCCCGCGACCGCGCCCTGGCCTTCGGCGCCGACCTGGCACTCGACTCCGCCGACCCTGACTTACGAACCACGATCCGCACCGCGACCAACGGCCTCGGCCTGGAGTACGCCTTCGACTTCGCCGGCGTGACCCCGGTCCGCGACCAGGCACTCCGGCAGCTGGCACCCGGCGGCAAGCTGATCCTGGTCGGCCTGAGCGGCCAGCCGATCACGATCGAGAACAGCACCCGCTTCCAGTCCGCGCAGTACCAACTCCTGGGGCATTACGGCTCCCCGGAGGACTCGGTCGCACAGCTGATCCGCCTGGAGGCCGGCGGACGGCTGAACTTCGCCCGGTCCATCTCCGGCGTGATGGGCCTGGAGGAGGCCGCCGAGGCGGTCGAGCGGCTGGAGAAGAAGGTCGGGGATCCGATCCGGATCGTGCTGCGGCCTTCGCTTTAGGGAGTCGGCTCACAAACGCGGCCGCCAGCCGCCAGACCAAACGCATGCGCAGTGACTCGGACCCATGCGTGGTCTTGCCTGCGAAAACCGCCAGCCGCCAGCGCAACCTGCGGGGCTCCACCGAACTGCGTCCCCTGCGAGGCCATCCAACCATTGGCGAAGCCGTCAAAAACGCCTGTAAACCACAGACCTACCGCACCTCACCCGACACCAGCACCTCCCGCATAGCGCAGCAGCCCCGTTCATAGGAACTCGCTAAAGACCTCCTAAGGATCCCCCCACAGCGTGCCGCCCAGGAGCGCAGCGCCCGGGTCCTCCATAAACTGGCCAGGTCAGGACATTCGGCCCGGCCGCTGCAGGGCCTCGACAGTCGGGAAGCACTCTGTTCGCCTACGTACTGGCCGCGCTGTTCGCGCTTCTGTTCGTCGACTCGGTGATGCGCGACCCGCGGGGGTTCCGCAACGCGGTGTTCCTCGGGCTGACGTTGTCGTTCCTCGGGCTGGGTCTGCTCTACGGAGTCACGCGGACGTCCGGCGACGGACGGGTGCTGGCGGTCATGGCGGTCGGGTTGCTGCCGACACTTGGCCTGATGGCCTTGGTGACGTTCCTGATCCTCAACGGCATGACGATGCTCCGCAAGGAGGGACGCACCGCCGCGAACCTGCTGTCCCTCGCCTGTGGGGTCGGCATCATCGCGCTGGTGCTGCTGCTGGTAGCGGCTGTGGTGGCTCGGCGGCATGTGCTGATCGCTCTGGCCGCCGCGGCAGTCCTCGTCGTCTGCTACTTGGCGTTCCTGTTCTTCTGTTACCTCACCTATGGGTTCCTCTACAGGCGGATGCCCATAAGGCGCGCCGTCGACTTCGTCGTGGTGCTCGGCGCCGGCCTGATGGGAGGCCGGCGGGTGTCGCCGCTGTTGGCGAGTCGGCTGGAACGCGGGCGCTCTGTATACGAATCGCTTGACGCGCAGAAGGGGCCGATGCTCATCGTGTCCGGCGGCAAGGGATCGGACGAGCGGCTGTCCGAGGCAGAGGCGATGGAGAGCTATCTGGTGGAGCGCGGGTTCCCCGCCGATCGGATCCTCAGAGAGGACCAGTCGCGGACGACGGAGGAAAACCTCATCTATAGCGCGGCGCTTATGCGGCAGTCGCGGCCAGAGGGCTACCGCTGCGTGGTCGTCACCAATGACTTCCACAGCTACCGCGCCGCGCTGATCGCGCGGGACCTCGGAGTGCCCGCTCAGGTGGTTGGATCGCCGACTGCCGCGTACTTCCTACCGAGCGCGACGATCAGGGAGTTCATCGCCGTCTTCGTGCGCTACTGGAAGGTGAACCTGCCGATCTGTGCGTTTCTGGCCGCGCCTGCTTTGGTGATGCTGCCGCGCTGAGGCGCGCCTTCGACACAGACGTGTGTCCGCCCTCGAAGATGGGTTGGTGAACGGATACGCGGTTGTCGATGTCGAGACGTCAGGGTTCCAGCCTCCGATCGCTGAGATCGTGGAGGTCGCGATCGTGCATGTGGACGTCGCCGGGCAGGTGACGGGAAGTTGGGACAGTCTGCTGCGACCGGAGGGCGGGGTCGGGGCGACGCGGGTGCACGGCATCACGCGGGAGATGGTGGAGCCGGCGCCGCGCTTCGAGGACGTCGGGCTCGACCTGCACGCGCTGCTCGCCGACCGGATCGTGGTCGCCCACAACCTGGCCTTCGACGCCAAGTTCCTGGTGACGCAGTTCGCGCGCATCGGCGTGCACTCCCCGGAGATCGCCGGCGGCGCCTGCACGCTGCGGACGTCGCAGGCACTGCTGCCCGGGCCCTCGTACAAGCTGCTGGACTGCTGCGAGGCGGTCGGGGTCCAACTGACCGACGCGCACAGCGCGCTCGGCGACGCGCTGGCGACCGCGCGGCTGCTCGGGTTCTTCCTGCAGCGCGGGGTGAACGTCGGCGGGATGGCGGTACGGCCGCAGGCGGCGGTGCCACAACCCCGTGCCGAGCTTAGTGAGCTGTTCCTGTCCAGGTCGCGCTAGGTTCGGCGAGTTCCGGCGGCGGGGCGCGGACTGTTTCGACAGTTGAACGCCACCCGCCGCAGTCCGCTGCTTCGGGGCTACAGTGACGCGCAACTTGGGGAGCTCGCCGGCCAGCCGGCGTGAGAACCACAGCGGGGAACGGACATGAGTCAGAAGCCTGATACCACCGCCGACCACGAGCCGATCGCCCCCGGCGTCTACGCCCGAGCGCAGGCCCGCGGCCAGGAGGTGCTGCGCGCGTCGTTACTGGACGTCGCCGCGCGCCTCCTCGCTGCCGAAGGCCCCGCCGCCCTGACCATGCGCCGTATCGCCGCCGAAGCCGGCTGCTCGACCATGATCCTGTACAAGCACTTCGGCTCCAAGGACTCCATCGCCGCAGCCCTGTACCTCGAAGGCTTCGCGCGCCTCAAGCTCCACCTCGACGCCGTCCCGCGCGCCGCCGACCCCGCGGAGTACCTGGCGGCCGTCGGCCAGGCCTACCGCGAGAGCGCGCTGGCCGAACCGAACTTCTACGACGTCATGCACGGCCCCGGCATCCCCGGCTACAGCCCCGACGCCCGCGCCCGGGCGGCTGCCAGGCAAAGCCTTGCCGCGCTCCACATCGCCGCCCAGCGCTGCATCGAAGCCGGCATCTTCCGGCTCACCGCCGACCCCGAAGAGATCACCGACGTCCTCTGGGCTGCCGCGCACGGCATCATCAGCCTCGAACGTGCCGGCCACATCACGCCCGCGACCGCCGCCGTCCGCTACCGCACGATCACGACGGCAGCGGCGGCGGCGTTCGCTGTGACGCCGACTCCGACGCCAGCTCCAGCTGCTTAGCGAGCCGGCACCGTCGCGCGGGACGCTCACCCGACTTCCTCACTCAGCTCCTTCACCCAGCTCCTTCACCCAGCACCCTCACCCCCGACCCACAAACCG
>NZ_JAACYW010000046.1 GCF_015356825.1 Catenulispora rubra | reverse complement strand
ACCTGGACGCGTTCCACGCCAACGCCGCGGACCTGACCCGCCGTGCCGCGGGCAAGGCGATCCGCGTGGCCAGCAAGTCGGTGCGCTGCCGGGCGCTGCTGGAGGAAGTGCTCAGCCGACCCGGCTACCAGGGCATCCTGGGCTTCACGCTCCCCGAGGCGCTGTGGCTGGCGGCCGAGGGCTTCGACGACATCGTGGTCGCCTACCCCTCCGCCGACCGCGTCGCCTACGCCGAGCTGGCCGCCGACGCCACCGCGCTGGCCGCCGTCACGGTGATGGTCGACAGCACCGACCACCTGGACCTGATCGAGAAGTCGGTGGCCGGCACGCCCGGCGGCCTGGCCGCCCCGATCCGGGTCTGCATCGACATCGACGCCGCCTTCGTCGCCGCCGGCGGCCGCATCCGCATCGGCGCGCGCCGCTCCCCGCTGCACACCCCGGCGCAGGTCGCGGCGATGGCCCGGGAGGTGCTGCGGCGCGACGGGTTCAAGCTGGTCGGCCTGATGGCCTACGAGTCGCAGATCGCCGGGGTCGGCGACGCCCCGCCCGGACGCCCGCTCCGCGGCGCCGCGATCCGCGCCATGCAGAGCCGCTCGGCCCGGGAGCTGGCCACCCGCCGGGGCGCGATCGTGGAGGCGGTGCGCGAGCTGGCGCCGCTGGAGTTCGTCAACGGCGGCGGCACCGGCAGCATCGAGCGGACCACCGCCGAGGACGCCGTCACCGAGATCGCCGCCGGCTCCGGCCTCTACCAGCCGTGGCTGTTCGACTCCTACCGAGCCTTCCGCGGCCGGCCCGCGGCGCTGTTCGCCCTGCCGGTGGTGCGCCGCCCGGGCCCGGAGACCGCGACCGCCCTCGGCGGCGGCTACCCGGCCTCCGGCGTGGCCGGCAAGGACCGGCTGCCGCAGCCGTACCTGCCGCCGGGGCTGTCCTACGACCCGAACGAGGCCGCCGGCGAGGTGCAGACGCCGCTGCTGGGGAAGGTCGCCGCGAGCCTGCGGGTCGGCGACCGGGTGTGGTTCCGGCACACCAAGGCGGGTGAGCTGTGCGAGCGGTTCGACGTGCTGCACCTGATCTCGGGCGACGAGGTGGTCCGGTCGGTGCCGACGTATCGGGGCGAGGGTAAAACGTTCCTGTGACTGTGAAGGACCCGGGACCCTTCTATCGCACGATCGTGATAATTTCCGGGGCTCCTGGAGTCGGGAAGACGACCATCGCCCGGCCGCTGGCTCGGGCGCTGGGGATGCCGCTGTTCGCGAAGGACAGTATCAAGGAGCGGATCCACGACGTGCTGGCCGAGACCGAGCCGGTGGGGCCGGGGCCGGTGGAAGCCGACCTGGTGAGCGCCGGTCTGGTCGAGGCCGGGTGGTCGCGGCGGCTCGGGGCCGCGGCGATGGAGTTGCTGTGGGTACTGGCGGCCGACGCGCCCGAGTGCGTGCTGGAGGCCAACTTCTGGACCGGGCACGAGCGGCAGAACGCCTCGCTGCGCGCGCTGAGCAAGGGCGGGAAGCTTGTTGAGGTGTACTGCACGGCACCGAAGGAAGTGGTCATGCGGCGGTTCCGCGAGCGTGCCGCCGCCGGTGAGCGGCACGCGGTGCATCCGGCTCAGGAGCTGACCTCCGAGCGCTGGGAGGCAGACTTCCACGCGCCGATCGGGATCGGGACGCTGCTGACGGTCGACACGTCGACGCCGGTGGACGTGGCGCGGGTCGCCGCTGAGGTGCGCGCACTGCTGGCTTGAGGCTCCTGGCTTGAGCCTGGCTGCTCGCTTGAGCCCGGCTCCTGGCTGCCACGCGGCTGCCACAGCGTTCACACGGAAATGCCACACCCCTTCGCCATGGTCTTCGTGACGACTTCGGCACCTGACCGCGGTCATCGCAGACAACGTCCTTGCGAAGGGAACAGAACCATGGCGAACTTCTCGCTCGCTCTGCCGATGCGGCGCCGCTTCGTCGCGGCCGTCGTCGGCGTGCTCGCCGTCAGCGGCGGCACGCTGGCGGCCGGCGCGCCGGCACAGGCCGCGACCTCGAACTTCTGCGGCTACACGAACGCCCAGCCGCAGCTGTACGTCGGCAGCCAGGGCCTGGCGGTGTACCAGGCCCAGTGTGAGCTCGACGTCGCCTACGCCTACGGCCACTCGACCAACTACGGCAACGGCCCCTACAACGGTGTGCGCACCGACGGCGACTTCGGCCAGAACACCGAGGCCGCGGTCAAGAACTTCCAGATCCACTGCATGGGCGCCACCAACCCCGACGGCATCATCGGCCCGAACACCTGGAACGCGCTCAACGAAGGGGTCGACTCCGGCCACTTCTGCTGAGCCGGCGCTGGTCGCTTGATCGCTGATCGCTGATCGCTCGGGCCGGATCCGGTGTCACTGTTGCCGCCGGGACCGGCCGGGCGGGCCGCGATCCGTGCGCCGCGCTTCCTGCGGATCGCCGACGCGCACTCGGCCGCGAGCGGGCTGACGGCGGCGGAGAGCGTGGCGCTGCCGGCTCGGGAGGTGCTGGGGAATGCGGGGGTGGTGACGATTATCGCAACTGACTGATGCGCTGGACGGTGAGCGATGCGCCGGACCGGTCACTTCAGCACACGCCGCCGCCGACTTGCCAAACCGCCTTTCATTTCCAGCCCAGGCCGCCGCCGCCTCCTCAGCCCACCTTCCGCTTGACCAGCGCCGTGTCCCGACTGATCTCCCGGAACCCGAGCCCCTCGTACAACCGCAGCGCGGCATTCCCCGGCGCCCCAAGACACGCGACCGTCATCTGCCCGGCCCCGGCATCCCGCGCGGCCCCCATCCCGTGCAGCAACAGCGCCCGGCCCAGCCCGCGCCTGCGGTAGCGCGGGTGCGTCCCCACCGGCTCGAACTCGGCGGTTCGGTTGACCTCGTCGAGCCACACGATCGTCGAGGCCGCCATCGTCCCGTCCGGCGCCTCGACCAGGAAGTGCAGGTCCTCGCGGTAGCCGGCCGTCGTCCGCACGCCGTGGTACGCCTCGACCGAGTACGTGGACGGATGCCACGCGTCGAGGTGCGCCTGCGCCACCGCCTCGGCCGGGACCTCGGCGGCCGTCCGGAACCGATACCCCTCCGGCAGCATGGGTTTGGCCGCGTCGTCCAGGTCCCGCTCGCCCAGGGCGCGCTCGTTCAGGCGCGTCCACTCCCCGGCGGCGGCCGGATCGGGCCGGTACCCGAACTCCGCCCACCGCGCCACCATGTCCTTGTCGGTGTCCGTCATGACCACCCGCCGATCGACGTTCGGCGAGACACCCTCGAACCAGGCGATGACCTTGTCGATCAGCTCGGCGTGGTCCGGATGCACCTGGAAGGTGACCGAGGCGTCCTCGACCTTCCGGACCGAACCGTCGCTGCTGCGCACCCACCGCGGCAGCCCGACCCATGCCCACGCGACGAGCTCCTTGCCGCCCGGCGTGTCGGCGAACCACAACGCGCGCCGCCAGCTGTTCCCGGCCGAGCCGTGCCCCTTGCCCCAGATCCAGGCCAGCCCGCCGAACGACGCGCCGGGGTTCACCAGATCGGGCCGGATCGCGACCAGGCGCCGGGCCAGCCCCTGCATGAGGACGACGTCCCCGGCGGTCACCAGATCAGACGGTTTCGACGGCGATGCGCTCATAAACGGTCACAGTGGCAGGGTGCGAACCGGTCGTGCAATGAATTTCGCCCCCGTTCACACGCAAAGCCAGCAATACACCCGCTCGCCACGCTCGCTCGCCCCCCGCGCCAGCGCACGGAGCTCGGTCAGCAGGCTGACGATCGGCGCGGTGTCGGCCAGCGCCCGCCCCGGCAGTGCCACGCTCCGCACCAGCGCGACCGCGGCCGCCTTGAGCGCGGGCCCGGTGGCCGCGACCAGCGCCGCACACGCCGCCTCCGCGATCGGCACCACCAGCCGCTCCCCCTCGTCGCGCATCGCGACCGGCCGGGGCCGGCGGTCCCAGACGTCCTCCCAGATCTCCCCGGTCAGCGCCACCTCGACCGTCGCGACATCGGCGAACGGACTGAAGTCCTTGGTCGACACGACCTGGAACCCGTGCTCGGACAGCCGCCCGCCGGGACCGCCGGGCCGACCGACGACGTCGAGCGCGGCGGCGGCCGTTGCGTCGTCGGCGGCGGCGAAGTAGTCGCACAGGATTCCCATGCGGCAGACGCTAGCGATCGGCCCCGACATCCGTCGGGGCCGTCCAGCGCGGCGGCTTCGAGGCCGAGACCGAAGTCCCGCTATCTCAAAAGTCCCCCTCAGAAGTCCCCGTAGTCGACCTGCCAGCACGTCAACCCCATCCGCCGCCACAGCGCCACGACCCGCGAGCGGTCGTCCAGCACCACCCGGACCGCGAACCGGTCCCGCACGTGCGCGTCGAACAGCTCGCCCTTCACGATGTCGTCCGCCCGCGTGTCGCCGGCCTTGCGCATCCACAGCTCGTCGTACTTGACGTCGTGCGCCGCGAGCCAGCGCTCCGTGCCCTCGCGTACGTCCCCGCCGCGCCCCGACATCAAGACGATGCGGTCCCCGCGCGCGGCGAACGCGACCAGCGCGTCGGCGGTCGCGACGATCAGCTCGTCGCTCTCCACCTTCGCCCAGTCGTACGGGCCGCGGTTCGTGTTGTCAGCCAGGGTGCCGTCGATGTCGCACAGCACCGCCGCCGGCAGCGCCGGGTCCGCGACGTAGGTCTGCACCGGCACGACGGCGTTCAGGTCCGCCGCCGTCAGCTTCCAGCCCGAGGACTTGGTGGAGGCCAGCCGCAGCGCCATGGCCCGGATGTGCTCCTCCCCCACCGGGTTCGGACGCTGCGCGTCGCGCCGGACGCACTCCTCGACGTCCACGTCGGTCAGGTCGTGCACCTCGAACACCGCCCGGCCGCCGAGCAGGGTCTTCAGCCGCTTCGGGATCCGCGAGACCAGGTGCGTGTTGTCGACCACGACGTCGAACCCGCCCTCGACCGCGGCCAGCACCACGGCGTCCTGCACCGCCAGCACGGTCTCCTCGTGCCGGCGGCCCAGGCGCTTGGAGCCGTCGTTGTCGTCCATCATCCGGCGCAGCTCGTCCAGGCTGACGCGCCGCATCCGGCCCTCGGCCTCGGCCATCATCCGTCGGGCCAGCGTCGACTTCCCCGAGGCCGGGAGCCCGCGCATGATGTGCACCACCGGCTTGGCGGCCTGCACGCCGGGGCCGGTGGGCACCGGATCCGGGCCGGCGTCCGGGAGCGCGTCGTCGAAGTAGTCGTCGTCCATCAGCCCTCATTCATCGCTTCGGTCATTTCGCTGCGGCCCTCGTCGGCCGCCGTCAAGCGTCGCAAGGCCCGGTGAGCCCTCGTCAGGCCTCGTCAGCCTCGTCAGCCCTCGTCGTCGTCCCGGAACGCGTCGGTCGCCTCCGGCTTCACCGCGCGCCACACGTGCATCGAGATCGGCCGACCGTCCACCAGCAGGAACATCCCGGCGCGCACGAACCCGTCGAAGTCCTTCGCGGCCCGCGCGTACGCACCCCGGTCGCCGGCCAGGTGCGCCAGCGAACGGTGCGCGTCCTCGATCGTCGCGGTGAGCTCGGCGGCGCGCGCCTTCAGCTCGTCGCAGACGCCGCGCACCCAGGCGTCGTACTCGTCGGGCACGTCCTCCAGCAGCGGCGCCAGCGGCCCGCCGGGGATCCGGCGCATCCCCACGACCTCGTTGGTCTGCACCCCGATGGCCTGCGCGATCTGCACGTCGGTGGCTTCCGGGAACAGCTCGACGGCCAGCGCGCGCCACAGATGCCGCGGCCCGACGCTGGTCAGCCGGTAGTGCAGCGAGACGTAGCCGGTGAGCTTCGTCTTCGTACGAACTCCGGAGGCGAACCGGATGACCCAGCCCTCAGCGTCGGTACCGGTGGCGCCGGCCCCGTCGAGGTGCTGGTTCTTCTCCGCGAACGCGGCCAGCACGCCGAAGGTGTCGGACCAGTCGTAGGTACGCACCACGGTGCCGATACCGTCCCACGCCGGCGCGGCCTCGCGCAGCGCCAGCTCACTGCCGTCGGCCCGGAACGCGGCCAGCAGCACCAGGTCGCGGCGGTCGCCGTAGTTCACGACGATGCGGTTCTCGGGGTAGACGATCTCCACGAGGTACGTCACCGACGGATCGAGCGCCGACGTGTCCTTCTTTGCGAGGTAGCGCTGGGCCCAGGCAGCCTGGTCGGAGATGAACGAGCCCTTCGACGCCATGTGCCAGCCACCGTCGTAGTGGAAGACGATGCCAAGCGAGCCGTCGACCTTGTCGTAGACCTCGAACGGCTCGTCGGGCAACGTCGGCGCGTAGTCGAACTTGCCGTGCTGGCCGTGGTTGAAGAACTTCGGCAGGCACCAGGCGGCCACGCGGCCGGTCGTGTCATCCACGACCAGGCCGCGGGTGCGGGTGGTGACGGGGGTCCAGTACTGCTCGTACTGACAGGCGCGGCTGTAGGAGTAGATCGACAGCGGCAGCGTCGGGTGCGTGCGGCGGGTGACCTTGTCGGCGGCGATCTCGCGCGCGAGTTCCTCCGGGTCCATGACCTCGGACAGCAGGGGACGCTCTGGTCGCTCCCCCGCAACTACCTGCTCACTCATATTCGGTTCCCCCGCTCCTCGTCACGTACTCCGCCGACACGATCTTGCCGATCGTGCGACTCCCCACCACGGCGTTCGCGTGCTCCCGCTGCGAACGCACGACGATGCCCTCCCGGATGTGCGCCCCCGTGCCGCTGACGGTCTCCTTGCCGGAGGCCAGGGCCAGCAACAGGGCCTCATCGTAGGGGCCTTCATAAAGCGTCGGCACCTGGGGGATCTCCAGGCCGGTGTCCTTCAGCGCCTGCGACCACTCCGGGGCGCCCAGCCAGCGGACGACGCCGTCGATGTCGACGCAGACGTCGAACGCGGCGAAGCCCGGCGTATCCTGCGCGTTGGCGCCGTAGGCCAGGTCCTGGACGCCTTTGCCGTAGACCTCGCCGTAGATGCCGACGCGGCGCGCGCCGTAGGCCTCGGCGATCTTCGCGGCGGCTTCGGGAACCCTGTGGGCACGCACTGTGCGCCAGTACAGGTTCTTGTCGCTCTCGACCAGGGCCAGGTACTTGGACCCGAAGCCCTTGGACGACACCAGGAACTCGCCGGCCTTACCGTGCTCGCTGGCCCCGCCGGCCTCGGCCAGGTACGTGAGCATGCAGCAGGTCCCATGCACCTTCTCGGTCGCGGACACCGGCTCGCCGGGCTCGAAGATGCCGGGGTAGCGCGCGATGTTCTCGATGTCGGTCCACGGCAGCAGGTCGGCGGCGGAGACGACGTCCCCGGACATGCTGACCGGCACCGGCGGCATCCACTTCACGACGCCCAGCAGCTCGGCGAAGTCCTCCCCGGCGACGTGGGCCGCGGCGAGGTCGACGCCGTCCAGCGCCTTGGGACGGCACACGATGCCCTGCGACAGCTCGCCGCGCAGCCGCACGGCCTTGACCCGGTCCTTGCCGGACCCGGCCAGCCGCCCGGTCAACCCCAGCTCCTCGATCAGCTCCGTCGGCAGGACGGACTGCTCGGGGATGTATATCGCGTGATCACCGGACCGGAACGCGCCCTTGGCCACGACGGCACGGTAGAGGCCGACTTGCGCCAGCTCCAACGCGTCGGCGTTGGGATGGACGTGGATCGTCAGGGGTTCGGCGGTGACACGCAGGGTGGACATGGGCTTCTCGTCTCGTGGTGGTCAGGGTCCGGATATGGACTCGACGACGACGGTAAAGCGAGAGAGGCTCCCGGCTATAGCGAATATTTTCGGTTAAGCGAACTCCAGCTCCGTCCAGTCGCCGATCGGCCGATAGCCGAGGCGCTGGTAGAGCGCGTTGCTGGTGGGGTTGGCCAGGTCGGTGAAGAGGATCACTTCGAGGCCGGCATCCAGCGCGCGCCGACTGATCTCGGCAGTGACCGCGGCCGCGTAGCCGCGTCCGCGCAGCGGGGTAGGCGTGTAGACGGGACCCACACGCGTCACGCCCGCGATCGGCCTCGTGGCGCCGGCCATCGAGACGGGGACGCCGTCCAGCTCCCACAACAGGAGTTCGCCGTTCTCCAGGCGCCGATCCACGGCGCGCGCCGCGTCCGCGATCGGCTCGCCGACATCGATGCCGAAGGCCGAGAACCATGCGACCAGCAGGTCTCGGTCGGCGTTCGTCACCAGCCGGGCGCGGCCCTTCGGCGCAGGCTGCGGCGGAGTCAGGTCGGCCAGCCGGAAGAGCCTTCGATGCGATGCCGCCTTCGGCGTGTGGCCGTTCGCGGCATGCCAGGCCTGCGCGAAAGCCCTCGCGGTCGTGGTGGGACTGTGGAGCCCGGGCGCACCGTCCAGCACCTCGACCAGCTCCCTCACCGCGTCGGCCGGGCCATCGGTCATGATCGCCGGCATCGGCGGCGTGCGGAGAAAGGCGGAACGCACCTCGGAGTCGGCGTACCAGCCGAAGGTCGGTGGCGCGTCACCGTAAGCGTCAGTTCCGGAGGTCTTCAGCGATGCGACCACCGTCAGCATCACGGTGTTCCGCACAGGATCGGCGAGCAGGAAGTCGCCGGCCGCGGTCTCGAACTCGTCGATGTCAGCTGTCACATGCCAGGTCATGCCTTACCGTCGCACACCCCGGCGCACGCTCGCACCCACGTTTCACCCGAGCCGGATCCCGGTCTCGGCGGCAGCCTCAAACCGCCGCCGTGACCGGAGCCCGAGCTGGTGCCAGGCCGAACCGCCCGCCTACAACCGCGGGTCCACCGGCTCCGACTCCAGCGCCAGCACCGCGAACACCGCCTCGTGCACCCGCCACAGCGGCTCCCCGCCCACGAACCGCTCCACCGACTCCAGCCCGAGCGCGTACTCGCGGCTCGCCAGCGAGCGCTTGCGGCCCAGGCCGCGGTTGCGCAGCCGGTCCAGGTTCGCCGGCTCCAGGTACTCGGGGCCGTAGATGATGCGCAGGTACTCCGGGCCGCGGCACTTCACGCCCGGCTGCACCGGGCCGCGCGGGCCGGCCGTGAAGCCGTGCCGCGGCTTGACCACCATGCCCTCCCCGCCGGACGCGGTCATGGCCTGCCACCACGCCGTCGCCTCGGCGACCGAGGCCTCGTCGTCGAGATCGACGATGCGGCGCTCGGTGCGCGTGAAGAACTCCGGGTCGGCGGCGACCAGCTGGTCGGCCAGCGCGATGTGCCAGTCGTTGCCCTTGGTCACGGCGTGGTTCGCGCCCTGCGAGGCCAGGATCTGGAACGGCGCCAGCCGCAGCCCCTCCAGGCCGTCGACCGGCCAGCAGTAGCGGCCGTAGGCGGTGGTGAAGGCGAGCGCGTCGGCGAGGCGCCGGTCCTGGCGCGCGGCCAGGTCGGCGACGTCCAGGCCGCGGGCCGCCGCGGCGCCGAGCACGGACGTGGCGGCGGTCAGCGAGGCGCGCGCCGCTGCGCCGACCGCGGCGTACTGGTCCCTCAGCAGGCCCAGCGCCTTCGCCGACCACGGCAGCAGCTCGCAGTCCAGCAGCAGCCAGTCCGTGGCCAGCTCCGACCACACGCCGGCGGTGTCGACCGCCGCACGCACCCGCGCCAGCACGGCCTCGACCTTCGCAGGCTCGTCGAAGAACGGCCGGCCGGTCCGTGTGTAGACGGCGCCGGTGCTGCCGTCCTCGACGCCGAAGCGGTTGCGTGCGGCCTCGACGTCGCGGGCGATCACCACCACCGCCCGGGAGCCCATGTGCTTCTCCTCGCACAGCAGCTCCCTGACGCCCTCGTCCCGGTACGCGGCGAACGCCTGCGCCGGGTGCTCCAGGAAGCCCGGCAACGTCGAGGTCCCGCACGGCGCCATCGTCGGCGGCAGGTAGACCAGCCAGCGCGGGTCCACCGCGAACCGGCTCATCACCTCCAGCGCCGCGGCGGCGTTCTCCTCCTGCACTGTGACGCGGCCCAGGTGGCGGGCCTCGACGGTGCGGCGGCCGAGGATGTCCTCCAGGTCCAGCACGCCGGGGTCACGGCGCACCACGCCCTCGGCGGAGGCGAACGTCGTGGCTTCCAGCGGCCGCACCGGTTCGTACCAGACCTTCTCGGCCGGTACCGACACCGGTTCGCGTTCCGGGTAGCGCAGGGCGCTGAGCCGGCCGCCGAACACCACGCCGGTGTCCAGGCACAGCGTGTTGTTGACCCACTCCAGGTTCAGCACCGGGGTGTGGCCGTACAGGACCATCGCCTTGCCGCGGTAGTCGTTGGCCCACGGGTAGCGCACCGGCAGGCCGAACTCGTCGGTCTCGCCGGTGGTCTCGCCGTACATCGCGAAGGAGCGGACGCGGCCCGAGGCACGGCCGTGGAACTCCTCCTTCAGGCCGGCGTGCGCCACGACCAGGTTGCCGCCGTCCAGGACGTAGTGACTGATCAGGCCGTCGCAGAAGCCGCGGACGCGCTTGCGGAAGTCCTCGTCCTCGGCTTCGAGCTGCGCCAGCGACTCGGCCAGGCCGTGCGCGACCTTCACGTTGCGGCCGTCGAGCGCGCGGACCAGCTTGTTCTCGTGGTTGCCGCTGACGCACAGCGCGTGTCCGGCCTCGATCATGCCCATCGCCAGACGCAGCACGCCAGGGGTGTCCGGGCCGCGGTCGACGAGGTCGCCGACGAAGACCGCGGTGCGACCCTCCGGGTGCACGGCATCCACGGGGCGCCCCCGGTCGTCTCGTGTGAGTACGTAGCCGAGGGTGCTGAGCAGCGTCTCCAGCTCGGAGCGGCAGCCGTGCACGTCGCCGATGACGTCGAACGGGCCGGTGAGGTCGCGCTTGTCGTTGTAGGCCTTCTCGTAGGTGATGACGGCCTGGTCGACCTCCTCGACGCTCTTGAGGACGTGGACCTTGCGGAAGCCCTCACGCGACAGGTTCCGCAGCCCGTTGCGCAGCTCGCGGCGCTGGCGCGCGATGACGCGCGCCGGCAGGTCGGCGCGGTCCGCGCGCTCGGTGTTGCGGTCGACGCAGACGCGCTCGGGGATGTCCAGGACGATCGCCACCGGCAGGACGTCGTACTCGCGGGCGAGCTTGACCAGCGCCTCGCGCGCCTTGGTCTGGACGTTGGTCGCGTCCACGACGGTGAGCAGGCCGCGGCGCAGGCGGACGCCGGCGATGTGGTGCAGGAGCGCGAAGGCCTCGGGGGTCGCGGACTGGTCGTTCTCGTCGTCGGCGACGATGCCGCGGCAGGCGTCGGAGGAGACGATCGCGGTGCGGCGGAAGTGCTTGCGGGCGAAGGTGGATTTGCCGGAGCCGCTGGTGCCGATGAGGACGACCAGGGACAGTTCCGGAACGGCCAGCTCAGACATCGGCCGGTTCCTCCTTCTTCTCGTTCTTGGCAACGGTGAACAGCGCGAGCTGGGTGGACGGCCCGAGCTCGGGGTCGATCTCGCCGACGGGCTTGAAGCGCACGTCGTACCCATGCGCCGCCGCAACCCGTTCGGCCCAGTCGCGGAACTCCGCACGCGTCCACTCGAACCGGTGGTCGGCGTGCCGAAAGCGCCCGGCTTCCAGCGTCTCGTAGCGCACGTTGAACTCGACGTTCGGCGTCGTGACCACGACCGCGCGAGGGTGCGCGGCCCGGAACACGGCGTGCTCCAGCGCGGGGAGGCGGTACGGGTCGACGTGCTCGATGACCTCCATCAGGACTGCGGCGTCGTAGCCGGCGAGCCGCGCGTCGGTGTACGTCAGCGCACCCTGACGCAGGGTCAGCCGTGCCCTGACACGGTCCGGCAGCCGGTCGACGCGAAGCTTGCGCGCGGCCATCTGGAGCGCACGCGCCGACACGTCGATCCCGACGACCTCGCTGAACGCCTTGTCCTTGAGCAGGTCACGCAGCAGCGCGCCTTCACCGCAGCCGAGGTCCAGGACGCGCGCGGCGTCGACCTCGTGCAGCGCCTCGACCACGGCCGCGCGGCGCGCGGTGGCCAGGGACAGCTTGCGTTCGCTCGGGTGGCCCAACTTCGGATCGGATTCGTTGACCTCGGCAGGGGCGGCGGCGGATTCTTGGGCGTAATCGCCTGGCGCGCCTTCCTCTTGTCGGTTGGTGAGCCCCCTGGGTGGGTGGGGTGTCTTTTGCGACACGGAAGCGGTCTCGGCGGTCTCGGCGGTCTCGGCGGCCGGATTGGCGGCGGCAGCGGTCTCGGCGGCCGGATCGGTGGCGGTGGCGGTGGCGGGGGCGTTCGCAGTAGCCGAATCGGCGCTCGCAGCACCGATCAGCTCGACGGCGTCCTCCTCGAACCCGACCGCGTTGTCCAGCGCCTCCGGCTCCACGTCGTCCACCTCGGCCAGCCGCGCCAGCGCCTCGCGCACCAGCGGCTGCCGGCGGGCCAGGTAGCGGCGCGCGATCATGGCGCGCAGGGGGTGGGTGCCGAGCCAGCCTTCGCCGACGCGGACCAGCTTGTCGACCTCGTCGCTGGCGACCCAGTAGTGCTTGGCGCCGTCGAGCGCGGCCAGCAGCACGAACAGGTGCGACAGCGCGTCGGACAGCCGCAGGGTGCCGGTCAGCGTCAGCTTCGTGTAGCGCGAGGCGCCCCAGTCCGGGAAGGCCGGGTCCAGCGCCACCGGCTCGGCCTCGACCGTCCAGCCCAGCGGTTCGAACAGCAAGGCGGCCAGCTCCGGCTCGCGGCAGATGAGTGCGGGCACCTCGATGCGCAGCGGCAGGGCGCTGGCGGCGAGTTCGGGACGCTGGTCGCAGCGGCCGCGCAGGGCCGAGCGGAAGACGTGGCCGAGAGCCGACGCCAGCAGCGACGAGGCCGCGTACGGCCGGTCGTTCACGTACTGCGACAGCGCGAAGTCCGGGCTGTTGCGCCCACGGCCGCGGACCAGCGCGATCGGATCCACCTCTAGCAGCAACGCGGCGGTGCACTCCTGCGGGCCGGCGGCCGGATAGAACACGTGGGCCTTGCCGTAGGTCACGTCGAAGGCCTGAACCCGCTCGGGGTTCTTGTGGAGCAGGAAGCCCAGGTCAGTGGCCGGCCAGTCGGCGCCGGGCGGCGGCGTCGCGGTAATCGTCAGGAGCATTGCACGATCGTGACGGACCGGCCACGGCCGGGGCAACCTGGTATTTCGTCAGATGTATCACCCGAACGCGGAAACCTCGCGCAGGTACTCCGCGGGCACGGCATCGGTCAGCCACACACCGTTCCCCGTCACGAAGAACGTGTAGCCGTCGGCGTGCATGCGTGCGGCGGCGACGGCCAGCACCGCCGGCTTGCCGTGCCGGGATCCGACCTTCAACGCCGTGTCCTTGTCCGACGACAAGTGCACCGCGTGGCGCTTCATCGGCAGCAGCCCGTCGCGCCAGATCAGGGTGAGCGTGTTCTGCGCGGTGCCGTGGAACAGCACCTCCGGCGGCTCGGCCGTCGAATAGCCGAGCTCGACCGGCACCGAATGCCCCTGCCGCGCCCGGATCAGCTCACCGGTGTCGTCGATCTCGAACCGCTGCTTGTTGTTCTCGGCCACGACCTCGTCCAACTGGGCCCGGCTGAACGCCTGCCCGTGCGCGGCGGCCTTGGCGAGCAGTTCGTCGACGCGCACCCAGCCGGCGCCGTCCATCGTCAGGCCGATCGCCTCGGGATGGTGGCGCAGCCAGCTCGACATCCGCTTCGACAAGCGGATCATGTTCTTCTCATTCATATCGGCGACCAAGGTCCCGCAGCGGCGCCGCAGATCGCAACAGAGTTTGCGGGAACCCGCCGGATAAAAGCATTCGGCTCCGGGCCCCGCCGGGAATGGGCGACGGGTTCCGGAGCCGAGCGCTGTACGAGATGCCACCTTCTCGCCGTTAATACAGGCGTCACAGGCCCCTCTGGCGTTACACCTATTCTGACCTGCGACGAAGCGCCGCACAGTGACTGGCCCCAGAACGCCGCGGCGGACGGCCGGGTCCCGGCGGAGGCGGCGGCGCGCCGGCCGGACGGACTCCGTGTCCGGGATACCCGTCAGGGCTCGGCGGATAGATGCCGGGCGGGAACGGGCCTCGCGGCGGGCCGTCGCCGGGATGCGGGCGCGGCGAGGGACCGGAGGCTTGGCAGGGCTCGTGGTCGAGTTCGTTCCCGTACTCGTGCCTGGACTCGTGCCTGGACTCGTGCCTGGACTCGTGCCTGGACTCGTACCTGGACTCGTACCTGAACGCGACCCCGAACCTGAACGCGACCCCGAACTCGTCAGACGAGGCTCCGTCGGCGCGCTCTGCCCCGGAGACCCGCCCGGCGAGCCGGCCCGTGCCTCGGACCGCGTGCCGTCCAGTCGGGGTCTGCACCGTTCGTCGTCCTTCGCCGTCCGATGTTGGCTGCGCCCCGCCGCGTCGCAGCGGGGCACAACCTGGAGGACCGGCCGGCAGGGATGGGTACGGCCGGGCTCGCATGCCGCGAATCCCTCTTGTCGGAAGAGGCGTACGAAACCCGCGTGCCGTTACCGCAGCAGGTCAGGACACGTGCTCAGGTGCCGGCGTAGGGCTTCCTCGAGGCCCGCCGGTGCTTGCCCCCGCCGCCGTCCTGCGAGGACGTGCTGACCGGGCCGAAACCCGGGGCGCTGCTGGAGGTGTCGGCGGCCGGCTTGTGGTCGTGCGACGGATCCGGGCTCGTCGACGGCGAAGTCGGCGTGGACGTGGGCGAGGTCGTCGGCGTCGAGGCGCCGGTCGGCTGCGGGACCGGAGTACCCGACGCCGCCGCGAGCACCTGCGCGCAGAAGGCGCCGATCTTGTCCTCGCCCCCGGCCATAGCCGCGAGCCGGCGCCGGTCGTGCTCGTTGAGACCGCCCTTGTCCTTACCGTTCCCGTTGGCGTCGCCGTTGCCCTGATGCGCGACGTACGTACGGCACAGCGCCAGCGCATCCGCAGGCGGCGTCGAAGCAGCGCTCTGCGCCGACGTGTCGGCGGTCCCGACCGGCGTCCCCGGCAGCGAACCCGCGCTGCTCGAGTCGCTGTCGGACGCCTGGTCCGTACCCTGCGAGTTCGGCGTCAGCAGCTGACCCGGATGCGAGCCCTGCGAACCTTGCGCGCCCTGCGATCCCGGCGAACCCAGCGAGCCCGGAGCACCCTGCGAACCGGGAACGCCCGACGACCCCGGCGAGGACGCCATCGTCTGCTCCCCGCGCGGACCCGCGTCCGGGTCCGGCACGCCGACCCCGCCGAGCATCTGGTGCGCGGCCCGCTGGATCGGCGACGGGAGCACGTCGGCCTCCGCCGCGACCGCCACGCCGGTGACGGTCAGCGCCCCGGCCACCGCGGCCAGCTTCACGCCGATCAGCCGCCGCAGCGGCACCCCGACCCCGGCCCTGGGCGCTCCGGCCGTGGCCACTCCGGTCTTGGCCGCTCCGGTCCTGACGCCCGCGCCATGCGTCCCGCCGCGCACCGGCGCCGCACCCGCGTTCTCGAATGCCCGCCGCGCCGATTCGTACCCGCGCAGCTCGTGCGGCCACGGGGGCGCGGCCGCCGCCGAAAGCACCCGGGCCACCGCCCGCGCCTCGGCCGACGACCCGAGGTCGGCGAGGAAGTCCACGCTGCTCACGGTCGTGCCACCTCCACTGTCCCCCGAGCCTGCGTGCGAATCCGGCGTCCAGGCCCCTTCCGGGGCCGCCGGACCGTCGAGTCGTGCCTCTGGTAGGTCTGGTACTCGGACGTCGCTTGCGTCTCGTCCGTCGAACCGTGCCGGGCGGTGTGCGCCGTCGGTGGCATCTCCAGCGCCGTCCCAGCCGGCCGAGTATGGCATCCGCGAAGGTGATCCGGCGACGGCAGAAATTCCTGTACCCGGAAGAGCCGCAGGTCCGGGGGCCGGACGCCGGTCCCCGTCTTCCACTCCGGACTGTCGATCCGAAGTGGGAATCCGGGCCGGAACCAGGCCGGACGCGCGGAAAGCGCTCAAAATCCGCTCGGCCTCATCGTCGCTGAGCTCAGCCATACTCCGCACCCTTCACCGTGCGCGAGCCCCGGCCGTTGCGGCCCGGCCCCGTCTCGCCGGTCTCCTCCATTCCCCCCGAGTTGTCCGTGTCCCGACCGGTCTGACCGTCGGCCTGTTGCTCGGCCAGGATCGCCGCCAGCCGCTTGAGACCGCGCATCGCCGCTATCCGCACCGCCCCGTCGCGCTTGTCCAGCACCTTCGCCGTCTGCGCCACGTCGAGCCCGGCGACCACCCGCAGCAGCACCGCCTCGGCCTGGTCCTTGGGCAGCCGGGCTATCAGCCGCAGGGCCCGCTCGGTGTCCTCGCGCTCGGCGGCGGCGCCCTCGGTGTCGTCGGGGGCCGGCCAGTCGGTGACGTATTCGGCGATGTCGCCGTTGTCCTCCTTGCGGCGCGAGGCCTTGCGCAGCTCGTCCAGGGCGCGGTGACGCGCCACCCGGAACAGCCAGACGCGGAAGCCGGCCGCATCTCCTCGGTACCCGCGCACGTCCTTGGCGGCCTGGAGCCAGGTCTCGCTGGCCACGTCCTCGGCGGCGTCGCCGACCACGGCGCGCAGGTAGCGCAGCAGCGGCGGATGCAGGGCGTGCCAAAGCTCTGCGAATCCCGTCTCCTCGCCGCGGCGGGCCGCGGCCAGGGCGGAATCCAGATCGCCCCAGGCCAAGCCGTACCCCTCCTCGAACCGTGCGTGCACCGACGCCACTGCTACAGCTTGTCGCCGCCCGAACGATACACGGATCGCGCCGTCCTGCCCGACCCCTAGACCGGACGCACGCACCCGATGCACCGACATACCCGACAAGCCTCGCGACCTCCGCGACCTCCGACACGTCCGCCGGGTATGGCGTTTCCTTGACGACAGTCATATGTTGGTGATGACCGGACGGACCGCGCCGGCCGAGGCACAGCACCGGGAGGACAGCGATGAGCCCGTTCCGGGGTTCGGTCCCGTTCACCGACACGTGGGAGCACTTCCGCGTGGAACACGCCGACGGGGTCGCGACCGTCACCCTCAACCGCCCCGACAAGATCAATGCCTTGACCTTCCAGGCCTACGCCGACCTGCGCGACCTGCTCGCCGAGCTGCCGCACCGCGGCGACACCCGGGTCCTGGTGCTGCGCGGGGAGGGCCCCGGCTTCTGCTCCGGCGGCGACGTCAACGAGATCATCGGCGAACTGCTGAAGATGCGCCCGGACGAGCACCTGTCCTTCACCCGCATGACCGGCGACGTCGTGCGCGCGCTGCGCGAGGTCCCGATCCCGGTGATCGCCTCGATCCACGGCATCGCCGCCGGCGCCGGCTCGGTGCTGGCGCTGGCCGCCGACTTCCGGATCGTGGCCCGCTCGGCACGCTTCGCGTTCCTGTTCACGAAGGTCGGCCTGTCCGGTTCGGACATGGGAGCGGCGTACCTGCTGCCGCGGATCGTCGGCCTGGGCAACGCCACCAAGCTGCTGATGCTCGGCGACACCGTCAAGGCCCCCGAGGCCGACCGGTACGGCCTGGTCAGCGAGCTGGTCGAGGACGACGAGCTGCAGATCGCCACCGACGCGCTGGCCCGGCGGCTGGCCGACGGCCCGGCGCTGGCCTACGCGCAGACCAAGATGCTGCTGACCCGCGAGCTGGACATGGGCCTGTCGCCGTCGCTGGAGATGGACGCGGCGGTCCAGGCGCTGCTGATGAACACCCGCGACCACGCCGAGTTCCACCGCGCGTTCAACGCCAAGGAGACGCCGAATTGGGAGGGCCGATGACCCCGCACGAGCTGGTGAACCCCCCGGAGCTGGCCCCGGCGATCGGCTTCTCGCACGCCGTGGCCACCGGCCCCGGCCGCACGGTCTACCTCGGCGGCCAGGCCGCACTCCAGCCCGACGGCACGGTCGACCCGAAGTCCACGCTGATCGAGCAGTTCGACCTGGCGCTGGCGAACATGGTCACGACCCTTACTGCGGCCGGCGCCAAGCCTGAGCACCTGGTCACCGTCACGGTCTTCGCCACCGACGCCGAGCAGTACCGCGCGGACCTCAAGGAGCTCGGCACGATCTGGCGCCGGCACCTCGGCAAGCACTACCCGGCGATGGCCTTCTTCGAAGTCAAGGGCCTGTTCGACCCGGCGGCGCTGGTGGAGCTCACCGGCGTCGCGGTGGTGCCGTGAGTTTCGGCGACGCCCCGCGGATCGCGGTCGTCGGCGGCGGCCCCGGCGGCCTGTACTTCGCGGCGCTGGCCAAGCAGCTGGACCCGGCCGCGGTCGTCGACGTCTGGGAGCGCAACGCCGCCGACGACACCTTCGGCTTCGGCGTGGTCTTCTCCGACGAGACGCTCGGCGGCATCGAGCACGCCGACCCCGGGATCCACGAGCTGATGGCCGCCGAGTTCGCCCGCTGGGACGACATCGACGTGCACTACCGCGGCCGGGTCGTGACCTCCGGCGGGCACGGCTTCGCGGCCCTGAGCCGGGTCCGGCTGCTCCAGATGCTCCAGCGGCGCTGCGCCGACCTGGGCATCGAGGTCCGCTACCTGACCACCGCGCCGCCGACCGAGCAGCTGTCCGCCGAGTACGACCTCGTGGTCGCCGCCGACGGCGTCAACTCGGCGATCCGCACCAAGTACGCCGACGCCTTCAAGCCCTCGATCCGCACCCACGACTGCCGCTACATGTGGCTCGGCACGGACCTGGTCTTCGACGCCTTCCGCTTCCAGGTCCAGCCGACCCCGTACGGCGTCATGCAGGTCCACGGCTACCCCTACGACGCGCACGGCTCGACGTTCATCGTCGAGATGCACGAGCGCGTCTGGCGCCAGGCCGGTTTCGACCAGTTCGCGGCTCGCGACTTCGCCCCCGGCGAGAGCGACCACGAGAGCATCGCGCGGATCGGCGAGCTCTTCGCCGACATGCTCGGCGGCCACCGGCTGATCGCCAACAACTCCCGCTGGCTCAGTTTCGCCACCGTCACCACGGCGCACTGGTCGCACGGCAACATCGTGCTGCTCGGCGACGCCGCGCACACCGCGCACTTCTCCATCGGCTCGGGCACGAAGCTGGCCATGGAGGACGCGCTGGCGCTGGCCGCGTGCCTGCACGAGAACCCGGACATCGCCTCGGCCCTGGCGGCGTACGAGGCCGAACGACGGCCGGTGGTCGCCTCCACGCAGCGCGCCGCAGCGGCCTCCCTGCGCTGGTTCGAGGACCTGGGCCGCTACACCGCCCAGGAGCCGCTGCAGTTCGCGTTCAACCTGCTCACCCGCTCGCGCCGGGTCACGTACGACAACCTCAAGCTGCGCGACCCGGAGTTCGTGGCGGAGGTGAACGGCGACGCCACTCCCCCGATGTTCCGGCCGTTCCGGCTGCGCGAGCTGACGTTGAAGAACCGTGTGATCGTCTCGCCGATGGACATGTACTCGGCGCAGGGCGACGGCCTGCCGACCGACTTCCACCTCGTCCACCTGGGCTCCAAGGCACTCGGCGGCGCCGGACTGGTGATGACCGAGATGGTCTGCGTCTCGGCGACCGGCCGGATCACCCCGGGCTGCACCGGGCTGTACACCGACGAGCAGGAGGCGGCGTGGCGGCGGATCGCGGACTTCGTCCACGCGCAGTCGACCGCCGCGATCGGACTCCAGCTCGGCCACTCGGGCCGCAAGGGCTCGACGAAGCTGATGTGGGAGGGCATCGACGAGCCGCTGCCGGAGGGCAACTGGCCGGTGGTCGGCCCCTCGCCGCTACCGTACAAGCCCGGCGTGAACCAGGTCCCCCACGAGCTGACCGTCCCGGAGCTCCAGGAGATCAAGGCCGAGTTCGTCCAGGCCGCCGAGCGCGGCGCCCGAGCCGGCTTCGACCTCCTGGAGCTGCACTGCGCCCACGGCTACCTGCTGTCCAGCTTCCTGTCCCCGCTGACCAACCAGCGCACGGACGAGTATGGCGGCCCGCTGGAGAACCGGCTGCGCTTCCCGCTGGAGGTCTTCGAAGCCGTACGCGCGGTATGGCCCGCCGAGCGCCCGATGAGCGTGCGCGTGTCGGCGACCGACTGGGCCCCTGGAGGCGTGGACGCCGCCGAATCGGTGAAGATCGCACAAGCCTTCGCCTCCCTCGGCGTCGACGCCATCGACGTCTCCACCGGCCAGGTCACCGCCGCGGAACAGCCAGAGTACGGACGCTCGTACCAGACCCCGTACGCAGACCGCATCCGCAACGAGACCGGCCTGGCCACAATCGCCGTCGGAGCCATCTCCTCCTACGACGACGTGAACTCGATCCTCCTCGCCGGCCGCGCAGACCTGTGCGCCCTGGGCCGCACCCACCTCTACGACCCGCAGTGGACGCTGCACGCGGCCGCCGAGCAGGAATACACGGGCCCTGGCAGCCAGTGGCCGGCCCCGTTCCGCGCGGGCGCCCGGAAGCCCGCGTCGGGGCGCACGGACGGACCTCGGCCGCGGCTGGAGCTGATTCGGGAAGGCGCGGAGGAGACGGCGCACGCTCGGTGGCGGCCTGGCACGTAAGGATTCCGTGTTCGAAATCCAGTCGTCTCCCCACCTACGTGCCCCGCTGATCAACCGCGCCACAGCCGATGCCACGATGAAGTGAAGTGCCGACAGCACAGGTCTGCGGCCGGGTGGGGGGGGGAGGCGCGCCATGCCGCTGTTGCTGTTCGGCACAATGTATCTCGTACCGCCCTTCGCGGCGTCCTGGACGCTGGTCCGTGTGATCAACGCGCTGGTCAAGGGACCGCAGCAGCGGCTCGCAGACCACCGGGCAAGGCAGTTCCGGCGCCGAGTGCAACACTGCGAAAGCGTGGAGACCTGCCCGCATGGCATGAGCGTCCTGGCGTGCCGATTCGAAGGCCGCACGGAATGCGCGGACTGGCTCCGAGCCCAGATTCTGTCGCGAGAGTTCAGCGACTTCACCCCGCAGTCGGGCCGTAGACGCGGGCTGACCGAGAACGGCGAGTGGCTCGCCATCGTCACCTTGACTGTCGTCCTGGCGGTGCTTCTGCTCCGTGCGGTGCTCGGCGGTTAGCCGGCCCGGCGTACTACCTCGACACCACGCTCTTCACGTAGCTCAACCCCCGTCCGCGCAGGCGGTCGTGCAGCCCGAAGAAGATGTCCGCGGCCTGCGTCCCCCGCCAGTCCCCCGGCAGCAGCTCCGGCGGCAGCCCGGGGTCGCGGTACGGCATGCGCCGCCAGGCGTCCAGGGCAAGCAGGTAGGTCGCGAACGCGTCGGCTTCGTCAGCGGTGTCGGCGTTCTTCTCGGTGGCGAGGAACTGTTCGGAGAACTCCGCGTACCCGGCCTGCACCGCGCCGAGGTCCCACCACCGCGCCGCCGATTCGCGCAGGTCGCCGTAGGCGAGGTAGTCGGCGCGGAAGAGGTCGACGTACTCGGCGAGCTCCAGCCGCTCCAAGGTGTGCCGGGCCTCCTCCGCCAGGTGCGAGGGCGCGATCCACACGCCGGGCGCCGTGGCCCCGAAGCCGAGCCGCGACAGGCGCGAGCGCAGCAGGTGACGCCGGTGTCGTTCGGTCTCCGGTACCGAGAACACCGCCAAGACCCAGCCGTCGGAGAGCTTCACGTCCTGCCGGACGTAGATCCGGCGGTCGCCGTCGGCCAGGATCTCCTGGGCCTGCTCCGACAGCGAGTAGCCCGCGACGCCGCCGACCTGGCGGGCCTGCAGGAACCCGCGCTGCTTCTGGCGGGAGACGGCCGAGCGTACTGCGGGGGCGTCCACGCCGAGCCGGCCCAGCAGCGTGACGAGGTCGGCGACCGCGATCCAGCCGCCGAGTTCGCGGCCGTACGCGCCGAAGAACGACACGATCAGCGAGCGCGGCGTCGGCGCCTTCATGGCGGGGGCCTCGGCCGCCGTCCCCTCGGTCTTCGACGGTGCGCTCACAGGCTGGGCTTTCCTCTGGGCTCGATCGACAGGCTGGGTTCGATCGACAGGCTGGGTTCGACCGACAGGCTCGGCGGGCTCGGGCGGCACAGCGGCAAGATACCGTGCCGTCCGCCCCGGCTCAGAGCAGATCTCGGAGCTTGAACCGCTGGAGTTTGCCAGTGTTGGTGCGTGGCAGGGCCGGAACGAAGTGCACCGACCGCGGGTACTTGTACGGGGCGATGCGCGCCTTCACGAACTCCTGCAACTCCTTGACGGTCGCCTCCCCGGTCGGCACCTCGGCGGCCAGCACCACGAACGCCGTCACCAGCTGCCCGCGGTCCGGGTCCGGCATGCCGATGACGCCGGCTTCCAGGACCGACGGATGGCGCAGCAGCGCGTTCTCCACCTCCGGGCCGGCGATGTTGTAACCGGAAGAGATGATCATGTCGTCGGAGCGCGCCTGGTACCAGAAGTAGCCGTCCTCGTCGCGGATGTAGGTGTCGCCGGTGTAGTTCCAGCCGTGGCGCACGTACGTGCCCTGCCGCTCGTCGGCCAGGTAGCGGCAGCCGATCGGGCCGCGCACGGCCAGCAGGCCCGGTTCGCCGTCCGGGACCGGGTTGCCGTCGGCGTCCAGGATCGCGGCCTGCCAGCCGGGCACCGGGCGGCCGGTGGAGCCGGGGCGGATGTCGTCGTCGGCGGCCGAGATGAAGATGTGCAGCAGCTCGGTGGCGCCGATGCCGTCGATGATCTTGACGCCGGTCGCAGCGTGCCAAGCGCGCCAGGTTTCGGCCGGCAACGCCTCACCGGCGGAGACGCAGCGGCGGAGGGTGCGCAGGCGCGTGTCGCCGTTGCTCTCGCCTTCACCCTTGCTCTCGTCCTCACCGTCGTCGTCCGGCTTGTCCGACTCCAGCATCGCGAGCATGGCCCGGTAGGCGGTTGGTGCCGTGAACAGCACGCTGACGCCGTGCTCGGCGATGGCTCCGAGCAACGCCTCGGGGCTGCCACGCTCCAGCAGTACGGTCGAGGCACCGACGTGCAGCGGGAAGATGACCAGGCCGCCGAGGCCGAAGGTGAAGCCGAGCGGCGGGCTGCCGGCGAAGACGTCGTCCGGGCCGGCCTTGAGGACGTGCTTGCCGAAGGTGTCGGCGATCGCCAGCACGTCGCGGTGGAAGTGCAGGCAGCCTTTGGGACGGCCGGTCGTGCCGGAGGTGAAGGCGATCATCGCGACGTCGTCCTGCGACGTCTGGACCGCCTCGAACTCCTGCTGCGGGGCCTGCGCGCACCTCTCGACCAGGTCCTCGGGCCCCGTTCCGCCGAAGGTGACGACCCGCATGGCCGGCACGCCGGCCTTCGCGGCCTGCTCGTCGCAGCCCGGCGCGCACAACGCCACGCTCACCTGCGCGATCTCGGCGACGGTGGCGATCTCCTCGCTGCGCAGCAGGGGCACGACCGTCACCACCACGCCGCCGGCCTTGAGTACCCCGAACCAGCAGGCCACGGTCCACGGGCTGTTCGGGCCGCAGACCAGCACCCGGTTGCCGGGCACGACGCCGAGCTCGGCGGTCAGCACGTGCGCGATCTGGTCGCTGCGCCGGTCCAGGTCGCCGTAGGTCCAGATCCCGGGCGCACCGTGCTTGTCCGAGGTGCCCTTGTCCGACGTGCCCTTGTCCGAGGCGCCGATCAGGCATCTGCGGTCGGCCCCGAAGCGGGCGATCGCCCGGTCCAGCAGGTACGCGGCGCAGTTCAGGCGCTCGGGGTACCGCAGCTCGTCCAAGTCGAAGCGCAGCTCGGGCCACCGGTCCGCGGCCGGCAGGCGGTCGCGGGCGAAGCTGTCGACGTGCGCTGACGGGAGCAGGTCCATCGGGTCCTCCGGGGATGCCAGAGCGGGTGCGGAGCCGAGCTCGACGGCTCCAGCGTACGACTTCTGTGACGGCAGTCAAGATTTTGTTACATTGACGGGTATGGAATCCGGCTCCCAGTTCCGCCTGACCCCGGCCCAGTCAGCCTTCTGCGCCCAGGTCCGCACGCTCGCCGAGACCGACCTCGCGCCGCTGGCCGCGGCCGGCGCCGCCGGGCACGTCAACCGCCCCCTGCTCGCCGCCATGGGCCGGCACGGCCTGCTGGCCCGGCTGTTCCCCGGCGGCGCGGACGGCCGCGCCGAGGCCGCGGCCCTGGACCTGTGCCTGCTGCGGGAATCGCTCGCGCAGGTCTCGACCGAGGCCGAGACGGCGCTCGCGCTACAAGGTCTCGGCACCTACCCCGTCGTACAGAACGGGACCGAAGAACAGATCGCGCACTGGCTGCCGAAGGTGGTGGCCGGCGAGGCGGTCGCGGCGTTCGCACTGTCGGAGCCGGGCAGCGGCTCGGACGCGGCGTCACTCTCTCTGGCCGCGACACCGACCACGGGGCCAGGCCACGCCGACGGCTGGACGCTGAGCGGCGAGAAGATCTGGATCTCCAACGCCCCCGAAGCCGACTTCTACAGCGTCTTCGCCCGCACGACACCCGAGGCGGGATCACGCGGCGTCACCGCGTTCCTGGTCCCGGCCGACCGCCCCGGCCTCGGCGGCGAGCACCTGGACATGATCTCCCCGCACCCCATCGGCCGCGTCACCTTCGACAACGTGCCGGTCACCCGCGCGGACCTCCTCGGCGAGGTGGACCAGGGCTTCCGCGTCGCAATGCGCACCCTGGACCTGTTCCGCCCCAGCGTCGGCGCCTTCGCCGTGGGCATGGCTCAGGCCGCGCTGAACGCCTCGGTCACGCACGCCGGCCAGCGCGAAGCCTTCGGCGGCGTCCTGAAGGACCTGCAGGCCGTCTCGCACAGCCTGGCCGAAATGGCGACCCGCATCGAGGCGGCACGCCTCCTCGTCTACAGCGCCGCCGAGGCCTACGACAGCGGCGAGAAGCGCATCGCCGCCCGCTCAGCCATGGCAAAGCTGTTCGCCACCGAGACCGCCCAATACGTCGTCGACGCCGCCGTCCAGATCCACGGCGCCGCAGCGCTTCAGCACGGCCACCTACTGGAGCACCTGTACCGCGAAGTGCGCGCGCCGCGGATCTACGAGGGGGCTTCGGAGGTGCAGCGGACGATCATCGGGCGGGAGTTGTATCGGGGGTAGGGCCGGGGCGTCACAGCGGCATGGCGAAGCGTCGGCAGACGTGCACCCGCGCGAACTCCTTCCGCAGGCGTGCCTCCTCGGCGAGCTTCGCGTGCAGGAACAGGACCACCGGCCGCAGGTCGGGTCTGCGCTCGGCGATCGCTCGCTTCGGCTCGGCGGCGTCGGTGTAGAAGTTGGCGTAGACGTGCAGGTAGTGGTCGCTTTCGGCGAAGCCCGTGGCGCGGTACCAGGTCAGGGCGTCCGGGTCGTCGGGTCCAGGCGTCCAGGGTGGTCGCCGGGGTGGCGGCGGCGCGGGTGGTCGCCTCGGCCAGCGGGGCACGGCCCAGGCCGCGGCGGCGGTGGCCGGGGTGGACTACGACGGTCTCGATGGTCGCCAGGTCGCCGTCGACCGAGACGTCCGTTCACTGACCCTGAGCTGCCGCTGGCACTCGTCGAGCAGATCAGGGTACGTCTTCCCGATCGCTTCCAGCACGCGCCGCAGCAGCAGCTTCTCAGCGGCGGCGCGGCCGACCCGGCCGAACAGGCCCTCGATCATCGAGTCGTAGCGCGTGAGCTCGTGCCGGAGGTAGTTGACCTTCCAGCGATTCAGAGTATTGCTGTCCGCGCCGGCGGCGGCGACCGGCTTGCGGGGCTCGCGGTGCCGGATCGCGCGGTCCGCGAGGACGTCCGGGGCCAGCTTGGGGATCGGGATCTCGTCGGCGGACATCAGGCGCAGCAGCTCCACGCGGCGGCGGTGTGCGGCCTGTTTGGCGACCGCGGATCTTCGGGCCGCCACCTCAAGGCGTTGGACGAACTTCTCGGTACGCTCCGCCGCCTGCACTCGGGAGAGCTCGAACAGCAGCGTCGGCGCCGACTGCCGGAAGCGCGGGATGAACTCGGTGCGGTCGGGGGCGCCCAGGAAGTCGCGGATCATCGCCGGCGTCCAGCCGCGGGCGGCGAGCTGCGTGGCGTTGAGATAGCCGGTGGTGCTGGTTGTGCTGTTCGTACTGGTAGGACTGGTGGTGCGTGGTGCCATGATGGCGCCCCCTTTCTCCTGTCCCCTCAGGAATGTGAAGGCACCAGGATGATTGGGGGCGAATAGTGCGGGCAACTCAGAGTCCGGATAATTCACCCGGTCGGCCCCACGGTTTCGGCGTGTCGCGGCCTGGAACGACTCCGGGCCGCCGTGCGTTAACCGATCATGAGCGTCTTCTTCGACATGTTCGTTCCGAGCCGGCGCCACGTCGAGGACGAGCGGAACCGGCTCGAGTGGACTCGCGAGGAGGAGGGCGAGGGCGATCCGCACCGCGGTCCGATCGACCTGGACGGCGGTGTGGTGAGCATCAAGATGCCCGGCGCCGAGTCGCAGGTCACCAGGCCAGCAGCGAAGGGAACCCGCCACAGCGAGCCATAGCCTCCAGCTCGTCCAGCGTCGCCTCGGCCTGTCCGGCGGTCTCCGGCTCGCGCTCGCGCAGGCCGCTGTCCTCGAACTCGTCCTCGTCCAGCCGCAGGATCCGCGTCTGGTCGGCGGACAGCCACAGGTCCAGGTCCAGGTCGGCGACCTCCAGGCGCGGGCCGTCCGGGGCTCCGGGCAGGGCGGTGCTGGGCCGGGTGACGTCGCAGTACCAGCCCTTGAGCCTGCCGGCGGCGGTGCGTACCTCCTTGATCGAGTACCACCGCGAGCGCCAGTAGTGCTCGGTCCAGACATCGCCGGGCTCGAACACGGCGAAGCCCATGTCGCGCGGGCCGTCCCCGAACCAGGGGGCGACGACCACCAGGTGCTCGCCGTCGTCGTACCGGACCTCGGCCGGGTACTCGACGTCCGGCCGCGGCGCCTTCAGCAGCCGGACGGTGATGGTCGTGCCGGGCTTCAGCAGGGTTTTTCCGTCGCTCACGTCTTCCCCATATTCCTTATCGTTTCCCGCGGGCCGAGGGTAAGTCTCGGCCCTCAGCGAGTGGCGATAACTTACGGCAGAGTAGGTTAGGGTCCTCCTGTGGCCGAACGCGAATACGTTTATCCCCCGGTGATCCGGGCCATGAAGGGTGCTTTCCGAGCTCTCGATCTCAAGATCGACGTGCACGGGGCCGACCGGATCCCGCGCAGTGGCGGGGCGGTGCTGGCCAGCAACCACATCAGCTACCTGGACTTCATCTTCGCCGGGGCGGCGGCACTGCCGTCGCGCCGCCGCGTGCGGTTCATGGCCAAGAAGGAGGTCTTCGACAACCGGATCTCCGGACCGCTGATGCGCGGTATGCGGCACATCCCGGTGGACCGCGAGGCCGGCCTGTCGTCCTACCGCCAGGCTCTGGAGTGCCTGAAGTCCGGTGAAATCGTGGGCGTGTTCGGCGAGGCCACGATCAGCCGCTCCTTCATGATCAAGGACCTGAAGAACGGCGCCGTACGAATGGCGCAGGCCGCAGACGTGCCGCTGATCCCCGTGGTGCTGTGGGGTACGCAGCGACTGTGGACGAAGGGCAAGCCGCGTCGGCTGTGGCAGCGGCACGTGCCGATCACCGTCCTGGTCGGCGAGCCGATGTACCCGAAGAAGGGGCAGAACTCCGCCGAGCTGTCGGCCGAACTGCACGCCCGCCTGAGCGCGCTGCTCGACGAGGCGCAGTCGACGTACCCGGACAAGCCGTCCGGCCCCGCGGACTCGTGGTGGCTGCCGGCGCACCTCGGCGGCACCGCGCCGACGCTGGAGCAGGCGGCCGAGATGGACGCCCGCGGTCGCGGCGAGGGTGAGAACGGGACCGAGAAGAAGACGGAAGCTGAGGCGGAGGCACAGGTCGAGGCAAAGGCGACCGCCGAGGCAAAGCCTGAGCTGAAGGCGGAGCCGACGCCGGACACGAAGCCGGAGACGGAGACGGAGCCCGAAGCGAAGGCGGAGCCTCAGCCGGAGGTAGAGGCGAAGGCAGAGCCCGAGCTGAAGGCAGAGCCCCAGCCGGAGTCCGAGCCCGAGGCGATGAAGCCGGAGCCCAAGCCGGACAAGGCAGCCGCGTCGGCGGCGACCGCAGCCAAGGACACCACCCCCGAGGACTGAGCGCGCCGGGTGCCGTGCGAACCGCTGTTCCCAGCTACCGTCGGCACCCGTCCCGTCACCCAGCAAAGTTTCCTTTGACGTGCGATGACCTGGCACTTTACCGTCAACGCATGGACTTCCCGCCGCACGACGACGCGCCCCCGATGGCCTCCCCGCTGGCCGGCGTCGTGGCCGCGTTCATGCCGCGCCTGGCCGAGTTCGCCTTCGACCCGGGCCTGCTCGCGGCGATCGACCAGCACGCGGCGGCGGTCTGCGACACCCTCAGCCTCGACCCGCCCCACGCCCCGGTCGCGATCCCGGTCCAGCGCACGGTCGGCCGCGAGGAGCTGAGCGACTACGTGCTCGGCTTCAACGACGTGCTCACCGAGACCGGCTGGCAGGAGCCCGTCGGCTATGACTTCGCCACGCTGCGCCTGACCGCCATCTGCTGGCTGGTGCGCGAGCAGGACCTGCTGGCGTTCTGACATCATCTGTAGGGCGTGCTTCGCAAGGGGTTCCCGCAGGGAATTCCCCTGTGGCGGATCGCGACTTGATCAGACAGGATCAAGCATGCGATCCCGACGTTCCGGCATGTGGTGGGGCACCGCGATCGAGGCACCCGACCCCGCCGCCCTCGCCCGCTTCTACTCCCAGTTGCTCGGCTGGCCGATCGGCCACGAGGAGCCCGGGACGGCCATCGTCGCCCCCGCCCCCGAGGGCCCGTACTTCGTGTTCCAGCAGGCCGAGGGCTTCCGCGCGCCGGTGTGGCCGCCGGCCGAGGGCGAGCAGCGGCCGATGATGCACTTCGACTTCCAGGTCGGCGACCTGGACGAGGCCGTCGCCGAGGCCGTCGAGCTGGGCGCGACGCTCGCCTCGCATCAGCCGCAGGAGAACGTACGCGTGCTCATCGATCCGGCCGGACACCCGTTCTGCCTGTGCTGCGACGGCGACAGCTAACCGCACACCCGCCGGCGCTATCTGCCTGGGCCGGGACCAACTCCGACGCCGGCCCCGGCCCAGCCGTTCTCCAGCACGGCGAACGCCACGTCGACCGTCCCCTTCGGGTCCTGACTCGCACGTGCCAGTGACGCGGTCTCCAGCGCGAAGTGCGCGAGCACCGCACACGCCATGTCGTCCGGCGCCGCCCCGACCTCGGCGGCGACGGCCGTCGCCAGCGCCCCCTCGTGGCGCATCCACATCCGGTGCCAGTACTCGCGCAACACCGGCGTGCTCTCCACCAGGCGTGTGTACGCGGCGAACGCCTCGTCCTCGGTCGGGAACTTCAGGCGCTCCAGCGTGAGCGCACGCAGCGCCTGCGGGATCGACGTCCCCGGAGCCCGGTCGCGCACGGCGGCCACCAGCCGCGCCTCGATCTGCGCGTCCTCGTCGAAGACCAGCGCCTCCTTGCCGGTGAAGTGCTTGAACAGCGTCGTCGTCGAGACGTCGGCGGCGTCCGCGATCTCGCGGATCGACACCTGGTCGTAGCCGCGCTCGAGGAAGAGCGCCAGCGCGGCGTCGGCGATGGCGTGCCGCGTGGCCGCCTTCTTCCGCTCGCGCCGCCCCGGCGGCTCGAGCCGCTCTACCTGCTCAGACCGGTCAACCTGCCGCGATCCCACGCCACCACCGCTCATGGCCCCATCCTACGACCACGGTGGACTCGATGGCAAAGTTGACTCATTGCACTTTTGAAATGAGTGTGCTTTTCTGAGCCCATGACCACGAACCCCGACCCCGCCGGCCCGCGCCACGTCCGCTGGGCCCTGCTGGGCGTCATGCTCGCGATGCTGCTCTCGATGCTCGACAACACGGTCGTGGGCACCTCGATGCCGACGATCGTCCGCGACCTCGGCGGCTTCGACCACCTGTCCTGGGTCGTCGTCGCCTACACGCTGGCCACCGCGGCCTCGACCCCGGTCTGGGGCAAACTCGGCGACCTGTACGGCCGCAAGCACGTCTACCTGATCTCGATCGTCCTGTTCCTGGCCGGCTCCGCGCTGTCCGGCGCCGCACAGTCGATGAGCTGGCTCATCGCGGCCCGCGCGTTCCAGGGCGTCGGCGCCGGCGGCATCGGCGCGGGTGCGTTCGCCCTCATCGGCGCGCTCGTGCCGCCGCGGGAGCGCGGCCGCTACCAGGGCATGACCGCCTCGGTCATGGCGATCGGCACCATCGGCGGGCCGCTGCTCGGCGGCTTCGTCACCGGGCACTTCGGCTGGCGCTGGGCCTTCTACCTCAACCTGCCGCTCGGCCTGCTCGCCCTGGTCTGGTGCCAGGTCATGCTCGACCTGCCGCGCCTGCGCCGCCAGGCCCGGATCGACTGGCCCGGCATCAGCCTGCTCACCCTGGTGATCACGTCCGTCACGCTGGCCGCGAACTGGGCCGGCACCACCTACGCGTGGGCGTCCTGGCAGGTCCTCGGACTCTTCGTCCTCGCCATAGCCGGCATCGCCGCCTTCATCGCGGTCGAGCGCCGCTCCCCCGAACCGGTGCTGCCGCCGCGCATGTTCACCGGCGAGCGCAACTTCCCGCTCGCCATAGCCCTGATCACGGCTTCGGGCGTGGTCATGTTCGGCGCCACGCTCTATCTCCCGCTGTTCCAGCAGAGCGTGCAGCACGCCACGGCCACCAGCTCCGGGCTGCTCCTGCTCCCGCTGATGATCCCGATCGTCGTCGTGTCCCAGATCGGCGGGCGCTACATGTCCGCCACCGGCAGGTACAAGATCTTCCCGGTCGTCGGCGCGGCCCTGATGGCGGTCGGGCTGATCTTGCTGTCGACCATGGACGTCTCCACCTCCCGTACGACCACGAGCCTTTACATGGCCGTCGTCGGCATCGGACTCGGCGGGCAGATGCAGATGGTCACGACCATCGCGCAGAACAGCGTCGAGATGCGCGACCTGGGCGCCGCCTCGGCGAGCCTGAACCTGTTCCGCACGGTCGGCGGGTCGATCGGCGTGGCTGTGTTCGGCTCGCTCTACAACCGCCAGGTCGGCCACGAGGTCAGCCGCCAGGTGAGTCAGCAGGTGAGTCAGCAGGTCAGCCACCAGGCCTCGGCCGTGCAAGGCGCCGCGAACGGCTCGCACCTGATCTTCCTGATCGCCGGCCTGGTCTGCGCCGTGGCGTTCCTGGCCGCGCTCGCGCTGAAGGAGGTGCCGCTGCGCAGCCAGAAGCGCCAGGGCGCGGGCCCGAACTCACCGGACCCGCACCCTGGCGTCGCCGCGTCAGCGGTCCGCTGACGTCACCAGGTCAGCCGTGCGCTGACGCCGGAACCTCACGCGGTCGTGCCGGGCTCCCGGCCGTACGGCATCTGCGACTGCGTCTCGGTCGCGGGCTGCCCGGCGCGGGCGTCGGCGCGGCCCTTCTGGTAGGCCAGCGCGTTCTGCTGCACCGAGGCCTGGACCCGTGTCGTCTCGGACTCGGCCTTGGTCAGCATGCGCTCCCAGCGGGACCGCATCGGTTGGATCAGGCCGCCGCCGACGCCGACGATCGCGACGCCCGCCAAGGTGAACAGCACCGCGTTGAGGATCGGCCCCAGCACGAACGTGGCGACGCCGATCTGGGCCAGCGCCGCGATGGCGCCGAAGAACGCGATGAACGCCCACGCCACCCAGCCCAGCACCTTGCCGTAGGAGGCCGCGGACAGGATGTTGGAGATGAACTCCTTCGCCACGTTGGCCAGCCACATCGCCACGACGACGATCACCAGTGCGACGATCGCCTTGGGGATCCAGGCCACGACGCTGTGGATCATCGTACTGATCGGGTTCGGCCCGAAGACTCCCAACGCCAACTGCAGGAACACCAGCAGCAGGCCATAGTACACGACCTTCACCAGGATCGCGGTGGTGTCCCACTTGGAGTTGGACAGGAACCGGCCCGCGCCGGCCCGCTCGGCCATGCGCTCGACGCCGATCCGACGGAGCACCGCGTCCAGCACCTTGGCGATCGCCTTGCAGATCAGCCAGCCGACGAACATGATCACGGCGAACGCGATCAGCTTCGGGATGATTCTTGTGACCGAGGTCCAGGCGTTGGTGATGCCCGAGCCCCAGTCGACCGATATTGCGAGTCTCGGTCCCATGTAGGTTCCTCCATCGATGCGGTGACGGGGCAGATCCCCACATAGTTCGTAACACCCGTATTTCGACGCCGCACTTCAGAAGGCTGGATGCGGTACTCCGGTCAGGTGGCGGGAGCCGGGCCGCACCCCGAGTGTGTGTTCGAATTCGGCGGTCGCGTCCCAGCACTGTGACGTGATTCGGAGACAGCGCCAGCCACGTTGCCAATACCGCCGCGGGCCGGGGCAGCCCAGACTTCTGGTTGACCCCTCTGTTCAGCCACCTTGGAGGACCGGTGTCCCGCTCGCCGTTCGCAGACCTCGTCTTCACCGGCGGCCCGTGCTACACGGTCGACGCCGCACGCTCCTGGGCCGGCGCGGCGGCGGTCGCCGACGGCCGGATCACCGCGGTCGGCCGGCACGCGGACGTGAAGGACCTGATCGGGCCGGGCACCGAGGTCGTGGACCTGGCCGGCAAGCTCCTGCTCCCGGGTTTCCAGGACGCACACGTGCACCCGGTCCTCGGCGGCACCACCCTGCGCCAGTGCGACCTGCACGAGCTGCACACCGCCGAGGAGTTCGTGGCCGCCGTCGCCGACTACGCACAGCGCAACCCGCACGCCGCCTGGATCCGCGGCGGCGGCTGGAGCATGGACGCCTTCCCGGGCGGCATGCCGACCAAGGAAATGCTGGATGCCGTGGTGCCGGACCGACCGGTGGCCCTGCCGAACCGCGACGTCCACGGGATGTGGGTCAACAGCAAGGCGCTGGAGGTCTGCGGCATCACGCGCGACACGCCTGACCCGTTCGACGGCCGGATCGAACGCGACGCCGACGGCGAGCCCAACGGATGTCTGCAAGAAGGCGCGATGGCGCTCGTCAACGCTCATCTGCCAGTTCCGACAGCCGAGGAGACGACCGACGGGCTGCTGGCCGGGCAAGCGTACCTGCACTCGTTCGGGATCACGGCGTGGCAGGACGCGTGGGTCGGTGACGGGCTCGGAATCGGCGATGTCTTCGAGACGTACCTGGACGCCGCCGTCTCCGGCGCTCTGACCGCGCGGGTCGCAGGGGCGCTGTGGTGGGAACGCGAGAGCGGCTTGGAGCAGCTGGAGCTGTTCCGACAGCGGCGCGAGGCGGCAGAGGTGGCCGGGGCGGGACGCTTCCGTGCGCGGACCGTGAAGATGATGCTCGACGGCGTCGCCGAGAACCACACCGCCGCGCTGCTGAGCCCGTACCTGGACGGCTGCGGCTGTACCACCGACAACGCCGGCCTGGACTTCATCGACCCCGACAAGCTGAAGACCTACGTCACCGAGCTCGATGCCGCCGGCTTCCAAGTCCACTTCCACGCGCTCGGCGACCGGGCCGTGCGCAACGCCCTGGACGCGCTGGAGGCGGCGCGCGCCGCGAACGGCCCCGGCGGGCGTCACCACCTGGCGCACCTCCAGGTCGTACACCCGGACGACGTCCAGCGCTTCCGGCGGCTCGGCGCGACGGCCAACATCCAGGCACTGTGGGCGGCCCACGAACCGGCGATGGACGAGCTGACGATCCCGTTCCTGGGCGAGGAGCGGGCCGGGTGGCAGTACCCGTTCGGGTCGCTGAGCCGTGCGGGCGCGACGATCGCGGCGGGGTCGGACTGGTCGGTGACGTCGCCGAACCCGCTGTGGGGGATCCACACGGCGGTGAACCGGGTGGAGCCGGGGCTGTCGGCGCAGGAGTTCGCGGCGCGGAAGGTGTTCTACCCGGAGGAGCGGCTGGAGTTGGGGCAGGCGATCGCTGCTTACACGGCGGGGTCGGCGTATGTGAACCGGTTGGATGATGTGACCGGTTCGGTCGAGGTCGGGAAGCTGGCCGATCTGGTGGTGCTGGACCGGGATCCGTTCGAGGGACCTGCGTGGGAGATCGGTGAGGCGCGGGTGCTTCGCACGTACGTGGAGGGGGTGGAGGTGTATGCGGCCGACGCCTAAAGTCGGCGTCTTGCTCCCCGGCTACTCCTGCTCGGGGCAGTCGGCCGGGACCCACACCGCGTCCAGGTCCCCGCACACGATCGTCAGCGTGCCGGTGTGGCAGGCGATCTCGTGGCTGCATCCGCGCTCGTGCGGGAGGACCTCGTCGAGGATGACGATCTGGTCGCCCCACTTGTCGTCGGGGTCGTTGTCCAACGTGAAGCCGGACAGGCGGCGGTAGGTGATCCGCAGGTCTTCCTCGTGCTTCCAGCAGTTGTGGCGGAAGTGGATCTCGAAGGTCGCACCGTCGTCGTCGGCGCCGAAGCGCAGCTGCTCGATCTTCAGGTCCTTGACACAGCGCTCGCCGTGGAAGTCGTAGTGGTCCGGGTCGACGGCGAAGGCCCGGGCGCCGGGCGGGAGCTGCGGGGCGAGGTCGGCGAGCCGGTCGAGGTAGGCCAGGGGGTTGATCGAGTCGCCGGTACCGGTCACCTCGATGTCGACGTATCTCACGGCGCTGCTCTCCCGGTTCCTGCGTGATGGTGAGACCAGCATGCGCATGGAAGATATCAACGCGGTAAGGGTCGCGGTAACAAGCGTGCAGCTACTCGACGACCGGGCTGCGGCGTTCGAGGAGTATGACGTCGCGCCAGACCCCGGCGGCCGTCTTGCCGATGCGCTCCTGTCGGCCGAGGACGCGGAAGCCGTGGCGCTCGTGCAGGGCGAGGCTCGCGGTGTTCTGAGGGAAGATCCCCGCGTTGATGGTCCAGATCCCGGCCGCCTCGGTGGAGGCGATCAGTGCGCTGAGCAGGCGGTTGCCGACGCCTCGGCAGCGTGCTTCGGGCGCGACGTAAACGGTGAGTTCGACGACGCCGGCGTAGCAAGCGCGTTTCGAGACAGCGGAGACGGCGACGTAGCCGAGTACTGCGGGCGCAGCCGCATTCAGCGCCACGAAGCGGTGCTCGGCCATCTTCCCGGCGTCGAAAACGTCCCAGGTCGGCGCGGCCGTCTCGAACGTGGCGTTCCCCTCGTCGATGCCGTGCTGGTAGATGCGCAGGACGTCGGCGGCGTGGGCGGCCGTCATGGGGACGATGGTGATGGGCGCAGTCCCAATGGGCGCGGTCATGATCGCAGGTTAAAACCGCGTCGTTTCCCCGATGTTTCGGCGCAGAGCCGGCGAATAATCGACAGCGCCCCGAGCCTGCGCGGATCTACCCTGCCCACCATGGAGACGTACGGGCGGTACCTGAACGTGGTCGACGTCGAGGCCACGTGCTGGGTCGGCAGGCCACCACCGGGCCAGGTGTCCGAGATCATCGAGATCGGACTCACGGTCGTCGACGTCCAGGAACGCGTCCGCGTCGAAAAGCACCAGATCATGGTGCGGCCGGAGCACTCGACGGTGAGCGAGTTCTGCACGGAGCTCACGGGGCTGACACAGGAGCAGGTCGACACCGGAGTGACGTTCGCCGAGGCCTGCGACCAGCTGCGCCGGGAGCACTACGCCGATTCGCGGCCGTGGGCGAGTTGGGGCGATTACGACCGCAAGCAGTTCCAGCGCCAATGCGACGCCACTGACGTGCGCTACCCCTTCGCCGCCATGCACACCAACGCCAAACAGCAGTTCGCCTTCGCCAACGGCTGGCCGAAGGGCGTCGGCATGCACCGGGCACTGGAGGTCGCGCAAGTCCCGCTGGAGGGGCGCCACCACTGCGGCGCCGACGACGCGTGGAACATCGCGGCGCTGGTGCTGCTGATGATGGCGCGGCGTGCTTGGCCGGAGGCGGCGTGAGCGGCGTGAGCGGCGGGGAAGGCGCGGAGGGTCAGGGAGCGAGCACAGGCTTGGCGGTGGGACTACCGGATCAGTCGTCGAACACGTTCCAGCAGATCGGACTCCGCAGCCGCTGATCGTCAAGCACGAGCTCCCGCAGCTCGGCGGGGATCCGCTCCCGCTGCCAGTCCCGCTCCCCCAGCCGCGCCGACTCCGCCTCGGACTTCGGAGCCGCCGCGACCGCCGCCCTGATCGCGTACGCCGCGGCGCCCAGATCGTGCGCCGCGACGTGTGCCACCGCCACCGCCTGGCCGGCCGCGAGCGCCGCGAACTTCGCCGGGTCCGGTCGTCCCTTGGCGGCGGCGTTGGCGACGAACGCGGTGTTGTGCGCGTCCGTCATGCGCACCTCGCCACGGATCCACGCACGGCCGACCTCGATCGCGTCTCGGGGCCGGAGGTCCTCCGGCGCTTCCTGCTCGAACAGGGGCAGCACGTGCTCCGCACACTGCGCCGCCCACTCCGCGAGCAGCTGGTGGTGCTCGTCGGTCAAGGTTCCGCCGCGTCGGATGGTGATCAGTCGGGGGTCGCGTTCGGAGGGCAGAATCATGTCTCCATCATCGCGACAGGCGCCACGCCGGCGCGACGACCACACCCCTTAAGAGCGCAGCGCACGCTTTAGGACCGCAGCGCACGCTCCAGATCCGCGTACAAGTCCTCCGGATCCTCCAGCCCCACGGAAACCCGCAGCACCGAAGCGTGCGGCTTGGCGTCCGCGGCGACCGGCCGGTGTGTCAGCGAAGCCGGGTGCTGAATCAGCGTGTCCACTCCCCCGAGCGACACCGCGTGCGTGATCAGCCGCACCGAGTCCGCCACGCGCGCCGCCGCGTCGTACCCGCCGCGCACGGCCATCGCGAACACCGCGCCGGGGCCCGCCATCTGCCGTCCCACCAGGTGCCGCGGGTCGCACTCGGTCAGCCCCGGGTAGTACACGCGCTCGACCGCCGGGTTGGCCAGCAGGCGGTCGACGAGCTTCTCGGCGTTCTGCGACTGGTGCCGGACGCGCAGCGGCAGCGTCTGCAGGCCGCGGTGCAGGAGGTAGGACGAGAGCGGGTGCAGCACCGAGCCGGTGATGGCACGGACCGGACGCAGCCGCTCGGCCCACGCCGCCGTGGTCGCGACCGCGCCGGCCAGGACGTCGCCGTGCCCGCCGAGGTACTTCGTGGCGCTGTGCACGACCAGCGTCGCGCCGAAGTCGGCCGGCTTCTGCAGCACCGGCGTCGCGAACGTGTTGTCCACCAGCAGCGGGACGTCGCCGCACTGCTCGGCGACGCGCGCCAGGTCCAGCAGCTCCAGCGTCGGGTTCGCCGGCGTCTCCAGGATCACCAGGCCGGTGTCGCGGCGGAGCGCGGCGGTGATGCCGTCGGCGGCGGCCCACGTCACCTCCGTCCCCAGCAGCCCGCTGGCCAGCAGGTGGTCGCTGCCGCCGTACAGCGGCCGCACCGCCACCACGTGCCGCTTGCCCTCGGCCGCGGCGGCCAGCAGGCAGGCGGTGATCGCGGCCATGCCGGAGGCGAACGCGACCGCGGCCTCGGTGTTCTCCATCCGCGCCAGCGCTTCCTCGAAGCGCGCGGTCGTCGGGTTCCACAGCCGCTGGTAGACGTGGCTGCCGCCGCTGATCGGGGTGCCGCCGGTGGCCAGCGTCTCGTAGCTGTCGCCGCCGACGCCGACGTTCGACAGCGGGTTGGTGGTCGACAGGTCGATCGGCGGGACGTGGACGCCGAGGGCGTTCAAGTCGTCCCGGCCGGCGTGGACGGCGATGGTGTCGGGAAGTGCGGAGGCGGGGAGCATGCGGTCATTGTTGAAGATACATCGGTGGGATGGAAAGTATCGCGAACAAGATTCTGTGATGATGGCTCTGCTCATTGAAAGATTCAGTGGCATCGGTAACACTGAGCGGTATGCCGAACGATCTGCGAGCGCCGAGGCCGGTCCTGGACGACACCGACCGCGCGATCCTGGCGGTGCTGGCGGCCGACGCGCGCACCCCGAACAACGCCATCGCCGACGCGGTGGGCATCGCGCCGTCCACGTGCCTGGCACGGATCCGGACGCTGCGGGAGCGCGGCGTGATCCGCGGCTTCCACGCCGACATCGACCCGGCGGCATTGGGGCGGGGGCTGCAGGCGATGATCGCGGTACGGTTGCGGGCGCACACGCGCGAGCGCGTGCAGGAGTTCATCCGGGACGTGCCGGGGCTGCCGGACGTCGTCGGGGTCTGGCACGTCGCCGGCGCCGACGACTACCTGCTGCACATCGCCGTCGCCGACTCCGACGCGCTGCGCGACTTCGTCCTGGAGCACCTGACGACGCACCCGGCGGTCGGACACACCGAGACCAGTCTGATCTTCGGCCACCTGCGCGGTGCCGGCGGCACGGCGAGCCCCGCCGGCACTGCGGCGGCAACGGCGACGGCAACAGCAGCAACGGCCGCGGCAACAGCAGCGCTGCCCACGACGCCGCCGACGCCCGACCAAACAAGCCGGCGGTAACGACCAAACCGCTTTCGAGCCACTACCGATCGAGCGTTAGAGTCGGGAGCGTGACCACCGAGAATCCGCTTTTCCTCGCCAGCACGCTGCCCTACGAGCTGCCGCCGTTCGCGGACATCCGGGAGGAGCACTACCTCCCGGCGTTCGACGCGGGCTTCGCCGAGCACCTGGCCGAGATCAAGACGATCGCCGAGAACCCGGAGCCGGCGACGTTCGAGAACACGATCGTCGCCATGGAGCGCTCCGGCACGCTGCTGCACCGGGTCCAGGCGGTGTTCTTCCCGCAGACCTCCTCCGACACCTCCGACGCCCTGCAGGCGGTCGAGCAGGAGATCAGCCCGCGCTGGGCGGCGCACATGGACACGATCAATCTGGACGCGGCGTTGTTCGCGCGGATCGACGACCTCTACGAGCGCCGTGCGAGCCTGGGCCTGACCGACGTCGAGCTGCACCTGCTGGAGAAGATCCACCGCAACTTCGTCCGGGGCGGCGCGAAGCTCTCGCCGTCCGACAAGGACCGGCTCAAGGAGCTCAACGAGAAGCTGGCGGCGCTGTCCACGGACTTCGACCGGAACCTGCTGGCGGCGAACAAGGCCGGACAGCAGGTGTTCGACTCGGCCGAGCAGCTGTCGGGCCTTTCGGCGGACGCGGTCGCGGCGGCGAAGGAGAACGGCGAGGCGGTCGGGCTGCCCGGCAAGTACGTCATCTCGCTGAAGAACTTCTCGAACCAGACGCAGCTGGCCTCGCTGGACGACCGGGAGGCGCGGCGCGCGCTGCTGGAGGCGTCGCTGGAGCGGGCCTGGGAGGCCAACGGGCCGATCGCGGTGCGGATCGCGAAGCTGCGGGCCGAGCGTGCGGCGCTGCTGGGCTTCGGGTCGTACGCCGAGTACGCGGTCCAGGAGCGGACGGCCAAGACCACCGCGGCCGTCGAGGACCTGATGGCGCGGCTGATCCCGACCGCCGTGGCCAACGCGGCCAAGGAGGCCGAGGCGCTGCGGGCGCACCTGCCGGCCGGGCAGAGCCTTGAGGCGTGGGACTGGACGTACTACTCGGAGAAGGTGCGCCGGGCCGAGTACGACGTCGACTCCGAGGCCCTGCGGCCGTACCTGGAGCTGGACAGCGTGCTGGTCAACGGCGTGTTCCACGCCGCGGAGCTGGTCTACGGGATCACCTTCGAGGCGCGTCCGGACCTGGTCGCGTACCACCCGGACGTGCGGATCTGGGAGGTCTTCGACGCCGACGGCTCCGGGATCGGGCTGTTCCTCGGCGACTTCTACGCCCGGGGCTCCAAGCGCGGCGGGGCGTGGATGACGAACTACGTCGACCAGTCGCGGCTGCTCGGGCAGGCGCCGGTGGTGGTGAACAACCTGAACGTGGCCAAGCCGCCGGCCGGCGAGCCCACACTGCTGACCTGGGACGAGGTCCGCACGCTGTTCCACGAGTTCGGGCACACGCTGCACGGCCTGTTCTCCGACGTGGAGCATCCGACGTTCTCCGGAACGAACACGCCGCGCGACTTCGTCGAGTACCCCTCGCAGGTGAACGAGATGTGGGCGGAATGGCCGGAGGTGCTCGCCAACTACGCCAAGCACCACCGCACCGGCGAGCCGGTACCGGCGGACCTGCTGGAGCGGATGGCCGAGGCGGAGAAGTTCGGGCAGGGCTTCGCGACCGTGGAGATCCTCGGCGCGGTGATGCTGGACTGGGCCTGGCACACGCTGCCGGCCGGCGCGGACCCCGGCGACACCAAGGTGTCAGACGCCAAGGAGTTCGAGGCTGCGGCGCTCACGCGGTACGGGCTGCTGGTGCCGGAGATCCCGTCGCGGTACCGGAGCAGCTACTTCGCGCACATCTGGGGCAACGACTACTGCGCCGGCTACTACTCGTACTTGTGGAGCGAGGTCCTGGACAAGGACACGGTCGACTGGTTCAAGGAGGGCGTGGAGCAGGGGCGCTCGATCCGCGACAGCGGCGAGGCGTTCCGGCGCGCGGTGCTCTCGCGCGGCGGGAGTGTGGACCTGATGGCGGCGTTCGCGGAGTTCCGGGGGCGCGCGCCGGAGGTGGAGCCGATGCTGCGGGCCCGGGGGCTCGCCGGCTGAGACGGCTCCACTCGGATGTAGCTCCTGGGATGTAGTTCCTCGGATGTAGCTCCTCGCCTGACCGACTTCGCTCCGGATGTGCCGTCCGTCAGTACCCCGACAACCAAGCGCAGCCTCCGCCACCACAGGCCGCGCCCCACGGCGGTACCGACTCATCCGGAGCGAAGCATGGCCAACCAGAGACCGCTCATCCCGTTCTACGCCGTCGTCGACGTCTCCTATTCGATGTCCGGTGACAAGATCGAGGCGGCCAACAAGGTTTTCCAGGAAGTCGCGAACACCCTGGCGGTGAACCCGGTCGTCAACGACAAGCTCAGGTTCAGCCTCGTGAGCTTCTCCGACGACGCCAAGTCGATCGTCCCCCTGTGCGACATGTCGACGTTCGTCGGGCCGCTGCCGACACTGACGGTCGAGGGCGGAACGGATTTCGGTGCCTGCTTCGAGTTCCTGCGCACCCAGATCGACAAGGACGTCAGCCAGCTGCAGACGGACCCCTTCCGGGTGTTCCGGCCGGCGGTGTTCTTCCTCAGCGACGGCCAACCGACCGACACGGGTTGGGAGACGAAGTTCGCCGAGCTCATCACCTACGACAAGGCCACGGGCGTCGGCAACAAGAACCACCCGATCGTGGTCCCCTTCGGGGTGGAGGATGCGGACCAGGCGACCATGGAGCACCTGGTCCAGCCGATCGGCAAGAGCCGCTGCTACATGATGTCCAGTGGGAGTAAGGCCGCTGAGGCGATCAAGCACATGGCGGAGATCCTGGTCATGTCCGCCTTGTCCTCCGGCACCAGTGGGGCCTTCACACTGCCGCCGGTCTCTGGGAGCGGGAGCGGCGGACAGCTGACCGCGGTCGGGCCGGCGGAAGCCGTCGTCATCGACGACGACTACCTGGACTGACATGGCCGCGGACATCGAACCGGGCTGGCAGCCCGAGGGACGGTTCGAGTTCTCCATCGGGGAGCCCGGTCAGGCGTTCCGGCAGGTGCGTTCGAGCCTGCCGTTCTTCCCGGAGTGGCCGGACAGCGTCTCCGACGGTGGCACGGCCGGCGGTCTGGCGATCCGCGCGGCGAGCGTGCGGGGCCTGCATCACCGCTACGACGGCAGGCCCAGGCAGGACTCGTACGGCGCGGCGCTCAGCGAGGACGGCCAGTGGTTCATCGCGGTCGTGGCCGACGGTGTGGGCAACGGCCCGAAGTCGCAGGAGGCGGCCGCGCTGGTCAGCCGACACGGCCCCGAGCTGATCCGCGAACTGCTGGCCTCCGCCCCGAACTCCGACTCCAACACCGACTCCAACACCGACTCCAACACCGACACCGACACCGACACCGACACCAACCCCACCGAGCCGTCGGACCTGGATTGGTGGAGCGTGTTCGAGCAGCTGGCGATCATGATCGTCAAGCACGGACAGCGGAGCCGGAGCATGCAGGGAACCGTGCCCTCCGCGCGCGAGGTCGCCAGCGAGATGGCTTCGACCGCCACCTTCGCGATCTGCCACACCGCGCCCTCGGTTCAGGACGGCTGGAAGGTGACGGTCGCCAGCCAGGGCGACTCCCCCGTCTGGGCACTCAGTGCCGAGGGCCGTTGGCGCAGGCTCGCCGGTCCCAAGCCGCTGGGCGCCGACGGGCTCGCGACCTCGAAGGTCCTCGCGCTTCCGCTGCTGCCGGTCGAACGTGGAACCCACCCGGTGACCACCGAGATCCTCCCGCCGGACTGCACGCTGCTGGTGATGAGCGACGGCGTCGGGGACCCGCTCGACGACGCCGAAGACGACGTCGCCCTCACCCTCGGGCAGGCCTGGGCCCGGCCGCCGCTCCAACACCAGTTCACCGCGCAGATCGGCTTCGGGCGCAAGGGCTTCGACGACGACCGCACCGTGGTCGGCATCTGGGCGGACGGCGGCGTGTTCGCGAACGGGGCGCCGGAACCGCAAGCTGCGGAGTCCACGCCGCGAGAAGCCGCGGCGGACGTCGCCGGGCACTCCGACCGGCCCGAGCACGCCGAGCACGCTGGCCACACCGCGCAAGCCGGACATCCCGACCACCCCGAAGGGGCCACCGCCGATGGCTGAGACCCAGCTCCCCTTCGACGTGGCCTGGTCCCAGCTCGGCCCGCTCGAAGAGATCAACAAAGGCGCGAACGGCCGCATCCACCGCCTCAAGGACCGCCCCTCCGTGGTCTTCAAGGAGTTCAACACCGGCGTGCCGGCCGCGCCGCTGCGCCAGCTCATCCAGATCCGGCGCCAGGCCAAGCGCAGCGAGGACATCAAGGGCATGACCGCCTGGCCGACCCGGGTGGTGTTCGACGACCGGTCGGGGGCGCCGGGAGCTGCGAACGAGGCCATCGGGGTCCTGATGCCGCTGATACCGCCGGGCTTCATGCAGAAGATCAACCTGCCGGACGGCTCGGCGACGATCAAACCCCGCGACATCCAGCACCTGCTGTTCGCCGCCGACGTGGCCCGGCTGCGCGGTATCGACGTGCCGGCCGACCACGACGTCAGAAGCCGCATGCTGATCTGCGAGCGGCTCTCGTTCATCGTCGCCGCGCTGCACTATGAGAGCCTGGTCTACGGCGACCTGTCGGTCCGCAACATCCTGTACCAGACCGACCCGCAGCCGGACGTCTTCCTCGTCGACTGCGACGCGGCCCGCCCCAACGGCGCCACCGGCGGCGTGCGGCAGCAGAACACCCCGGACTGGGACCCGCCGGAGCACGAGGACGACAGCGGCGGCCTGCGCCACCAGAGCCTGGAGACCGACCGGTACAAGCTCGGCCTGTTCATCCTGCGCTGCCTGGCGCCGGGACGCGGCGGCGCGTCGAACCGCGACGTCGACGCCTCGGTCGGCATGCTGGACCCGGAAGGGGTCGGACTGCTGCGGGCGGCGTTGGAGGGCGGCCCCGCCGACCGTCCCACGGCCGGCACCTGGACCCGGTACTGGCGCCAGCACCTCCGCCTCGGACCCCTCCCGCCCGCGCGATGACCGGCCGATGGTCCGCCGCAGCCCTGTCCCGGAGAACCCTGCGCCGGGACCGTGTGACGCGCAGCCAGCCGGTCGGCTCGTCCCCGGTCGGCTTGCCAGGGTCCGACAAGCAGCCGGGGCTGTGCGCCAACTGCCAGGCCGCCGCGGTCTGGACCCAGGACGACGTCCGCCGCGAGGTACCGCAGGTCAGAGAGACGCTGCACGCCATGGGAATCCGCCTCCCGACACCGGTGCGCGTGGCCCTGGCCGCCGACGGGCTCGGCGCGGTCCCAGACTCACACTCAGGCTCAGGCTCAGGCTCAGGCTCAGGCTCAGGCTCGGACTCGGACTGGGACTCGGGACGCCGGCGCACCGGGCTGACCGTCACCCGCGGCGCCGAGGTCCTGAGCCTGCAGGTGGCGGCCGGGCTGACGCCGTGCCGGTTCGGCGCGACGGTGGCCCACGAGTGCATGCACGCCTGGCTGGCCCAGCGCTCCTTCCCGCCGGCGCCCGACGAGGTGATGGAGGGCATCTGCCAGCTCGTCGCCTACGGGTACCTCGTCCGGCGGTCCCCCGATCCCCGGTCCTGCCTGGCCGCGCAGGCCATGCGCCGGGACCCCGATCCGGTCTACGGCGACGGCTTCCGCCGGGTCCGTGGCCTCGCCCAGCGGCTCGGCGCCGCCGCGGTGATCGAACACGTGCGCCGCACCGGACAGCTCCCGCCCGACCCCAACCAGGAATGAGATCCGATGTCCACGGTCCGCGTCGTCGCGGCGATCGATTTCGGCACTTACGCGACCGGGTTCGCGTGGGCCTACAAGCGTCGCGACCGTCCGCTCGTCCCGGAAGCGATCCAGCTCTACGACTCGTGGCCGGGCGCCGCGGTGCCGTATCACAAGAACCTGACCGCACTGCTGCTCGACGAGGTCGGCGAGGTCGCCGACTGGGGCTACCGCGCCCACAACCGCCACATGCAGGAGCGGGACTCCCTGAACACGTACCACGTGCGGTTCAAGATGGGCCTGCTGCGCGAATCGGCGCTCGCGGCCCGGGCGGAGTCCCGGCCCGACCGTCCGACGTCCGGGGCCCAGACGCCCGGGTACCCGCCGGATTTCCTGGTCACGCAGTACCTCAAGGCGTTCTGCGAGCATGCGCTGACCGAAGTCCTCACACGGTCCAACGTGCGCGCCGACGAGATCCTGTGGTGCCTGACGGTGCCGGCGATCTGGCGGGACCAGGAACGGCGTCTGATGCGGGCCTGCGCCGAACAGGCTGGCCTGCCAGGGTCGCCGGAGCGGCTACTGATCGCGGTGGAGCCCGAAGTCGCCGCCCTGTACGCGCGCCAGGCCAGCGAGGCGAAGCTGAACGAGCCGGGCAGCCGGTTCATGGTGGTCGACGCCGGCGGGGGCACGGTGGACCTGACCGCGTACGAGGTGGCGGCCGACGGCCTGACCGAGATCGGGCTCTCCACCGGAGGCAAGCACGGTGCCACGTACTCCGACGCGTACCTCGTCGACCGGATCCTGGCCGACCGCATCGGACCCGAGGTGCTGTCGGCGATCGTGAAGAACTCGCCGGAACTGCTGCACAAGGTGTCGGCGCAGTGGGAGCTGGCCAAGCGGACGTTCGACCCGGAGCAGACCTATCCCGTCGTGCTGGACATCTCCTCGCCGATGCTGAAGGTCATCTCGGCGGCCGACGGCGCACGCGCCAGGCTGGCCAAGGCGCAGGACGGCGTGGACGACCAGTTCGTGCTCACGCCCAAGGAGGTCAAGCAGGCCTTCGACCACACCATCAATCCGCTGCTGGAGCTGGTGCACGAGCAGCTGAAGACCGTGGGCCCGAAGTCGGTCGGCCAGATCCTCCTGGTCGGTGGCTTCGCGCAGTCGCGGTACCTCCAGGAGCAGCTGAGAAAGGCGTTCGACAGCAAGCGGATGCAGGTCGTCGTACCGACCACACCCGCGGCGGCGATCCTGCTGGGCGCCGTGTTCTACGCCAACGACCCGACCCTCATCCGTGGCCGGACCACGAAGCTCACCTACGGCATCTCCTTCGCGGAACCCTTCGAACGCGGTATCGACCCGGACTCGACGCTGATCACGCAGTACGACGGCCAGGAGCTGTGCTCCGTACGGTTCAAGACGTTCGTGCGGGCCGGCGACGCCGTCGAGCCGGGGACCAGGGTGCCGGTGCGGGCGTACCCGATCCTGGCCGGCCAGCGCTCGATGGGGCTCAAGGTCGTCGTGACCGAGGAGAAGACCCCGCGGTACGTCACCGACGAGGGGTGCCGGGAGCTGGGGGTGATCGAGATCGACATGTCGAAGACCCTCGATCTGCCGCCCGCGGAACGGATGATCGAGATCTACATGGTCTTCGGGGGGACCGAGGTGGAGACCGTGGCGCGCGATCCCCGGACCGGTGAGGAAGAGCGCCTGTTCATTGACTTCGTCGAGGAGGACCGGCTGTGAACTCGCCCGCATATCCCGGACAGATCGACTGGAGCGTGGCCCAGAAACAGGCCGTCGACCTCGTCCAGCTGTTCCTCGGCACGGTCGACGACCAGCGGAACCGGGTCCGCAGGCTCGAAGAGCACGTCCAGTCGCTGATCCACCGGCTGGCAGCCGCGGAGGAGCGGCTGGAGGTCCACCGCAAGTCCATCCAGAACCTTGAGCTCAGCCTGCGCCAGGCACGCGCGCAGTCCGAGGAAGAGCACACCGTCCTGCAGGAACGCCTCACCGAGGTCCTGGAGCGCGACTTCCGCAACGACAATCCGAACGCTGCGACGGCCGTCGGTTTCAGCCGGGACGAGGCGCTGGACGACATGGAGTCCCTGATCTCGTCGCTGTGGCCCATCGTCACGCAACACCTGAACAGAGTGCGGAAGCGCGGGGAGCCGGTTGAGGTCGTGCCGGTCCTCGCGGAGACCGTCGAGATCCTGTTCGGCATCGCGGATGTGGACGACGGACGACTGGTCCAGAACATCGGGAACGAGCACTACAGCGACGTCGTCAGGAAGATGCGCGAGATCCGAGATCGACTGGTAGCGTGCGCGCCGATGCACTCGTGGGATTTCGCGATCATCCAGGGCGAGCCGCTGCGACCCGGCCAGGAGGCGTGGCGTGACTGCCCGGCCGACGGTCTGGCGCAGTACGTCATTCGCCCCGGCTACATCGAGGGCGGCCGGGTCATCCGGAACCAGGTGGTCTTCACCGCGGCCTGGCGTCCGTGACGCGCCGCGCCGGCCGGCGAAGCCCAGTCGCCGAAAACCCGGCCGGCGCGACCGCTGATCAGCCCAGCTTCAGCTTGAACCCCACGTGCGAGGGAACGAACCCGAGCCGCTCGTAGAACCGGTGCGCGTCGGGCCGCTGCGCGTTCGACGTCAGCTGCACCTGCAGACAGCCGGCCTGCCGCGCCTGATCGATGGCCCACTGCATCATCTCGGTGCCGAGCCCGCTGCCGCGCTCCGTGGTGGCGACGCGAACGCTCTCGATCATGGCGCGCTTCAGGCCGCGCTGCGCCACGCCGGGGATGAAGGTCAGCTGGAACGTGCCGACGGCCGTGCCGTCCCGCTCGGCGACGATCAGGCGCTGGTTCGGGTCGGCTTCCAACTCGGCGAAGGCCGCGAGGTAGGGCGCCAGGTCCTCGGGGTCCTCCCGCGTGGAGCCCAGTTTGTCGTCGGCGAGCATGGCGACGATCTCCGGCAGGTCGGCGGCGGTGGCGTCACGAAGGATCAAGGACTCGGTCATAGACCGGCACTGTAGCTGGCAGACTTGCACGATCGCGCCACCGGGGAGGGGATCATATGACAGCGACCGGTTCGATGTTCGGGCTCGCGTTCGGGGACTGCGTCGGCAAGCCCACGGAGTTCCAGCGCTTCGAGGAGATCGTGCGGCTCTACGGTCCGGCCGGCCCGGCGGACCTTTCGCAGGACGGCTACGTCACCGACGACACGCAGATGGCGCTGGCCGTCGCCGAGGCCCTGCTGGAGCAGCCCGAGGGCGCCGACCTGGCGGTCGAACCGCTCACCGGCTCGCTGATCGAGCACTTCCTGGCCTGGGCCAAGTCCCCGGACAACAACCGCGCGCCGGGCATGACCTGCCTGCGCGCCTGCGGCCTCCTGGGCAACGGCGCGCCGTGGCCGGAGGCGAGCCAGCGCGGCTCGAAGGGGTGCGGCGCGAACATGCGCGTGACGCCGATCGGCCTGCTGCCGCACGTCCCGGACACGACCGTCGCCGGCGCCGCGCAACTCCAGGCGGCCCTGACCCACGGCCACGCGACCGCCCTGGCCGCCTCGGACCTGACCGCCTTCGCGACCCGCTGGCTCCTGCGCGGCATGGCACCGGCGGACCTGGTCCCGGCGCTGCGTGAACGCTGCCAGGAACAGCGCCGCGTCTACCACGGCGACTGGCTCGGCGACGACCTGTGGCGCGTCCCGCTGCGCGACTCCCCGGAGGAGTTCATCGAGCACGGCTGGGTCGAGTGCGGCACGGTCCTCGGCGTGCTGGCCGAGGCGGCCGAGAACCCGGACCCGGCCGTGGACCCCTGCGGCTACACCGGCGAGGGCTGGATCGCGGAGGAAGCGCTGGCCACCGCGCTTCTGTGCTTCCTGATGTATCCCGACGAGCCGGTGCGCGCCCTCGGCCGCGCCGCGGCCACCGGCGGCGACTCGGACTCGATCGCCGCCCTGGCCGGCGCGTTCCTGGGCGCCCGCCACGGGATCGAGGCCTTTCCTTCGGACTGGCCCGAGCGGATCGAGTACCGCGACCGCCTGGCGCGCGCCGGCGGCGTGTGGGACGCCGGTTGGGGACGTGCGGCGTGAGCGGGTTCGAGCTCTGGCGCCAGGACGACAACGGGAACCGGTTCCTGGTGTCCGGGCACGCCGAACGTGCCGACGCCGAGGCCGCGCGCGCCGCGATGGAGGCCGGGGTGCAGCACAAGCAGCTGTACTACGTGGTGGTCCGCGAGACGCAGGATTCTGAGACAGAGGGCGCTGCTTCGAGGACGCTGGAAACGTCCTAGCTTGTCTGAACCTCGCCCGAATCAATCCTGAGAATTCTCTGTCATTTTCTGTCGACGGCCCAACATTTCGCATGCCTCAAGCCGTCCTAAGGGCGTGATAGACACCGGAACGGAAAGCTACGCCTCCGCTGACGTGGCGCAGCTGGCGTTGCCGCGACGCACCCATCGGCTGTCGGACGGCCGGCGGGTGCGCGACGTCCTCGGGCTCCGGACGGCGGAGGTCGCGGTCGCGTTCCTCACGGCCGTCGTGTTCCTGCTGGTCTGCATGAGCGTGGCGGTCAATCCGCTCACGCGGGTCGGGCAGGTGAGCGGGCTGGCCGGACTCCAGTTCCGGTTCGCGGTCTTCGGCATCCTCGCGGTCGGCGCGGCCGTGATCGGGCTCCGGTCGCGGCGGACCCGGACGGCCGACGCCACGGTGCGGCTGGTGTGCGCGGCGGTCGCCGGGCTGGCCAGCGCGCTGGTGGGTGCGGGGCTGATGGTCGCGTTGTACAAGACGCCGTACGGCATCTACGCGGAGCACGGCGACATGGCGCAGCTGATCCAGTGGGCCACCGACGTACAGCAGGGCAAGGCGCTGCCGAAGACCTACCCGCCGCTGCCCGCCGAGATCATCGCCGCCATCTCGCGGTGGACCGGCGAGAGTCCGGCGTACGCGATGAAGACGTTCCAGATCTTCGGCGCCGCCGTCTACGGTCCGCTAGCGTACCTGTCCTGGCGGCTGGTGCTGCGGCCGGTGTCGGCGCTGCTGGTCGGGGTGCTGGCGGCGTTGCCGCTGATGGACCTGTACAAGCCGTACACGAACGTCGTGCTGGTCATGATGGTCCCGGTGCTGGTGAAGTTCGTCGAGGTGCTGCGGGACAGCGGCCGTGCCTCATATCGGCGCAACGCCGTGCGGGGTGCGGTGTTCGGCGTCGGCATGGGACTGCTGTTCGAGCTCTACTTCGGGTGGTTCCTGTGGTCCGCGCTGGGGATCGCCGTGGCGATCGTCGCGGTGTTCCCGTGGTGGGAGCCGGGGGCGCGCGGGCGGGCGGCGGTGTTTCTCGGCGTGTCCGGTGTGGCGTTGTCCGCCGTCACGTTCCGGAACCTGATCGCGCTGATGACCTCGGGGGCCGGGTCCGACACGTACGTCTACTTCGATGTGCGGACCGAGCCGACGTACTTCCTGCACTGGTTCTCCGACGAGCCGCCGGCGAACCTCGGGGCCTGGCCGCCGGTCGGTGACCTCGGCGGCGTGGGGCTGTTCACGCTGCTGCTGTTCGTCGGCTTCGCCGCGGCGGTGGCGCTGCGGCGGCGGGACACGCTGGTGCTGGTGGTGGCCACGTCGGTGCTGAGCGCGTGGCTGATGCGGTTCTGGACCGCCGAGCACATGTACGCGAGCGGGGTCGTCGGGCTGTATCCGCGTACTGACGTGCAGATCTTGTTCGGGCTGCTGGTGTTGTCGGCGTTCATGGCCCGGCACTTCGTCGTCGTCGGTCTGAAGTCGGAGACGGTGGCGGTGCGGCTGGACGCGTTCAAGCGGCGTGCCATGGTGCCCGGAGTGCTCGCCGGAGTGTTGTTCCTCACCGCGTCGATGGGGGACGCGACGGCGAACTCTTATATGCCGAGCACGTCCGGCCCCGGGACCTTGACGATGATCTCGCACACGACCGTGATGGAGGACGGCGGATGCCCTGCCTTCACCGCGGTGAAGAGCAAGGCGTGCACGCCGTCGGATCCGTCTTCGATCGGGATCGGGCCCTGAGGTCGGCGCGTCGAGCCGGATGCCTTACGAGGCCGTGCCTAGCCGACGTAGACCTTGGTCGGTTCGATCACCAGACCGGCGGTGAACTGCTCGCCGAAGCTCTCGGGCGTGTCGAACATCGCTCCCATGCGCTCGATGTACTTGGCGAGGAACGCGGGGTGCTCGTGGGCCGGCGGCAGGCTCGGGTCGTGGCGTGCCACGCCCTCCAGGCGCACGATGTTGCGGCCGATGTCGGTGACGTCCAGGCCCAGGCTCACCTTCGGGTTGGACGCGATGTTGGCGAGCTTGGCCTTGTTCGCACGGCTGTAGACGAGGATGCTCCCGTCCTCCCGGGCCAGGAACCACACCGGCACGCTGACCGGCTGGCCGTCGGGGCGGACGGTGGTCAGCCAGACCATGAGGTTGCTGTTCAGGCGACCCAGGACGCGCTGCCGGTCGGCCTCGGGGAGGTGATCCAGAAGTTCCATGGCTCAGTTGTACACAGGAGAGCGCCGCGGTGCTCCGGATTCGGGACCGGCCGAATCCGGGGTGGGGTGCGGCGCGCGCCGGGGCTGGTCCTGCCGGCGTTCTGATCCTTGCCGGCTGCTCAGCCAGCCCTCAGCCGGCCTTCTGAGCGTTCGCGACGATCGCCTCGACGTAGGTCGGCCACAGCTCCTCGGGCAGATCGTGGCCGGCGCCGGGGATGATCAGCGGCGAGACGCCGAGCGCGGCGGCGGTGGCGCGGCCTCCGCTGACGTCGACGAGCTTGTCGGCTTCGCCGTGGATGACGGCGCTGGGCACGCTGACGGCGGACAGCGCGGCGGTGCGGTCCGGCGAGGCGACGATGCAGGCGAGTTGGCGGGCCGAGCCCTCGGGCGTGAACGAGCGGTCGTAGGCCTCGCCGATGTGGTCCCGCAGGTCCTCGGTCGGCGTCGGGTACGCCGGGGAGCCGACGGTCTCGAACATCTTCTGCCCGCGGTCGACCGCCTCCTCGCGGTTGGTCGCCGCCGGGCTCAGCAGGAGCATCAGGACCTCGGCTGCGGGCTGGCCGACGTCCGGGGCGCCGGTGGTGGACATGATCGAGCACAGCGAGCGCAGGCGGCCCGGGTGGTCGATGGCGAACTGCTGGGCGATCATGCCGCCCATGGACAGCCCGACGATGTGCGCGTCCGGGAAGCCGAGCGCGTCGAGCAGGCCGGCGACGTCGGCGGCGAGGTCGGACATGAGGTAGGGGACGCCGGAGGTGTCGCCGGCGAGCAGGTCGCCGAAGCTCGGCGGCGGGACGTCCACGATGGTGGACAGGCCGCAGTCGCGGTTGTCGAAGCGGACGACGTGGAACCCGGCGTCGGCGACGGACTGGCAGAAGGGCTCCGGCCACGCCGTCATCTGGGTGCTCAGGCCCATGATCAGCACCAACGGCGGGGCACTCGGGTCGCCGAAGGTGTCGTACTCCAGCTCGACGCCGTTCGCGGTGGCCTTGGGCATGCCGTCCTCCTGGAAGTAGCACCGGGTTGTCGGCCCCGGTTGGCACAATGTTTGCATGCAGACCGCGTCGCTGGACACCCCGATCGGAACGCTCACCATCGGGACGACCACCCGCGGCTTACGTGTGGTGCAGTTCCCGATCGATCGCGGGCAGAGCCCCTCGCCCAGGGCCATTGAGGAAGAGGAAGAGGAAAAGGCCAAGAGCGTCAAGGACGCCAAAGACGACCGCATCGCCCAGGCCCAACTCGACGAGGCCGTCCTCCAGCTGACGCAGTACTTCGACGGCACCCGCACGCACTTCGACATCGCGCTGGACTGGTACGGCGTGAACGGCCTGCGCCTGACGGTGCTCAAGCTCCTGGCCGAGGTCCCCTTCGGCGAGACGGTCACCTACGGCGACCTGGCGAAGGGCTCCGGCGCCGGCGTCACGGCCTCCCAGGCGGTCGGCGGCATCATGGGCAGCAACCCGCTGCCGATCGTCGTGCCCTGCCACCGGGTCCTCGCCGCCGACGGGCTCGGCGGGTTCGGGGGCGGGCTGCGGACGAAGGAGTGGCTGCTGGCCTGGGAGGGTGTGATGCCGCCGGCGCTGGATTGGGGGATGTAGGCGGGGCGGGGCTCGAGTAGCGGGCCGAGCGGCAGTCTGCCGGCCAGCTGCGACCGGCTCCCGGACTGAGTCGGTTGTTGGTGACTCCGGAGGCTGGCGGGCTTGGCCGGCTAGCGGGGCTTGGCCAGCTGGCTTTGGCTTGCCGGCTGGCTCTGGCTTGGCGGCTGGCTCTCGCTTGGCTGGCTCTGGCTGGCTGGTCTGGCTAGCGGGCTGGTCTGGCTGGTTTTGGCCAGCCCTCAGCGCCCCGGCACCGGATCCCCGACCAGCCGTCCGTGAATGTGCTCGTCGTGCAGCTCCCCGTCGCCGTAGCGGTACGAGCTGCGCGTCGTGCCCTCGTGCCGGAAGCCGCACTTCTGCGCCACCCGGCACGACGCGGCGTTCTCCACGCCGTGCATCAGCTGCAGCCGCGTCAGCTCCAGGGCCCCGAAGGCCCATTCGCTGACCGCGCCGAGGGCCATCGTCGCGATGCCGCGTCCGCGGGCCCAGGGCGCGACACGGTAGCCCAGCTCGCCGGACGACATGTCGAGGTCGATCTTGTGCACCGACACCAGGCCGAGCAGCCGCCCCTCGACCGCCTCGTACACGCCGAACGTCGGGCTGCGCCCGCCGTCCCAGTCCCCGTAGCGCACGGCCCAGGCGTGTGCGGTCTCCTCGTCGGCGCCGGAGGCCAGCGGGTTCCACAGGGCGACGTCGGGGTCGCGGGACATCTCCATCATGTCGGGGACGTCGCGCAAGGACGGCGGACGCAGCTGGTGGCGGCCCGCCACGATCTCGGTGGGCTCCACGACACGATCAAGCGTTTCCATGCCGCGTATTGTGCCGGACTTCCGGCGCCGACCCGGATTAATATCCCGGCATGGAACGGATCGCTGACCATCCGGCCGTGCAGGCCGTGGAGAAGGAACTGCGCGCGAAGGGCTTCGAGCCGAAGGTGGTGGTCCTGCCGGAGTCCGCGCCGAACGCGCAGGCCGCCGCCGACCAGGTCGGCTGCGAGGTCGGCGCGATCGCCAACAGCCTGGTGTTCGAGGCCGACGGCGCGCCCCTGCTGGTGCTGACCAGCGGCGCGCACCGCGTGGACACCGTGAAGGTGGCCGCGGACCTGGGCGTGGCGAAGGTCGGGCGGGCCACGAAGGAGTTCGTCCACGAGCACACCGGCCAGCGCATCGGCGGCGTCGCCCCGCTGGGCCATCCGGTGCCGGTGCGCACGCTGATCGACCGGACGCTGGAGAACTACCCGGAGGTCTGGGCCGCCGCGGGCCACGCGCACACAGTCTTCGCGATCACGTTCGCGGAGCTGGTGCGGGTGACCGGCGGCGACGTCGTCGACGTGAACTGACAGTCGTCGACGTGAGCTAACAACTGGCAGCGAACGGCAAACCGCCGACGCCGTCAGCTCACCCCCTCGTAGGCAGCCGCGACGATCGTCATGCCGCGGCTATCCTCACCCGACCGCGGGTCGAGCATCTGGTTCATCGCGTAGGCGACCGTCAGCCCCGACACATGGTCGTTCATCACCAGCGACCCGCCCCAGCCGCCCCACCCGAAGGTGTTGCCGAACACCCCGAACCCCGCGCCGTAGCTGGCCGGCTGCCCCAACACGCGGTCCTGCCCGGAGTACTCCACCTGCCACGCCGGCTCGCACCCCTTCTCGGACAGCAGCCGCGCTCCCCCGGCCACCCCGCCGTTGCTCAAGACCGACTGGATCCGAGCGATCCCGCGCGCGTTGCCGAACCCGTTGGCCGCCGGGATCTCCGCACGCCGCCAGGCCTCGGTGTTCGCGTCCTTGACCCGGATGCCGCCGGTCGAGTCGTAGTCGGGACCGCTGGAGGCGAAGTCGTCGGTCTGCGACGGCGGCGGATACAAGCGCGCGATCCGCGCGTCGTCCTGAGCGTCGAGCCCGATATGGAAGTCGGCACCGAGGGGCCCGGCGACCTCCTCGGCGAGGAAGCGCCCGATGCTGCGCCCCGTGACACGCCGCACGACCTCGCCGACGAGGAACCCGAACGTGATCGAGTGGTACCTGGCCGCCGTCCCCGGTTCCCACTGCGTCGGCAAGGCGGCGAGCCGATCGGTGACAGCGGTCCAGTCGTACAGGTCCTCGGCGACGAGCTTCCCCGGCCAGTCGGGAAGCCCGGCGGTGTGCGACAGCAGATGCCGCACCAGGACGTTCTCCTTGCCGGCCGCCGCGAACTCCGGCCAGTAGGTCGACACAGGCGCTGAAAGGTCGAGCTCACCACGATCAGCGAGGATCAGCGCACACAATGCCGTGATCGGCTTGGTCGAGGACATGACGTTCACGATCGTGTCGCGCTCCCACGCGACCGTCCGCTCGGCATCCACATGGCCGCCCCAGATGTCGACCACCGGCTCGCCGTTCAGGAAGACCGCCACCGAGGCCCCGATGTCCTGCGTGTCGAGCAGTTCGGACAGCGCGTCGGCGACCGCGGAGAACTCTTTCGTATATGTACCCTGAACTTCGGTCATAGCCGGACGCTACAGCCGCGCGGGCTCCGGCCGACTCTCATTTTCCGCCGCACGCGCCCCGAGATTCCGCACCGCCGGCACGCACAGCATCGCGATCAGCACCGCCACCAGAAACGTGGCGGACGCATAGAGGGCAACCCCGGTACCGACCGCGTCGCTCACCGGACCGGCCAGCGCCTGCCCGATCGGGAACGCGATCAGCGACCCGGCGATCTCGTAGGCGGAGATGCGGTTCAGCACGGCGGCCGGGATGTGGGTCTGGACGCTCGTGGACCACATCACGCCCCAGAACGCGGTGGTCGCCCCTCCGACCGCCGCCCCGACGCACACCATCGGCAGCGACAGTCCGGCGGCCAACGTCAACGGCCACGCCGACCAGGCGAGCAGCCCGACGGCGCCGACGCGCAGCGGATGCCGCGGGCGGAAGCGCACGCCGGCCAGCCCGCCGACCACGCCGCCGGCGCCGAACCCGGTCCACATGAGCCCGAGCCCGGAGGCCCCGTGCTTGTCGGTGACCAGGATCGTGGCCAGCGGCCGGATCGGCCCCCACACCGTGATGCCCAGCGCGATCCAGCCCAGGATGACCGACGGCATCCAGGTCCGGGTCCGGAACTCGTGCCAGCCCTCGACCAGGTTGCGCCACGTGGATTCGCGGCTCGCGGGCCGGGCCACCGGCGCGAGCCGCAGCATCAGCAGGCAGATACCGCTGATCGCGAACGTCGCGGAATCCGCGGCCAGCACCACCGGCACCCCGGACACCGCGATCAGCAACCCGGCGATCGCCGGCCCGCCGAGCGTGGCCATGGCCTCGGCGACGCGCGTGACGGCGTTGGCGCGCTGTAAGTCCCCTGACACCTGCGTGATGACGCTGGCCAGCCCCGGCTGGAACGCCGCCGTCCCCACCCCGGACAGCCCGGACAGCCCCATCAGCAGCCACAGCGACGGATGCCCGACGGCGAACGCGGTCGCGGTGACCGCCTGCAGCACGAAGCGCGCGGCGTCGGCGCCGACCATCATCCGCTGCGGCGTGAACCGGTCGGCGAGCACCCCGCCGAACAGCACGAACGCCGCGAACGGCAGCACCTGCGCGGCCAGCACCAGCCCGACGCCGGTGGTGCCGTAGCCGAGGCTGACCACGCCGTAGAGCAGGGCGACCGGGAGCATGGCGTCGCCCAGGAGCGAGACCAGGCGCGCGGTGAAGTACAGCCGGAAATCGCGGTTCCACAGGCGCGAGCGCGCGGGCAGCCGGACGTCACAGGTCGCCGTCGTCAAGGCGCCCCACCCCTTTGGGTCTAGACCAATGGCGCGAACGTAGGGGGAACGCGATCAGGTCCGCAATGTATTTCGGGGAGTGGACAGCGTTGACAAGCAACGATGCGGCGATCCGCCCGCGATCTCCCCGCAGACGTCCGCGGCAGGTAACAATGGGCTGCCCGAGCCCACCCG
>NZ_JAACYW010000459.1 GCF_015356825.1 Catenulispora rubra | reverse complement strand
GGATGAGCCACACCGAGAACCGATGGCCGATGCCCCACTCCGCCCCGTCGCAGCAGGCTGACACCATGAACCGAACCAGCGCGCGCATCGCTGCCGTCACTGCCGTCACCGCCGCCGCAGCCCTGGTGGATGCCGGAGCCGCGACCGGAGCCGAAGCGAAGACCGCCACCACACCGAGAGCCGGCACGCCCTCCCTCGACGGAGTCTGGCAGATGGACGGCTACGGCCTCGTCTTCGACATCAAGGGCACCACCCTCGCGTCCTACGAAACCACCGCCACCAGCTGCCTCCCCGAATTCACCGCCACCGCCACCACGACTGTCACCGGCACTGTCACCGGCACCGGCACCGCCACCACCACGCCCGGCCCACGCCGCGACACCACCTTCGCCGTCGGCACGACGCTGTTCACACTCCACCCCGAGCAGCGTGCCCGCACCATATCGATGACGATCCAACAATCAGTCGGCACCCGCCACCTCACGCGCCTCGCCACCCTCCCGGCCCGCTGCACGCAACCAACCCCCACCGACCCGCGCACCGTGTTCGACGTCTTCTGGCAGACCTTTCAGGAGAACTACCCCTTCTTCGCCGCCCACGACATCGATTGGCAGACCACCAGAGAGCGCCTCCGAGGCCAGATCACGGCGAGCACCACCGACGCCGACCTCTTCCACCTCCTCACCGAAGCCTTCGCACCGCTCAACGACTCCCACACCATCCTCACCGACGGCACCACCACCGTCGCCCCCTCACGCCCCGGCACCATCCCCCCGAGCCGCGCCTATGACACCAGTATCAAGGCCTTCATTCAAGCCCACGATCTCACCACTCCACTCCAGGAGTGGGGCCGGGGCCACATCGCCTACGCCGACCTCCCCAACGGCATCGGCTACCTCCGCCTGTCCTCCTTCGCTGGCTACACCAGCCCCGACGACAGCGCCGGCTTCGCCTCCGACCAGGCCGAACTCATCAAAGCTCTGGACGCGATCTTCACCCCGCAACGCACCCAAGGCCCCAACGCCCTGCGCGGCCTCATCATCGATAACCGCGTGAACGGGGGCGGCTCCGACGTCCTGGCGCTGGACGTCGTCGCCCGCCTGACCGCCAAGCCCTACACCGCTTACTGGAAGAAGCACCGCAACAACCCGACCGACCCGACCGCGTTCAGCAACCCCGAGCCGATCCGCGTCACGCCTTCGGCCAAGCTGATCTATCGCGGGCCCATCGCGCTGCTGGCCGGGGGTTCCACGGTGAGCGCCGGGGAGACGTTCGCGCAGGCGTTGATGGGCCGCTCCCCCGCCCCGGTCCGGATCGGTGAGAACACCCAGGGCTCGTTCTCCGACACGCTGAACCGCGTGCTGCCCAACGGCTGGGAGTTCGAGCTGCCGAATGAGGAGTACCCGCCCAGCCGTGCCGGGCGCTCCTTCGACATCACCGGCATCCCGCCGCAGATCCGGATCCCGGTGTTCCCGCCGGCCGAGCTCGCCGCCGGAAAGGACACGGCCTTCACGACGGCGCTAGAGCTCCTACGCTGCTCGCGCCTCAACCCGTAGCAGTCACCGCTCAGCACCCGCCCCGCAGCCTCACCCCCTGACCAGCGCTCCGGACCGAAGCCGAAGCACCTCATCAGCCGCCGCAGCCACTTCGCGCGAGTGCGTCACGACGATGACGCACTTGCCCTCGTCGTGCGCCAGTTGCCGGAAGACGGCGACGATCTCGGCCGCGGTCTCCTGGTCCAGGCTGCCGGTAGGTTCGTCGGCAAACAGCACGTCGACCTCGCACGCCAGAGCCCGCGCGATCGCCACCCGCTGCTGCTGACCGCCCGACAGTTGCAGCGTCCTGCGATGCTGATCGACCTCCTCGACCCCAAGCCGCGTCAGGATCTGCGCCGCACGCTGCTTCTTGCGTCCACCACGCGCACCGGTGATCTCCATAGCCGAGACCACGTTCTGCACGGCCGTCATGTAATTCAGCAGATTGAAACTCTGGAACACGGTGGCGACGTGCCGGTTGCGATAGCGCCCCAGTCCCAGCTCGGCGACGTCGCCACCACGGAACCGGACCGTCCCGGACGTCGGCGAGTCCAGGCCGCTGGCCAGGGACAGCAGCGTTGTCTTGCCACTCCCGGACGGTCCGACGACCGCATACATCCGCCCCGACTCAAAGGACTTACTCACGTTCCGCAAGATCGGACGCTTGCGACCCCCGGAGGTATACGAATGGGAGACCCCAGCCAGTTGCAACACCGGAGTCGTCGAAGCCGTGCCGTCGTTCGTAGACGGAGCCATCGAAGTCATGTCAGTCGCCCTTCGTCAGGATCTCGCGGGGATTCAAGCGCAGCACGGCAACACCAGGAATAAGCGTGGCCACAGCCGCGATGCCCAGGCCAGCCGCCCCGATCCGGGCGATATCACCCGACCCGATCCGCACGTCAAGCTTGCTGATCGGCGTCACCGTCGGGGAGTCGTGCGAGGGGATGCCGTTGACGCCGCTGTAGTCAGGGGTCTGATCCTTGGGCGCGTTCGCCGCCGAGGACACCTCACCGGCCAGCATGTGGTTCCCAACCGCGCGAGACAGCACCCCACTGACCGCAGTCGCGCCGCCGATCGCCAACAGCGCGCAGGCGAAGACCTCGACCAGATGCTGCCCCAGCAACCGCGGCTTGTTCTCGCCGAGCGACAGCAGAACACCCATCTCCTTGCGCCGCTCGCGCAGAGAGAACGCAACGATCAGCCCAAGGATGACGGTGCCGCCAACCGACACCAACCACACGGTGACCGTCGCGAAGCTCGCGGTCTTGGTGATCGGCCCGACCAACGTCTGGTACTGCTTGTCGTTGACCGACAGCGGAAAGATCGTCAGATCCGCCCCGGCCGCCGTGGCGTCCGCCTTGAGCCGCCCGAGGTCAGCCGGATCGGAGAGAGTGAACGTAGCCTGACTCACCACTCCACCGCCGCTGTCAGTGCCTTTACCCAGCAAGGTCGAGGCCCCAGCCGCGGTGACGTAAAGCTGGTTGCCGGGGTCCAGCATGGCCGGCGCGTTCTGGCCGGTGGCGGAGACCTTGTCGCTGGTGTAAATGCCGGCGACAGTGAACGCAAACTCCTTGCTGTGGTCCAGAGCCGGATCGATCTCACCGATCTTGAAGTGGACCTTGTCACCGACCTTGAGATGGTCCGCATCGGCCAGCCGCTTCTCGATCACCACACTGCCGGCGGGCGAGTTCGGACCTATGCCGGTGCCGGCGACGAGCTTGGAGTCGCCGTTGCGGAAGTCGTCCACGACGCTCAGGTCGCGAACCCCGTCGGCCTTGAAGAAGTCGACGCCGCCGCTCTGGCTGCCGCCGGACGTCGAAACCGGCCGGTAGAGCTTGCTGTCCGAGCCGGGAGCGGCGCCGCTTTGGGTGGTGTAGTTGCACTGCACGACGACCTGGGACTTGCTGATCCTGTCGACCAGGTCGATGTGCAGATCGCCGTTGGGACCGATGACGCCGGGGGTCTGGCCGTTCGAGGCCGAACCGCCTTTTCCGGAGTTCATGAGCGCATTCAGGTCCAGCTGCATCGTGACCACCGCGCCGACGGATTTCTTCGCGCCGTCGGCAGCCCTCGCGGCAGCGGATTGGATCAGGAATCCGGACAGCACCAGAGTGCAGACGACGAAGAACAGCCCGGTCAGCATCATAGTCTTGACCAGGTGAGCTCGGAGCCGCCACCAGGCACGTTTTAGGAAGTTCACAGTGAACTACGCTAGGGACGCCGGGATGTGAGCCGTATTTGCCGCCGGAACCCGCATTGTCCGCGCTTCACATACGGCTCACATACGCAAAGGTGTAAAGGTAATCGCGTGCGAATTCTGGTGGTCGAGGACGAGGAGTACCTGGCGCGGGTCCTGGAGATGGGACTGCGCCGGGAGGCGATGACGGTCGACGTGGAGCACGACGGCGCGCAGGCGCTGGCGCGGCTCGCGGTCCAGGACTACGACGCCGTCGTGCTCGACCGCGACCTGCCGGGGCTGCACGGCGACGAGGTCTGCCGCCGGCTGGTCGGCATGGACCCCGGATGCCGGATCCTGATGCTGACCGCGGCCGGGCGGCTCGGCGACAAGGTCGAGGGGCTGGGCCTGGGCGCCGACGACTACCTGACCAAGCCCTTCGACTTCCCCGAGCTCGTCGCCAGGCTGCGTGCGCTCTACCGGCGCGGGCCGGTGCTGCACGCGCCGGTCCTGGCGTTCGAGGACCTCGCCTTCGACACGCATCGGCGGCACGTCACGCGCGCCGGCTCGGAGATCCGGCTGGCGCCGAAGGAGCTGGCGGTGTTGGAGCTGCTGCTGCGCGCGGACCGGGGCGTCGTCACGACGGAGGAGCTGCTGGACAACGCCTGGGACGACCTCGCCGATCCGGGTGCGAACGCGGTGCGGCTGGTCGTGCACACGTTGCGCAAGAAGCTCGGCGAGCCGCAACTCGTCCAGACGGTCGTCAACTCCGGCTATCGGCTGGGGCGAGCATGAGGCGGCCGCGCCCCCGGATGCTGAGCATCCATGCCCGCTTGTTCGCCGGTTTCGGCGCGACGCTCGGCGTCGCGGCGGCGTTGATGGTCGCGATCATCTACCTGGGCATCCGGTTCGTGCCGACCTACGATCTGCGGCCCGGCACACCCATCACCGCCGCGGACATCGCCGCGATGAACGTGGAGCACTCCACGACGCTGCCGCTGGCCCACACGACCGGGATCAGCACCAAGCAGGACGTGTGGTCGGCGGTGCTGTTCGTCTCGGTCGCCGCGCTGCTCGTGGTGACCGCCGCGGGCCTCGTGGCCGGCTGGATCCTCTCCCGCCGCCTGCTGGCCCCGATCCACGCCATCGGCGAGGCCGCGGGCCGCGCGGCCGACGGGCACCTGCACGACCGGATCAACGCCTCCGGGCCGCCGGACGAGCTGAGGCGGCTGGCCGACACCTTCGACGCGATGCTGGCGCGGCTGGAGGAGTCGTTCGCGGCGCACCAGCGCTTCGCGGCGACCGCGTCGCACGAGCTGCTGACGCCGCTGACGACGACGCGCGCGATCCTGCAGGTCACGGAGAGCGAGTGCAGCGGCGAGGAGTTGGCCGAGCTCGCGCCGATGCTGCGCGCCACCAACGAGCGCAGCATCGCGGTGGTCACCGCGCTGCTTCAGCTCGCCGCCGCCGACCGGATGCTGCCGGACGAGGAACCCGTCGACGTGAGCGCGCTGGTCGCCGAGACCGTGGCCGAGCAGCGGGACACGGCCGCCGCGCGGCGGATCACGGTCGCCGTCGACACCGAACCGGAGTGCCCGGTCCCGGGGAACGCCGCGCTGCTGCGCCAGCTGATCGCCAACCTGCTGGGCAACGCGCTGGCGTACAACGTCGAGGGCGGCCGGGTCGGCGTGACGGTCGATCTGCGCGCCGACGACGCGGTGCTGACGGTCAGGAACACCGGTCCGCGGATCGAGGCGGACGCGGTGGAGCGGCTTTTCGAGCCGTTCCAGCGGGCCCAGCCCCGGGTCGGCAGCGACCGCTCCGGGCACGGATTGGGGTTGGCGATCGTGCGGTCGATCACGAAGGCGCACGGCGGGGTCGTGACGGCGACGGCGATCCCGGAGGGTGGGCTGGCGGTGCGGGTCACGGTTCCGTCAGGTCACTGATTTGTGTCCCCTGAGACGCTCTGTCACGCAGCGCCGCCGCGGCTACCCCTGTCGTCTTCGGTCCTGTCGACCTCGACCAGCCCGGTCTGGTAGGCGAGGATCACCAGGTGGACGCGGTCGCGCGCGTTCAGCTTCGCGAGCAGGTTGCGGATGTGCGTCTTGGCGGTGCCCTGGCCGATGTAGAGGCGGCGGGCGATCTCGTAGTTGGTCAGGCCTTCGGCGACGAGCGCCAGGACTTCGCGTTCGCGGTCTGTCAGGACCCTGAGATATTCGGGGGTCGGCGCGGGGGTGATGGGG
>NZ_JAACYW010000458.1 GCF_015356825.1 Catenulispora rubra | reverse complement strand
ACCAACGCCGCCGCAACACCCACGACCGGATTCACATGCCCCACCAACGGCGGCACCACGATCAGAAACCGCCCCGCCCGCCGCCCCGCGTTCACGCCGAGTCTCACGCCATCTGCCGTATTCGCCTCGCCCACCGCCTGCCACGCCGAGCCTCCCGTGCTCGCGCCGGGTCCCGCTCTGCCTGCCGTGCTTGCTTTTCCTGCTGCCTGATCTGCGGTGCGCTCGCCAGCCCCCGCCTGCTCCGCCGCGCTCACACCGACCCCCGCTCCGCGAGCCGATGCGCCTCCAGCCACCCCAGTATCAAATCCAGCACCCGCGCCGGCGCCTCCACCAGCACCGAGTGCTCCAATCCCGGCAGGATCACCGGCTCGCAGCGCGGCATCAGGGTCCGCAGGTGCGCCGCCTGCGCGGCCAGGTCGCTCTTCGAGCCGTACAGGGCCAGCGTGGGGCACGTGATGGCGGCGATGTCGGCCTCAGACAGGACCGTGCTCGCCGGCAGGTCACGCTCCAGAGCCGTCGCGCCGAGCAGCCGCGCGGCGCGCTTGGCCCGGCGCGCCAGGTCGCGGCCGTAGCGTGCGGTTATCCACGCCGTCGCCTCCCAGGTGCCGAGCTGCGTCGCGGCCTTGTGCAGGTTCGCGGCCATCTTCGTCGACCACGCCGCGGTGGCCGGCTCCGACTCGATGGCGACGATCCCGGCGACCCGGTGCGGATGCCGCGCCGCGAACCCGTAGACCACGGTCCCGCCGAAGGAGTTCCCGAGAAAGGAGGCCGTGCTCACGTCGAGCGCGTCGAGCAGCCCGGCCAAGTCCTCGACGAAGTCGTCGACCCGGTACCCGGACGCCGGCTGCTCCGACTTGCCGTGCCCCCGCAGGTCGTACAGCACGACCCGGAACCCGGCGTCCCGTAGCGCCTGCGCGACCGTGAAGTAGTAGCTCGCGAGACTGTCGATGAGAATCCCGTGCACGCACACGATGGTCGGCGGATCCACCGACCCGTCACGCGGCAGCAACACCTCATGGTTCTGACGAATCCCGTTGGCGACGGCGGCGGGCATGGCGCGTCAGCCCGCGTCGCCGCTGGCGTCAGAGCTGTCAGAGCCGTCAGAGCCGTCAACGACGACGAGCGCCGCCGTGACGTACGCGACCAACTGCCCGACCGTCAGCTCAATGATCTCGTCCAGCCCGAGATCGGCGATGAACTCGGCGAGATTCACCCGCTCCCCATACCGCTCCGCCAGCTTCCCGGCCAGCGCGACAAGGTCCACACTCTCCAGCTCCAAATCATCGTGGAACCGGCTGTCCCACTCGATCTCGATGTCATCGAGCCCGTACTCGTCCAGAATCGACCGCAGCATGGCGGCGACTTCCACCAACACCGCCTCAGCACCCTCGGCAACCTCGGCAACCTCGGCGGAATCAATAAGCGCGTGCGGAGTCGTCGTCTCGGTGGTCACGTGTCCCTCTCCTGATGGTTGTCGGCCTCCGGACCCTCGGTCCAGGCGACCACGTACTCTCGTGCGGGCAAATCGTCCGGATTGGCAAGCCGCGCCAACCGCACGCGGAACCGCCCCCCGCCCCCCACCTCGACCAAGGCATCGGACGCCGTGGCATCCACAACGGCAAAACGCCGAGGATTACCGGCCAACCCGGTCCCCAACGCCTTCGCAACAGCCTCCTTCGCCGTCCAGAACCGCGCGAACCACAGGTCCTCGCCGCCACCGTCCGCGGCAAGCAGGCGAAGCAGCGCGAATTCGTCCCCTGACATAGCAAAGTCCAACGTCGCCGCATCCCGCGCGACTACTTGCTCGACATCAATCCCGACTGCCGCCCGACCGTCGGCACCAGGCCGCACGATCGCGACGCCCACATCACCGGCATGTGCAATCGACACCGCGAACGGCGCCAACGGCGTCCCATGCGTCCCGGCCACAAAGGGCCGCCCGACACCGTCATTGCCCACCGTGATCTCAGCCGGGAAGACCTTCCGCAGCCCGCTCTCATCCCAGATCGCCTGCCGAACCGCGTCCTTGACGGCGATCCGCCCCAACAGCCACTGCCGCCGCCCACGCGGCGGCCGCGCCTCGAACAAGTCCCTCTCAGCCGCACCGAGATAGCTCCGCATACGCAGCTGCCGCGAAGCCGGATCGGTCCACCGATCGAAGACGGCGAACCAGCCGCCAGCCTCCCGCCGCGCCAGCAACGCACCGCCCGGATCATGTTCAACGGCCTTGGTATCCGGATGGCTCCCGAACCGCCGATCAGCCCAACCCGAGATCTCAGCCCACACTCGACCGCCACTGACGAGCTGAGCGTCCGCGACCACAACCGTGTCCTCGACGCTCCGAATCCGCACATGACAGGCCACTGACTCACGCGGCGTCGGACCATAGAATTCGATCCGCTTCATCCCCATCGGGAACACCACGGTCCGCTCAGGCAGCGTGTCCATGACCCAGTACCCGAGCAACTGACCGACGTTGTCCAAAATGGCGCCCGGAGTATCCAACGCGGCGATCACACCCCGCACGTGCCGGTCCCCGATGGCTGTCAGTTCCCTGACTCCCTGAAACAAGGGCCCATGGAACATCCACCGATCTTCATAAAGGTCCCTCGCAGCAATGGAAGCCGGGCGTTCGCCAACCGGATCGACCGGCCACGCCTCAGGCGCCCGAGGAAACGCAGCCCCGGTCTCGACCGTCGCGCGCGCATACCGCCCGAACTCGACAGCGAACTCGGCATCCTTGCCCGGCCGAACGACAACATCCACAACAGTCGCCGGCGCCGCAGCGGTCCACTGGTCGAAACGCGCGTCTCGCACCGCGATCGCCCCAGGGCCCGCAGCATCCATCATGTGCTGGATGACTGTGGTCGCCGGAACGACGGGGAAGCGGTCGGTCACATCCGGCCAGTCCGCACGCTGCGGAAAGAAGCAGTGGTCCAGGAGATAGGGCATCGACTCGGTATCGACCGCGAGCGAGATCCGCCGCTCCCGCGTGCTCACATCCCCAGCCAACACAGCACCCGCGCCAGCTGCGGTGTTCCGCTGCCGCGCCGCCACATCTCCGGCCTGCCCCGCAGCCAACACAGGACCCGCGCCGGCCGCCCTGTCCAGCCGCGCCGCCACATCCCCGGCCTGCCGCGCAGCCAACACAGCACCCGCGCTAGCCGCCGTCTCCCGCAGCAGCAGCGCGACCTCCGCCGCTACCGGATGCCGCGCCGCAAGCTCGTCGAGCTCGGTCAGTTCCCTGACAATCGGCGCCGGAGCAAGCGCGACAGCCTTGTCTCCCAGAGAAATAAGTGACCCGCCGAGATCAAGCTGAACCAAGGCCGAAGCCCCACGTCGTGGCGCCGCAACCCCCGCTCGACCACCGAAAAACCCGTCGCTCGTCTCGAACCCCTCAGCCCAAAACGCAGCCGCGACCCGCCGAAGCTGAGCCACCCCCTCCCGCTGCGGCGCATTGGCGGCGATCGACAGATGATCCCGCTCCCCAAGCACATCCCCGATCACCGTCGCCAACGCCCCGGTCCCCACCTGCACGAACGCCCGCATCCCGGCGCCGTACATAGCCTCGATCGTCTCCCGGAACCGAACCGTCTCCACCAGGTGCCTGACGAAAACTCGCCGCACCTCCTCCGCCTCGCGCGGAAACGGCGCAGCCAGCGTCGCCGACCACACCGGCACCGCCGGCGCACGCAGCTCGAAGCGCTCGAACGCCTCAACGATCGGGCCCAGATACGGTTCGAGCATCGGCGTGTGAAACCCCGACCGGAACGGCAGCACCTGACACAAGACGTTCTGCCGCCGAAGCGCGCGCAACAGCTCGTCCATCGCGTCCTCAGGCCCGCACACGACACACTGATTCGGCCCGTTGTCGTGCGACAACGCGATCCCCGAATACTGCGGCAGCAGCGCAGCGACCCGCTCGGCCCCCGCCCCCACAGCCCCGAAAACCAACCCCGGCACCCGCACCGAATCCGGGTCGAAGCCCGAGACGAAATCGTCCACCGCCGAGCCGGCCAACATGCCCGCGCTCACCATCGCGGTCCACTCACCGACGCTGTGCCCCGCAACCGCCGCCGGCCGGATACCCACCTCCCGCAGCGCCCGCTCCAGAAGCCGCCCGACCTCGAACACGCCAAGCCCATGCGACCCGACGTTGTCCGCGCTGTGCCCGGCCGACGCCGCCCCCAGCAACTCGGCGACGTCATCGACACGCGGCGCGAAATCAACCTCAAGCCCCGGAAAGACGAACGCGATCCGCTCGGCCCCGCGCTCCGCGAGCAGCGGACGCGGCGTGAACCACAAATCGCCGCGCCCACGCCACGGCTGCCCATTGGCAATGACGCGCCGCGCCAGCTTGAAGGTCCGCGACGTAGGCCCGACCATCGCGATCCGGTACTCACCGCTGCCGCGCTGCCAGAAGGACCCGGGGTTCGCTTCCGACTCCACAGCGTCGAGCATCTCGGCGAGCGTCCCGAGGTTGTCAGCCGCCAGCCGCACCTCGACCTCCGGCCCCGCGCCAACCACCGCGCCCGCGCCCGCAGCGCGCCGGCGAAGCCGAGGCTGCTGCGGCGCCTGCTCCAACACAATGTGCGCGTTGATCCCCCCGAACCCGAACGCGTTCACCCCAGCCCGCCGAGGCGCCCCGCTCTCCGCATCAGGCCAATCCTCCGCCTCGGACAGCGTCCGAAACCGTGTCCCCTTCAAATCAGGGTGCGGATCCTCACAATGCAACGTTGGCAGCAGCACTCCGTGATGCACCGCCAGCGCGGCCTTCACCAGACTGGCGATCCCCGCCGCAGGCATCGCATGCCCGATCATCGACTTCACCGACCCGAGCGCCGGCGCACCGCCCATACCCTCGTCGGTCCGTGCCGGTCCGAAGACCTCTGCGATAGTCACCAACTCCGCACGGTCGCCAGCCTGCGTCGCAGTACCGTGCGCCTCCAACAACCCGATCGCGTCCGCGGCCAGAGGATCCAGCCCCGCCGCCGCCCACGCCGCTCGCACCGCCCGGATCTGCCCCGCCGGCTCCGGATTCAGCAGGCTCGCAGCCCGTCCATCGCTCGCCACGCCGGTCCCGCGGATCACCGCGTAAACCCGATCGCCGGCCGCGACCGCGTCCGCCAACCGCTTGAGCACCACCACACCGGTGCCCTCGCCGATCAGGATCCCGTCCGCCCCACGATGGAACGGCCGGATCCGCCCCGTCCGAGACAGCGCCCCGAGCTGGCTGAACACGCTCCAGAACGTGATGTCGTGGCAGTGGTGCACCCCGCCGGCGAGCATCGCGTCGCAGCGCCCTGACACCAGCTCGGCCACCGCCTGGTCGACCGCCACCAGGGAGGAGGCGCACGCCGCGTCCACCGTGTACGCCGGACCGCGCAGATCCAGCCGGTTCGCGATCCGGGACGCCGCCAGGTTCGGGACCAGCCCGATCGCGGCCTCCGGGCGATTCGGGCCCAACGCTTCGGCAAAGGCCTCCTGAACCGCTTCCACCTGCTCCTGCGGCAGCCCGGGTATCAGCTCTCGAAGTGTCCGGACCAACTGGTTCGCAGTGCGGACACGCTGATCCAGACGCACCAGCCCGGGAGTCAAGTAGCCCCCACGCCCCAGGATGACGCCGACCCGATCGCCGCCCGGCAGCCGCTCCCGACCACCTGCGTCGGCGATGGCCTCGGCCGCCACCCGCAGCGCGATCAGCTGGTCCGGCTCGGCGCCGGCGACCGAGTCCGGCATGACCCCGTACGCCAGCGGGTCGAACTCGGCGAGCCCGTCCACGAACCCGCCACGGCGCGCGTAGACCCGGTCCGGCCGCGACGGATCCGCCGCCGGATCGTGGAACTCCGGGTCCCACCGGTGCGCCGGCACGTCGGTGATGCAGTCGGTGCCGGCGACCAGGTTGCGCCAGTAGGCGTCGAGGTCTCGGGCCCCGGGCAGCAGCACCGCCATCCCGACGACGGCGACCGGCGACGCGACCGCCGCCGTGCCCGGCATGCCCGATGCCCCGACTGCCG
>NZ_JAACYW010000457.1 GCF_015356825.1 Catenulispora rubra | reverse complement strand
CACCGCCACCTTCGCGAACAGCCCCATCAAGCCCGGCGGCAGCCCGGCCAGGCACAGCAAGAAGAACGCCAGCGCCGCCGAAGCCAACGGCCGCGTCTTCGCCAGCCCGCGATACCCGTCCAGGCTCGTCCCGTGCACCGAGTGCACCACCGCGAACGCGCCGAGGTTCATCGCCGCGTACATGATGATGTACGCCACCGAAGCGTTGATGTGCTTCGTATAAGACCCCGAATCATGCGCCGCCAACGGCACCAGGATGTATCCCGCCTGACCGATCGTCGACCAGGCCAGCAGCCGCACCGCGTCCCGCTGCCGCAGCGCGACCAGGTTCCCGAGCGACATCGTCAGCGCGGCCAGCACCGCCAGCAGCGGCCCGGTCTTGTCCAGCAGCGGGCTGAAAGCCGTCCCCGTCAACAGGATCAGCCCGGCGAACCCGGCCGCCTTCGACACCACCGACAGGTACGCCGCGACCGGCACCGGCGCGCCGGCGTACGTGTCCGGCGTCCAGAAGTGGAACGGCACCGCCGACACCTTGAACCCGAACCCGACCAGCGTCAGCCCGACCCCGAGGTAGGCCAGGTGCCGGATCGGCCCGCTGTTTCCACCTGAGGCGCCCGCCAACGCGTGAAGGTGCAGCGCGACCGGCCCGAAGTGCACGTTCCCCGTCGCCCCGTACACCAGGCTGATCCCGAACAACATCACCGCCGTCGAGGCCACCGACACCAGGAAGAACTTCAGCGCCGCCTCGGACGACCGCCCGCTCCACCGCTTCAACCCGACCAGCGCGAACGCCGGCAGCGACACCGTCTCCAGCGCGATGGTCAGCGTGATCAGGTCCCGCGACGCCGCCAGCACCAACACCCCGGCCACCGACGACAACAGCAGGAAGTGGTACTCCCCGGTCGGGATCCGGTCCCGCCGCATCGACGACGCCGACATCAGCACCACGACGAACGCCCCGGCCAGCGCGATGAACTGGAAGATCAGCGCGAACCGGTCGGCGACATAAGAACACGTGCTCGGCATCCCGTGCGGCTCGCCGACGCCCAGCGAGTACAGCCCGGCCGCGCTCTGCGGCATGCAGAACGTCCCGGTCGCGCGCCCCGGCCACAAAGCGAGGTCCGGAACCGCGGCCCCGGCGAGCACCACCAGCGACAGCCACGACACCAGAGGCTTGCGCTTCGGCGGCAGGAAGACCTCCGCCACCAGCACCGCCACCGCCCCCGCCGCGACGATCAGCGGCGCGGCGATCTGCGCGTACGAAACGTTCTGGACCAGGGAGGAGATCGTCACGTCAGACTCCCTTCATCAGGACACGGACAGCGGGATTGGTGATGCCCAACAGCAACGCCGGCCACAGCCCGGCGAGCAGCGTCAACAGAACCAGCGGCGTCCACGTCGCGGTCTCCACTGCGGTCAGCTCGGTCACCGGCTCCTCGCTCGCCGTCGCGGCCGGCCCCATGCACACCCGCCGCACCACGGCCAGCAGATACGTCGCCGTCAGCACCAGCCCGACCGCCGCGATCGACGCCATCGCGATATACGAGCCCTGCGTCAGCCCGGTCCCGGGCCTGGTCGCCGAGAACAACGCCAGCACCTCGCCCCAGAACCCGGCGAGCCCGGGCAGCCCCAGCGAGGCCATGGCCGCGAAGGCGATCAGCACGCCGTACTTCGGAGCGCGCCGGTACAGAGCGCGCCCGATGTCGTCGAGCTTCGCCGAGTGCACCCGCACCTTGAGCCCGCCGACGAGGAAGAACAGCAGGCCGGTGATCAGGCCGTGCGCCACCGAGGCGAACAGCGCCGCGTTCATCCCGACCGTGGTCAGCGAACCGATGCCGAGCAGCACGAAGCCCATGTGGCCGATCGAGGAGTACGCGATCAGCCGCTTCAGGTCCCCGTCGGGCTTGCGCGCGATCGACAGGCAGGCGAGCGAACCATAGATGACGCCCACGACGCCGAACGCCGCCAGCGCCGGCGCGTACGTCGGCGCGGCCTGCGGCAGGATCGGCACCGCGATGCGGACGAACCCGTACGTCCCCATCTTCAGCAGCACCCCGGCGAGCAACACCGACCCGGTGGTCGGCGCGGCGGTGTGCGCGTCGGGCAGCCAGGTGTGCAGCGGGAACATCGGCGTCTTCACCGCGAACCCGAGCGCGATCAACGCGAAAGCCGTCAGCGCGGCGCCCTTCGGCACGTCGCCCCGGGCGTGCGCGGTCAGCCACGCCATGTCGAAGCTGTCGGCGTAGGCGAACACCACCAGGAACCCGACGACCATCACCGCCGAGCCGAGCAGCGTGTACAGGATGAACTTGTTCGCCGCCGCCTTCGCCCCGTCGGCGCCCCAGTAGGCGATCAGCGCCCACATCGGCAGCAGCACGATCTCGAAGAAGACGAAGAACAGGATCAGGTCGGCGGCCATGAAGGTCCCGAGCATCCCGATTTCCAGAAGGAGCAGGAGGGCCGTGTACGACCTCTGACTCCCGCCGTCGGGCATGTGCCGGATCGAATAGAAGAAGCACAGCGCCGACAACAGCGCGGTGAGCAGGATCAGCGGCAGCGAGATGCCGTCGACGCCGAGCTGGAACCGGACGTGCAGGGCCGGGATCCAGTTCCAGTTCACGCTCCCCTGGTAGCCGGTCTTCGTGTAGTCGAAGACGCAGGCCAGCGCGGCGGCGAGCACCAGCACGGCGCCGCCGGCGTAGAACCCGACGCGCGAGGCGGAGCGCTCGGTGACGTCCCGCGGCAGGAGGTAGAGCACTGCGATACCGGCCACCGGGACCAGCAGCATCGCCAGCAGAAGGGCGTTCATCGCTTTCCCTACCTTCCGAATCCGAGGGCGGCGGCGATGACGACGACTCCGGTCAGCACCCCGGTCAGGTAGAGCTGGACGTTGCCGGTCTGGATCCGGCGCAGCCCTTCGCCGAGCAGGCGGGCCGCGTGCCCGCTGCCGCGCACGTAGGCGTCCACGACTTCGGTGTCGAGGAAGCTGACGGCGTCCGCGGCGGCCTGCGTCGGGCGGACCACGACCGCGTCCTGGAGGTCGTCGGCGCGGAAGCCGAGGAATGCGGGTTTGCGCAGGAAGCCGAGGACGTGGTTCGGATCCGTGCCGGGCTTGGCGCGGGCGGCGGCGAAGACCAGTCCGAGGCCGAGGACCAGGGCGAGCAGTGCCAGGAGGATCGACAGGAGGCCCGGGCCGAGGTGGTAGGCGTCGGCGGGCTGGATGAGCTTGCCCGCCTCGGCGGCCTTGGCGCGGTAGGCGTTGCCGTCGGCGTCGCCGAGCCACGAGGCGAACCAGCCGAGGTTCAGGCCGGCGAAGCCGAACACCGTGGTGACCGCGGCGAGGACGACCAGGGGGAGGAGTTCGGCGCGTGGGGCTTCGGGGCCGGTCCTGACCTTGGTCTTGGCGGCCTTCGCGGCTTCGGCGGACGCGCTGGCGTCGGCGGCAGCGGCGACTTCGGCCGCGGTCTTCTCGCGGATCGACTCCGCGACGAGCGCTTCCAGGGCCCACTCGCTGCCCGCGGTGACCTCGGCCGCCGTCGAGATCTTGGCTTCGGCGTCGGGCCCGGTCGCAGCCACAGCCTCAGCGACGCTCGCGGCGGTCGGCGCCGGGGCTTGAGGCTCGCGCTGCGAAAGCTCGACGGCCGACCGGAACCAGCCGCGTTCCAGCGGGCCGAAGAGCATCAGCCAGGTGCGCAGGGCGTAGGCAGCGGTGAGGAAGCCGGTCAGGAGCGTGGCGACGAAGACCAACCAGCCGATGCCGGCCGGCGGCGTGACGCCGAGGAGGGACTTGGTCGGGCCGCTGTGCGTCGCGGTGTCGTAGGCCGCGCCGGCGATCGACTCCTTGGAGAAGAACCCTGAGAAGGGCGGGACGCTGGCGAGCGCGGCGAGGCCGATCGTCATGGTGATGAACGTGACCGGCAGTTTGCGGCGCAGGTTCTGGGTGTTGAGTTCGTCGACGTCACCGGTGCCAGCCTTGTGGATGATGACGCCGGCGCCAAGGAACAGCAGGGCTTTGAATCCGCCGTGCGACATCAGGTGGAAGACCGCCGCGTCCCGGCCGCCGGCCGCGAGCGCCGCGACCATCAGCGCGAGCTGGCTGACGGTGGAGTAGGCGAGGATGCGTTTGAGATCGCGCTGCGCGAAGGCGGAGAGCGCGGCGGTCACGGCGGTGAGGGTCGCCGCGATCGCGAGGATCCACAAGGCCGCCGGCGTCACCAGGAACACCGGGTAGAGGCGGGCCACGACGTAGACGCCGGCGGCGACCATGGTGGCCGCGTGGATCAGGGCGCTGATGGGGGTCGGGCCGGCCATCGCGTCCGGGAGCCAGGTCTGGAGCGGGACCTGCGCGCTCTTGCCCATGACGCCGCCGATCAGCAGGATCGCGCCGGCGGCGGTGTAGCCGTGGCCGCCCTGCTGGATCGCGTGCTGCAGGATCGGCTGGACCCGGAAGGTGCCCGCGCCGTGCGCCAGGAACAGGATGCCCAGCAGGAAGGGGACGTCGCCGAACTTGGTGACGAGGAAGGCCTTGATGCCGGCGCCGCGGGCCTCGGGGCGTTCCCAGTGGTGGCCGATGAGGAAGTAGGAGCAGGCGCCCATGACCTCCCAGCCGACCAGCAGGACGAGCAGGTCGGTGGAGTAGACGACGACCAGCATCGCCGCCGTGAACAGCGAGATGAGGGCGGAGTAGGAGGTGTAGCGCTCCTCGTGGGCCATGTAGCTGACCGAGTAGAGCTGGACCGCGGTGGCCACCACGCCGACCAGGACCGCGATCAGAGCGGCCAGGCCGTCGACGCGGGCGCCGAGCCAGAGCTCGGGACCGCCGGTCGCGGCGTAGCGGACGCGGGACTCGGTGGCCGCGCCGGTGCCGTGGCCGAACAGGACGACGAAGGTGAGGACGGCCGCGGCGGCGATGGGGAGGACGGCCAGGGCCGGGACGGTGGCGCGGCCCCGGCCGGACAGCGAGACCGCCGCGAGGGCCGCGGCGGAGAGCAGAGGGAGGAGGGGGATCCAGAGGGCCAGGGTGCTCATTTGGTCACCGCCTTGGGGGTTCGGGCGGCTGCCTCGGTGGTGTTATCGGCGTTGCTTCCGTTGGCGTCGGTGCCGTCGCCGTCTGCTTGCGGCGGGACCCGCTTGAGGCCGAAGGAGCCGTCCTCGCCGAGCTCGCGGGCGTCGTCGATGGCTGCGGTGCCGCGGTTGCGATAGAGGAGTAGGACGATGGCCAGGCCCAGGCCGGTCTCGGCGGCGGCGACGGTGATGAGGAAGACCGTGAAGACCTGGCCCATGCCGTACTGGTCGCGCAGGAGGCTGGAGAACGTGACGAGGTTGAGGTTGACCGCGTTCAGGAGGAGCTCGATCGCCATGAGGACGGCCACCGCGTTGCGGCGTGCCAGCAGGCCGTAGACGCCGACCGCGAAGAGCAGGGCGGCGAGGGTGAGGGGGTAGATGGCGTGCATGTCAGGCTTCGGCCTCCGTCTGGGCTTCGGCCAAAGTCTGGGCTTCGGCCAAAGTCTGGGCGTCGTCGGACACGTCGCGGCGGGACAGGACGATCGCCCCGACCAGCGCGGCCAGCAGGAGCACCGACAGGAGCTCGAAGGGCAGCACCCAGTAGCGGAACAGGCTGGAGCCGACGGCCTTGGCGGTGCCGTTGACGACGGCCTGTCGCGGATCGAACCACGTAGTCCGCACCGCGTCGCCGATCACACTGACCAACACCCCGGCGGTCGCCAACCCCACCACCGCGGCGGCCCACCGGTTGCCGGAGTCCAGCTCGGTGGTACGCCCGATCGGCGCCCGCGTCAGCATCAACCCGAAGAGCAGCAGCACAGCCACGGCGCCGACGTAGATCAGCACCTGCACCCACGCCACGAACTCGGCGGCGAGCAGCAGATAGCAGCCGGCGAGCCCGCCGAGCGAGACGACGAGCCAGAGCGCGGCATGCACGAGGTTGCGCACGGTCACGGTGAGGATCGCGGCACCGAAGGTCAGCAGCCCGACGAGGACGAAGGTGATCTCGACGCCGGTGGTGGAGCTCAGGGCGCGGGTGGTGGTCATCCGGCGGCCTCCGGGGTGTCGGGGG
>NZ_JAACYW010000456.1 GCF_015356825.1 Catenulispora rubra | reverse complement strand
CCTCCTGCGTGCTCCGGACTCAACACCCACGAGCTACACAGAAGGCCCTGCCTTCATGCGTGCATTGACATCAAGTCACACGAACGAGAACACGCCACACGCCCTGTTCGGTTGAGCAACAGCCTCTTACACCCCTGTACTCCAACGCCATGCGGGAAGGCGTCGGCGCATGCGGCGGCCAGTGCAAGCGAGACAAGATCGGTGACGCTAACCGGGGTGATGCCGACAAGGCCATTCAAGAAGCCCTGGACAACGGCCTGATTCCGCTGGCACCGTTCCGCGGTGTCGATCGCGGATGGCTGATGGAGTGCGAATTCTGCGGCCACATCGGGGACAGGACCACGCTGAGCGGCATCCGCCAAAGAGGTCATATCTGTGACCCGTGCGGTCGGATCCGAACGACCGAGGGGCGGCGGCTCGGCGCGGAGGCCGCGGCGAAGAGCATGCTGGAAGCTGGCTTCGACCCAGGAGAAAGCATCTACCCCGGACGGATCACCGCTCCGTGGGAAGTGATCTGCCTGGCCTGTACACGAACCACGGTCCTGTCCCTCAGCAGCGCCCGAGCGCGCCGGTCCGTGGGTTGCGATAAGTGCTCCGACGGCGGGGGTGTGCGACCCGATGAGCCCGGCGGCTTGTATCTCGTTGTCAACCCGTGGGCTGGCTTTTTGAAGTGGGGCATCGCCGGCGATGTTGACAACCGGCTGGTTGAGCATCGGCGCCAGAGATTTGACCACGATCCGCACCGGTGGGACTTCGACACCTACCGCGACGCACGAGCCGTCGAGAAGGCAGTCGGCGCCGTTGTGCGCGCGACCGGCGCGACGACGCGTATCACCCAGAACCTCATGCGCTACAAGGGCTACACCGAGACGGCAAGCCTGGACGAGATCAGCCTGCCCAAGGTGCGCACCATCATCGAAACCATCAGCGACGCGCACCGCCAGGTCGGCTTGCCTGACTAGCGTGCTTCCGGATCTCTGCAACCGTCGGCGAGTCTGAACGGATCGGGCAAGTCGCTGTCCGCAACGGCCCCGCGCCGCGGATGTGGCCGGCTGCCGCCTCGGGCGAGCCGGCCGCGGACGGCCGGTTGGGGCCAGGCGAGTCACCGAGTTCGACTGGCCCAAGGCCGCGAGGCTGGCGACCGGACGGTGCCGCTGGGCGTGGTGGGCGTGACGGCGCTGGGAGCCCGCCGCCGCGCCCAAGACCGAGGTCTGCGGGGTGTGGCCTATGCCGTTGACGGCATCACTAGATCCGCCCCAAGTACCACGTCAGCACGTCGGGGAAGCGGTCTCCGTGGGTGGCCCATCGCTGCAACACATCCCCGGCGACCAGGGTGATGTCGTGTTCCATGCCATACTCGTCGGCGTCCTGCGAGAAGTAGCTGTTCGTCATGACACAGACCATGTCGGCGCCGTGCTCCTGCCGGCGGCTTCCAGCGGCCTTCCGCCGCTGGCGGAGGCGCCTTTGGAAAGCGTCGATCCGCTTTCGACTGCGGAGTAGCCTGAGAACTGACACGGACTGTGTCTGGTTGATCTACGTGAACTGATACGACTGCAAGACGGACGGAGACTCCTTTGGAACCGACGCCGGAATCTGCGCAACGGATCACGATCAGCGGGCCGACGGGGAACGTGGCGATCGGTTCGTCCCACTTCATACAATCCGCTGGCGGCATTGGCGACCAGCAGTCGGATATCGCCGCGCTGCTCCGCTTCACTCAGGCTGCGGCGCCAGCCCTTCCTCAGCTCGGGCTCGCACCGGCTCAGGTGCAGGCCGCGTCCGTGATCGCTGCGGAAATCGATCAACTCGCTCAGGCATCCGCCCCCGATCACCCCAAGATGCGGGCCCTGGGTCTGACCCTTCGCTCGATCGTTGAGACGGCAGCGAGCAGCGCACTCGCCGCTGGTCTGACGAGTCTGTGGGCTGGATAGTGGCGTGGTGTCACCTGAAGAGCGGCTGGCGCTGAACACCCAGAAGGAACGCGAAGCGCAGCAGGCTCTGGTGCGGTTGCTCCGCGACAACAACCAGTTCCTGGCAGACGCGGGGTATCCAGGTACCGTGCGACTGGAACTCTGGCGGCTCGATGTGGTGTCGCGGCGTCAGAGCAAACGAGAGGTGCTCAGTCGGGTTCCGCTGCCCGCGATTCGTGCCTGGCAGATGCCGGAGCGGTACGGCCAACGAGACCGTTGGCTTGGGACAGACGGCCGGGTTCACGCGACCTGGCATCGCTACCTCAAGCAGGGCGGCCTTTACGAACATCCCGAGTGGACGCTGTTGGAGCCCGGCGACGACTATCAGTTCCGAGAGATGTTGCAGTTCGTCTCGCGCCTGCTGCGGCACTACGGCGCGCCCGGGGCTCCCCATGCGTCACGCCTGATGTTCTTCGCGCCGTCTAGTCAGACGGCTCAGGGGAACATCAGCTCGATCAGGCCGCGCCCAGCGCTGCAAACACAGGCGCAGAGCCGCTACGCCGCCGCCGAGTCCCGATGCGAAGACCCGTGCGCCATGCTCGTTCCCGGCGCCGACACGGCACGATGGAACAGCGACACCCTTCCCGCAGGCCGACAGGGGCAGCTCCGCTACCTGCTGCTCTCCTGGCTGAGGGAGTACACCCTCGGAGCAGGCGGCGACATCGACGGATTCCTGGTTCCGGACCCACCACTCATCGACGGGGGGCCGGTCCGAGCCGACGAAGTAATCGCGATGATCACCGAACTGGTCACCGGCGGCGAGGCCGAATGGATCGACGAACTCTCCCCGACGCGCTTCACCAAAGGCGTGCTAGCCGCCGTTCGGTTGCCCGAGGCCGATCGTTTCGCGGAGATCGTGCCCGAAGACTTCTGGGGGCATTTGGTATGGAATGGCATTTTCCGTATCACCCTGCGCGAGACGGGACTGCGGGAAGCGGAGGGCTATGCCGCCTCGCTCGTCACGTCGGACTACGCACACGCATTGCGCGTAGCGCTGCTCACGTGGATCTCGCAGAACGCGAAACAGGGTTATTTCGTCAGGCTCAGCGCGTTCTGCAATGCTTCCGCATCCCGTTTCGGAGCCTTTCCGGTCACCCAAGCCGACGTATGGCGCACCGCGCGGTGGCTCTCCTACCGCGGATACGTCAATCTCTCTCAAGACGGTGCCGGAGCCACCCTGCAGGGGCTGACCTGCGTCGAGCACTACGGAGGAGACCCGGACGTCATGAGTGAGGCGCAACTGCGCGGACAGGACCACCGTTCGATCGTGTTCCACGGCCCGACCGGCAACGTCGCCATCGACGCCCAAGACTTCATCCAAGTCTCCGGCCGCATTGATACGCGAAGCGACTGTGGTTCCATGCTCAGGCAGTTCGCGGCAGCGATCGTCCAGGCGCTGCCGGCACTCGGCCTCACCGCGGAACAGCAGACACAGGTCCGCGAGATTGGCCGGCACATCCTCGACGCGACGGAGGCCGAGCCGAACGCCGCAGACCACTCGACCGTGATCCGTTCCCTCGCCAGCACGCTGCACGACATCCTGGAAGGGGTTGTCGACAATGCATTGACGACGACTCTGCTTGATCTTTGGCATCCATAGAAGGTCGTCCACCGGTTTGCCACCTTCCCGCCGATCCATGAACTGTTCCCTTCGCCCTGGACTGAGATGCCTTGCTGCGACGGATCGACGACGGCCGGCTCTCGGTCGCCTTCGGAGGACGCCTCGGCGGCACCCCTTTCTGGCGAAGGGTCGACCGGTGCCGTGGAATAGCCGCTGGTCTTCGCGGGGGCAGGGGATACCGCTTCGCGGGCGGCGGCTGCCGAGATGTCGGACTGCGCCCCGAACCGTCCGGCGACATTCGGCATACCGGCGATTATGCGGACCCTGATATAGGGGCGAATTCGGATGCGGTCAAGCGGCCATCGGTAAAGGGGCGCAGATCCAACTCCGGCCCACCATCGAGTCGATCTCCCTGAGCATCGTCTGCACCCGCCGGGGATCCACCGGGGCAACGGCATCTGATTGCCCCCAGGCACGGTGGGCGCCCGTGTGTCAGCGCTCATGCAATTCCTCCAGCCAGCCATGATCCGCTCACGTAATTTCCCCACGGTCCGCTCGTCGTGGACCACGTCGCCGCTCGTCGTCCTCAACGTTGCGTTGGCGAGCGCAAAGGCAAAACCGGCAGCTGGGGCAAGGTGGTCCTCCGGTTCATGCTGCAACCGCCGGTTCACATAAGGACCACGACCGGCCCGCTCCGCTCGCCGTCCCTTGGAGGAATTCGGTGAGCCCATGCCGGAGGAATCCCGTGAGTGCTGACACGTGCAACGATGACCGGCGCCGCGTGCACCCGGGCCCGATGATCCGCGCGATCGGCCGCGAGCGGCCCGCGCGCGGGCGGCGTGGCCGAAGCGCCGTAGGGACCTGCGGTCGCTGCGCATCACGGCGATCGCGAAATGCGGGAGCAGCGCAACGCTCGCGCCGGGCCTGGACCGATCGAAGACCCTATGTAAGACTTCTACGTATGGAGGAAGTCCGGGTAACTCTCGGTGTGGCGGCCGTGCTGAAAGTGTTCCTTGAGGATGTGTCCAAGCCACGCTATGGATACGACCTTATGCGGCAAACAAGCTTCGCCAGCGGCAAGCTCTACCCGATCCTTGCCCGGCTAGAAAAGGCCGGATGGCTGATCAAGGAGACGGAGAACATCGATCCGGCCGCAGAGGGACGGCCGGCCCGTCGCATGTACCGGCTCAGTGCCGAGGGGGCGAACGCTGCCGGGCGCGAGCTTGCTAGCGTCAACGAACTGGTTCGCCTTCCTGTGCCGCGGCTGGTCGGGAATCCAGAAGTGGGGCTGGCATGAACGCTTCGACGGTTGCGGCGCTCGCAGTGATGGCCGGGCTGGTGGGTACGGCGTTGGGGGAACTGGTGAGCAAGGAGATCCGGGGCCGCCTGGACAAGGTGCCCGCCGCCATTCTGCGGCTTGCCGGTCGCCGACTTGGCGCAGCCGTCCGCGATGGCCTACTTGATGAGTGGGGCGCCGAGCTCCATGAGATCCTGCGAGGCGTCGAAGCGTTGCCGGTCACGCGCCTGCTTGTCGGTACGCGCTTCGCCCTCGGCCTGCTCGCCGCCGGCCCGCGTATCGAGAAAGAGTTGGTAGCTACAGGGACGACGGAAGAGCACAGCGAAGAGTGGCGCGCGGCTGTTCGCCATGCGTTGCCTAGGCCCCTGGTCCAATCTGACGGACTCCGTCTTGCAGCCTGCTACCTGCCGCACGTGGTCCGTGCCGCTGGCGAGACGCCGTCACGAGAACAGGAGCTTGCAGTCGGGGGCAGTTGGTACGGCACTATTCCGCTTGGCCTCGGCCGCATCGGCTTGGTCATCGGCGATGTCACCATGAACGGCACGAACGCGGCCACTAAAGCCGAGATGGAGATCATGGTACGGCTGCGCGAGACTGTCCTTTCCCGGGCGTCCCGGAACCTGCCGCCGGCAGAGCTACTTCGGCACCTGAGCCGCCGAGCGCTCGCACTCGGCCGCGCCTACTCGGTGGCGTCCAGAACCACCCTGATGTACGGAGTCTATGACGCCATACACAACACCCTGACTTACGCCAACGCCGGGCATCTCTCACCGGTTCTGCGTCTGCCGAATGGGTGTGTCCTAACACTCGACGAAGCCTTCGGCCCCTCACTCGATACTCGGCAACACAGCTGGTCGGAGGCTTCCGTGGCTGTCCCGGTAGGTTCCTTCTTGGCCTTCTACACACAGGGCCTGGTCCAGCGCAGCATCAGCAATCTGCCAACGTTGTTGGCCCAAGGTCCCGACCAAAACCCGTCCCTGCCCGGCGCCGGGCCCGTCGATCTGGTCCGCGACCACATCCTGGCCGCCGTGAGCCCTGCTAGGAGCGGCCCGACCGACGACGTAGCCCTCATGGTCGCCCATATCCCACAGCCGGGCGCTGCTCAGTACCCCGCGTTGCATACCGCATCTGTCGCTTGATCACCTGCAAGCGAGCCTGAGCGACCGCAAGGAATATACCGTCGGACGTCACGACTGCTTGCCTGTGGGCCCAGGAACTGAGCGGAGGTTCTGGGCGAGCAATTGGCAGGCTACTGTCCAGTAGCGACCTCACTACCTTCAGCGCGTCCAGGCAGGACAGCGAGGCGGGCTGTGTCAGAAGAGACCTATCTTCTGACACATCGCGTCTCGGCT